>NZ_JAPIVJ010000003.1:0-327407 GCF_054182245.1 Komagataeibacter sp. NFXK3
GCTGGCGCCAATCGGCTACAGGCCTCCCGCCGAAGCCGAACGCGCCTTCTATGCAGATCAGAGCAGACTTGATATCGCAGCCTGATTACTGAACAAATCCCTCTCCGGTAAACCCGGGGCAGTTCACTCCTGCCGGTCTCGGACCTGCCCGATATTGACCTGCCGGTGATCTCGGTCTCGGCGTCAAATGCCGGCGGTTCGCCCGAAATCGTGGCCCGTACCGTGGCCGCCCCGCTGGAACGGTAAGGGATATCTGGCCGCTGACGATCAGGCGGAAGAGCATGTTCCGGTCGTTCTGCGCATCATTCTGGTGTGATCCCACTGGATATATCTCCGAACAGGTTTCTCCAGTTTCGCGAAAGTTTTTGGGGCGGGGAGCGCATTCCACGCCTGTTGCCGTGTAACTTCACGGATAGTGCACAGGAGCGTCCCCCGAGTTTGGCATGGATGGCCCCATGGATATTGCCGGGGATAACCCATGATTGTTGCATGGGATGCCCCTCGGAACTTGCAGCGATGTTGCCCCACGACTCTGGCATCGAGATGAGGGGCAACACATTGATTTTAAATAAGGAAAGTCGGTGCAGTTTTCGGCGGAAAAATTTCACCAATTATACGTTAAGTTCCCGTAAATTCGTCTACCCTGACCAAGGTAGCATACAGTTTTTGAACATCTCGTTTCATAATATGTGTTGGCAAGATTAGACATTGCCACTTGTGCCGTTAATCCTCTCAAAAAAGGAATTGTCTGTCCAAAATCATAATGAACACCGGCATCAAATAAAATATAGGGTCGTGTCTTAAAAGACTCGACGTTATCCGTATACGTGAACCCAGTGTATCTAGCACCAAAATTCACCTCTAACCCTTTAATGAAATTATTTGGCAGCATATAGTCTGAAAAAAACGAAAACATATTTCGCGGAACATATGGCACTGTCATCCCTTCTTGAGAAAGTGCATTTCCATATGATTCTGACGTAATGGGGTTATATCTCTTGGCGGTAAGATTGGACTTCGCATACCGGATATCGGTATAGCTGTAGGAAACTATAATTTTTAAATCATTCGTAATATTTGCATTGGCCGCAATCTCAAACCCTTGAGATTTAACTCGGCCAGCATCCGTACTATAATTTGTGTGTTCCAAATCGCTTATAAGATAATGATCTTCGTTAATGTGGAAAGCTGCTGCGGTCAATAAAATATCCTTATTAGGAACTTTATATTTCAATCCAGCTTCGAGTTGCTTCCCTGTTAGTGGTGAAAATGGATGGCCCTGATAGTTGGTCGATCCGATTTGCGGCACGAACGACGTCGAGTAGCTAAAATATGGTGCTAATCCGAAATTGAAATTGTATATTAAGCCAGATCGCCATGTAAATGCAGACTGGGGTTGGGGTTTGTCAGTACTTAGGTAGTCTTGGCTTACCTTAACATTTTCTGTATTTTCATTTGTAGATGTGGAATCTGCTTTGTATTTCATATTGACCCAATCTTGTCTGCCGCCAAGAAGGATGGATAGCCTCTTCCATTTTATTTGATCCTGAAAATATATGCCCTCCTGAAAGTAAATGCTGTTGTATACAGCCCCTGTTAATTGGCACCCTGCATGGTTCCACGTAAAGCAAGGCGAATAACTATAATTGGGTCTATATAAATTTACAGATGGATTTGAAGTATAATCATAGGAATATTGTGAATTGTAGTTGTATTGGCGGAAATCGGAACCGACAACCCATGTATGGTTTAAGGACCACGTGTTAAATTTTCCAAAAAACCTCGCGTCCATCCCTACGGTGTTTGTATTTGTATGATAGTCCATTGGTTGGAGCGGCGCAGTCGTATCAGTTAACGTGCCCGTCTTTAAGTAAGTATCCTGTTGATTCCAATTACTATTTTCCCATCGGAATACCTGACTGAAATTGATATACTTGTTAAATTTGTGCTTAAACTGATATTCAAACATAGCGTCTTTGTTTCCGTTATTATTCCAACTAGGTTCTCCTAAAAATGTACTCCGTGAAATCTGACCGTTTGGGTTTGGGGATAATGTGCCTATGCGGGGATATTGACTGGCAGTACCTTCACCCGGAGTGTACATATACATACCAGTCAAAGTTAAAGACGTTTTATTATCTATATCCCACGTTAAAGACGGGAGTACCCCTACCCGATGATAATCAACATAATTGGTTTGGGTTCCTTGAGTAACGCCGATGCCAGCAATTCTATAACGAATATTTCCTGACTTCGTAACTTTATCACTGATATCGAAGGTCGCTTCGTAACGGCCCCAGTTGCCGAATCCAAGTGAAACCTGATGCAAAGGTGTATCAGTTGGCTTCTTCAGGCTCATTCCTATCATGCCACCTGGTGTTGTTTGTCCATACATCACAGATGCAGGTCCATTTACAACTTCAATGCGTTCTAAAAAAGCCGTTTCCCCGGAACTTGTAGAATTCGTCATAAGACCATCAACAAACTGCGAAGTACTGAAACCGCGCTGCATAATGCCTGTATCAGCTCCTTTCGGAGAGCCATTGCCATATGTCCCTTCACTCTCGGACATTATTCCTGGAGAGTATCGAAGAGCTTGTGCGACACTCTGAGGCTGTTGATCCACCATTTGCTGCTTCGTAACGACCGAAATAGAATTCGGAATTTCCATAAGAGGCGTATCAGTTTTGGTGCCCGCCATCGTGGTTGTCGCGACGTATCCTGCCCCTGGGCCAGTCGGATCCTGATGGGTAACAGTACCGCCTACACGGACAGGACCAAGCGTGATGTTGGCGGCTACCTTCTGAATAACGATCGTATTGCTGCCAGCATAACGGTAGGAAAGATTTGAACTGGATAAGAGCTTCTGAAGAGCGTCTTGCGGGGCCATTGATCCGGACACGGCAGCAGACGTTTTCCCCGTGAGCAGGGCTGGGTCATATGTTACCTGAACACCAGTCTGCTTGCCGTAAGTCGCCAATGCCTGCCCGAGGGGTAGAGAGGGAATATTATAGGAGCGGGCGAGGGGCGCTGCAGTCTGGCTGACGTTTGAAGATGCAGCGCGGGCATCCATGCTCGCTAGCGCAAAAAGAAGCGCGGAGGGAACTGCCAGCATGACAGGCCGGTTGAGCCATGCATGGCGCAGGCCAGACTTTTTTGTGCGACCGACAAGGCGCGGTGCAATTTCAGGTTCCATATGTGTCGTCCCATCAAAAGTGAGAATGCATCGCATTTGAAATATGGACGGGTTCGTGTGGGCTTTTTATAGGGCAGCGTCTCAAATTATTTTTCAGAGCCGCCAAACTGCTGAAGATTAAGATGTTTTTTTTGTGTGGGAATTTACTGCTCGTGGGACGCCGGGGCATCAGTCGCAATGAGCATATGCCCAGCAACCTCCCGAACTTGTCCGCCTGACGGGATAACTGCGGCTCTGAGGGCTGCCGGGATGTTGTGCAGGTCGTAGATGCCGCCGACCTGACGCGACCGAAGTTTGGCGCTCCAGTTAACGATAAAGCCCGGATAGTAGCGTTTAAGGGTATCGGTAACGTGCCCGACCGTATCGCTATCAACGACGAGGGTGCCTGTTTGCCAGGATCCAATGGTGTCGGGAGAGACAGTTTTCCGGGTCACATGGTTGTCAGATCGATCGACGCTAATTTCGTCTCCTGCGTCCAAAACCACTTCCTGCGTCTGTGTCGGGCTGGATACGTCGACACGACCGTCCTGAACACCAACTTGTATCTCGGCCGGATCCAGACGGATATCAAAACGGGTGCCGATATCGCGGGCCTGTATAGATCCTGCAGTCACCAGGAAGGGACGCGTTGCGTCATGCTTGACCTGAAAAAAGGCCTCACCTGCCAGTAGGGTAACGTCGCGCGTACCGGGGCGATAGCGGACTGCAATGGCCGAGCGCGCGCCAAGGGTGACGACGCTGCCGTCCGCAAGTGTTACGGTCTGATCCTTGCCTGTCGAGGTCTGGTAGTCGGCCTGCAACGCAATGCGAATGTCAGGTAAAAAGAACAGGCCTAGTCCGCATAGTACCGTGGCCAGCGAAAGGGCTACAGCATGCCGTCCTGCTATGGCGCTTAGGGATGATGAAGGTTTGGGTGGAACGAACGTCTCTGTCCTCTTTGGTTTATCCGGAAGGGACAACAGAACTGGCCCGACGGCCCCTGTAAGCCCCCAGACACGTAAGGCTCTTGACCAGGCATCTGCATGGGCGGGCGACTGGGCATACCAGGCGGAGAACTCTTTTCGGAGATCACGGTCGTCCGGTTCCTCGGTCAGACGGATGACCCAAAGATTGGCCTCGGCGGTGAGCGGGTCGGCTGAAGCGGAAGAGTTATCTGTCATACGGACCACATGGCGCTCCACGCTCAACGGACGGGCGGCATAAGAAAAGCCATCTTATGAGAGAGACGGAGCGGGAGCGCATTTTTAAAGCGTGTCAGTTCAGTTTCTGGGCGCGGCGTTATCAAGAGCCGCCTGACAGGCTGCCATTGCGTCCGTAATCAGTTGCGCCGTTCGACCAATCGAGAGGTCGAGAACAACCGCAATTTCACGTAATTTATAATCACCGAACCGTTTCATTTCAAACGCGAGGCGCGTGCGATCTGGTAGCGAAGCCAACACCCCTTCGATAATGGCCAGTTCCTCACGGTTACCGACATACGTCTCCGGGGAGCGGGGATCGCATAGCAGGTTCTGCACGGCGATGTCGGCCACATCGATTTCGTTGCGAATGCGCCCAAACCGAAGGAAGTCAATTGCAAGCCGCCGGACGACCTGAATTAGGTAGGACACCGGCCGCTGGATCTCGGTGCCCTTCTTCTGGACAAGGGTGGCCTTGATGAAAGCATCCTGGACGATATCTTCAGCACGGGCACGACACCCGATGATACCCGCCGCTACGTCCACGAGGTGCAGGCGATGGCTGAGATAGACGTTCAGAATCTGCTCTGAGTCCTTCACCGCGCTGTGGTTCCTGTCGTGGATAAGGGTTAAGTGTCGTGCCTGCTAGCCTGAGAACATTGGATGTATTGCGACAGGTTCTTAACTGCAACAGCTATTATGCTGAGTCTGACCTGCGTGCCACAGCGTGGAGCTTTTCTCGCCTTGAACGGGTGCGCTTGATAAAAAAACGTGGTGGATGGCTATAAAAACAGGTCTTTCATACGTCACTAAAGTAGGAACCTTGCAGGGTCCGTCCGCCGATCCTTATTGCCCCACGAATCGTGCCCTTAAGGGGCGCAGGGGCGCAGGGGGGGCAGTTCGATCGTATCGAATGAAGCCGCGTGAGTTCTGGCAAGGAGAGTGGGAACGACGTTCCTGTTTTCTAATTGAAGCGCTGGTGGCTGCCGTGTTATATAAAAATATAACTTTTGGAGGTAGCCATGCACACAACCAATCTCCGTAAAGTCGGTGGCTCCGTCATGCTGGCTGTTCCGCCGGCGATCCTGGATGTGCTGCATCTCACAGCAGGTGCAAAAGTCGGTATCTCGGTTGATAACGGTCGGCTTGTGATCGAGCCTGCGGCTCCGCCACGCTATACGCTCGAAGAGCTTCTTGCCCAATGTGATGAAACTGCGGAGATCAGTGCTGAGGATCGGGCGTGGATTGATGCCAAACCGGTCGGGAGCGAGATCATCTGATGGAGCGGGGGGATATCTACCTCGTCTCGCTCGATCCCACGTCAGGTCACGAGCAGCAGGGAACGCGCCCAGTAATGGTTGTGTCGCCCGCCGCGTTCAATCGGATGACGAAAACTCCGATTGTGCTGCCGATCACCAGCGGAGGTAATTTTGCGCGGACCGCTGGGTTTGCCGTGTCGCTTATGGGGGCAGGGACCAAAACAACGGGCGTGGTTCGCTGTGATCAGCCCCATGCCCTTGATATCGGATCGCGTAGTGGTCGGAAGCTGGAGAGCGTTTCGACGCACATCATTGATGAGGTGCTGGCTAAGTTATCCACGATTTTGGAATAACGGCGGAGAAATCTGTCTAATCTTCTGATATTAAATACTAAATTTATGCGCATAATTTATGTGGACATCGATGTCTGCATGCCCCGCAACTATGCACATAAAAAATTATCCATTAAACCAGCGTGTTGTGGGTTACCCTTTAAGGGTGCATCCAAGCCTCGCTAGAGAAATCGTATGATTTCAACCGTTTAACATAAATAGGTTCAAATCGAGGTTCAATACCCGCAACGGAACACATTGAGTTCACACTTTTGGTGGCTCCTCGGGTGTCGGGCGCTGAATTACGGTTCATGATTTAAGATGCTTCCGTTATTGGGCGATGGCCTTGAGGCGCCGCCAAGGATCGCTCTGCCTGAGCGCAGGATTGCTCGTGGCGATGTCCTCCAGAAGTTCAAGCAGGTTCCAGGGCGCTGTTTGCGGGTCATCGCCGACGAGCGCGTTGAGCAACTGAAGCGTCTCGATGGGGAAGTCGGCGGCGTACCCGATCCCTTCTTCTCCTTGTTGCTTTAGTCGATATGCGAAGGTGTTGAGATGTGCCACTGGGCGTATATGTGGTAGTACGAGCGCTACTGCCTCAGGGAAGTGAGTGCCTGCGTTTTCTGTGATGAGCGCCAACTGGCGGGAACTTTCCTCAGTCTGGTACTTGAGTTGCTGAGGCCACGCGTTGGTTAGAAACGGGCGTATGAGGTGTGACCAAAGCTTGTTATCCTGATTGCTTCGTGCAAGTACCCCAAGCGCTTCCACGCGCTCCTTGTCGCTTGCGCCGATTAGGATCCGACGGACATCGGCGAAGCTGAAGGCAGCAGGCTCCTTTTCGCGCGCAACTGTGAGATTGACCATCAGCGCCACGAGTCCGCGCCGGGCATCTGAGTCAATATCCCATTGCGCCTCGCCGGCGAGGATGGTGGCTAGGAAGCCGCTGATCCTCCGACCGGCTATGTTGCCAATGAAGTTGGGAGCAGCGGCTATGCCATGCCACATGGCTTCGGCGAGCGGATGTTCGGGCGAGAACAGAGGGATCAGCTTGGTGGTCCAATCCGGAAACCAGTAGTTGAGCCAACCGAATTTCTGGGCGATCACACAGGCGACATGGCCAGAGCCGTCGCCAGGAAGGAGGAGCAGACGTTCCAGCCGCGAACCGATCCAGTTGGGCATTGAGCTTTGACGGGAACGCTTGCCCAGTTGGCCCAGCATCAGGCGCGCGAGGTTTCCGCCGGGCGTATTGATTGACTTCATCACGGAGAATTCTGACTTCTCCTGTTCGATGCCCCAGGCCCGCACGGTACCGACCGCGCTTTTCAGGGTTGTCGGGTCAGAGGCTAGATACCGCGCCGCGATCACGTCGAAGGCGGCTAGACCGGCCTTGCGGCGACGGCAGATGACGACGGCCATGAACTTCTGTGTCCAGCGTGCGATCCCGTAGCGAAGATCGACGAACGCTTGATTGGGTAGGCGCGCTAGCGTTTGCGCAAGTAGGAGGACGAGCCGATCGTCCACTTCCTTGGGCCAGTTGTCGACTAGGCTGTGCCAGAAGCGCATCGGGTAATCATCGCCCCGGGCCACGAGGCGAAGCGCGGACAGTGCCACGAAGGGATTCTTCGCGACCAGTCCGTCGAACGGACGGTATTCGCGGAATTGGCGGATATCGTCCTTGCTTAACTCGGTGGCGAGCGCCATGACGTCGGATATGGGCGCATTCTCGAGGCTTTGACTCTCCGTCACGCGTTCGATGAAGTCGCTGCGCGGGTCAGGGCTATCGTCGGCGCATAGAGCCCAAGAGTCGGACCATCGCGGATCTGCCGATTTTAATGCTGGCAGCTTCTTCAGTGTCACGCGCGATAGATTGCAGTTGTTTAGTTCCAGCCAGCGCAGCCAACTAGCCGCCTGGGTTGCGCGAACGCGGTTGTGGTCAGCGTCGCTTTCTTCGTCATATATTGGATGCCCCCGGATGATCCGGTCCTCGATGACGGAGCGTTTCCTGCTGGACATGCCCTTCCATTGAGAGCGCAATGCGAAAAGGAGTTCACGTGTCATGTCGTTCGACCACCAGACGTCGTCGGGCATGGCGAGGATGCATTGTGCAAACTTGTTCGGTTCGATCACCCCGGGACGGGTGGCAGCGTATAGGTAAAGCTTGGCGAAGAAGACCGGATCGTTGCTGTCCCAGTTTTCTACCTCGTGGCGTGCAGCCATGACATCGTGCGCGACGAGTCCATCGAACAAGTCTTTGAACCTTAAGAAATAGCTTTCTTGGCGTTCGGCGGCGAAGGACTCTCCTCGATCGCCGGTCGGATGTAGCGTAGGTGTCCTCCACAGGACTGTGGTGCTTTCCTCGAGGAGTTCAGCCATACGCTCTAATGAGTGCCGGACAAGAGCAATAACTCGCGGAAGCATCGCGGGCGGAGGATTGATGCCGTCTGCCCAACGCGAGACGTTTACCTTGATCTCAGCCAGGTTTATGAGGTTCAGGTTTTCCCAACTGCCCGCAGGGGGAATCGGTAGTCCGGGCCGCGCCCTGCTGATGCCAAAGCTGGGGGCGAAGGCGTGTTCGAGCTCACGAAGCACTCCCTTGGTCCAACCCTCTTTTTTGATGCGCTTGACCACCTCGTATTGACGAAGGTTATGTGTGTCGTTGGCCTGAGCGTCAGCAGCGTCGAGGTAGCACTGCCAGAAGTGCCTCGCGGGCGGCGAAAGATCGTCGCTGTGGTCCAGCCGGCAATCAATCTCTCGCACCATACTGGGATGGGGGAGCGCTTTGCCAGCGGCCCACCAAATGGCGGCAGGCTGGTCCAGCACGGAGCCGAACCAACGTGCCAACTGGAAGAGGCGTTTCGGCAATTGATTGGTCTATTCGCACGAGTGTCCCATGAGACGCTGCCGTTCCGGGCAATGCTGGTCACCGCGACGCCAGCCGAGCAGGTCCTCACCCGGAGCGAGGATCCTGCCGCCTGGACCTGGCTCGGGTCTTGGTGGATCGTTGTCTAAACCGAACACGTCCAATGGGTCGATTTCGGTCTCGTCATCCCAGCCTAGCTTACCGGGCTGGGCGTAGCGGCTGTTTGCGTCGAACACGCAGAGCCATTCCGCCGGGGGAGGGGGGGGTGCAGATGTGAATGCCTGCGCTCCTGTGGCCGTGCTTACCAGATTTGCGACCTGCCCGCGCTCGAAAGGCCGCAAGGCAGCGGGTTGGCGCTGCGCGAGCGCAACCTGCTTCTCACGCCATCTCTCCGAATCTCGAGCGGCTTCCGCCCAGACGAAGAGGGTGTCCCAGAGACCGCTGTGTGCATCATTGCATGGGGCGTAGCCAATCGATGTCACTCCCTTGTCGCGCCAAGCTTCCTCTGCTGCGGCAGAGCCTTCAGGAACGAAAGCGTAGATCAGCGAACGCCGACTGGGATCATCGCGGCTGTTGAGGCCTTCCAGCAGGTAGCGCATTGGTGGATCGTTCGCTGAATAGCCGAGCAATACGATGGTGTAGCGCTCGCTCAGCCCGCGCACGAACCGCGCTGCCCAGCCTTCGGCGAGATAGGCTCGACCGAAGTCTGCGCTAGTGATGACATAGCCTGCTCGGGCGTTGACCGTATTGTTCAGGCGTCCATGGAGGTAGACGATGCCGTCGACAGGTTGGGGCTGGGTGAGGTTGGGAAGATTTGGGGGAATGTAGCGTCGCAGGTTTCGATCTGCGCGTTCGAAGAGCAGGTCGAAGTTTGTGGTCACAATCTTGGCTACGCCATCATTGCCCCGGGACAAGTCGATCGCGGCGCGATGGTAGCGCAGGTCTACATTACGGGGCGTGCGCAGTGCCCGCGTCATCTCCCGGCCCACAGCGGCTTCGCCAAATTCCTTGACCATGGCCATGAACACCCGATCAAGGCTCTCTTTCTCTTCGCGTGCTATGCGGGAGGTCTGGGCCATAAGACGATCAAGCAGTTTGTCGGCTAGCTTGCTGAAATCGGGTAGTCCGGCTGGCGAGGAGATCCCGGCACCGCAGAAGAACACGACTTCGCCGAGGTCGCGCGCTTCGAGAAGCGATTCCGGGATGTCGGGTCCGTCCTCTAGGAAGCGCATGGCCGGGCTCGGCAGAGTGCTGTCATAAGTCTCACATCAGATATCGTGCGCGATGGTGCGAACCGTTGCAACTGGGGACAGCGAAAAAATGCGATCAGCCTCATCGTGTGAAAGATTATCTTTACCTCGTGTTCTATCTTGAGCGTGAGGATCGCATTTACGTCCGGCGCGTGCTGCATGCGCTCAACGATATTTCGCTCTGGATGAGCGACCCAAATGCAGAGGACGTGTAGGCCTGTGAGCGGCCGTTCCCCTCGACCGAGCGGTACCGTTTCAGCGGTGCTAAGCCGAGCCTCGGTCTTGATTTAAGGTTCTAAACTTCTGATATACCGGAATTATATTGCTGCCTGAAGTGAATGTGGGCATCGGTGCTTGCGTGCCCCCGCAACCAAATGTATCCGTCTGATAAGACAAACAAAAAGCCACCCCAAAAGGGTGGCTTTTTGCGTTCCAGGAATGGGCGCAGGATGCGTATAGGATGCAATCGGGAGTGAAACTCCAGCGTAGTTTGGGCTGATTTCACGTGTACGTGAACGCTGGAGCGCGGTCATTTGGACGGGAATAGATTCGCCGTCATGAACTTGATAAACACCCTGAGCTTCGGGGAGAGATAGGGCTGGACGGCCACAGAAGACGGAAGACCCCCGAATGTTCGGTATGGTTGGACAGCACAGGAACGAGGTGTCCTGTCCTGAGATGCTCGTGAAGCACAAAATCCGGCAGGCTGACGATACCCAGCCCGGCTTCGGCCATGCTGATCAGCGGCTCCAGCGCCGAGGCAACGACGATTGCCGGTGGCTCAATAGTCCCAGCCAGGCGATCCTGCCGCAGGGGCCATGCTTCCAGTTTTCCGGTGGTGGGATATCTGTGGCGCAGGCAGGCATGATGCGCCAGATCAGCCAGTTTGAAAGGTGTGCCATGGCGCTCCAGATAGAGAACTGGGATCTGCACTCGGAGGCTGTCAGAGGTTCTCCGACTGCAGCGATCCTTGCTGGGTAAACTATTGGTTCATATTGGACTACCGCATTCTTTGGGACGACTGTGGGGGGGAAGCGGAATGTCGGCTTAGTCGCCGCTTCTTTCAGAAAGGGACATTTCAGCATTTACATTCGATGTGGCTGCAGAGTCAGAATGACCAGTACAGCGTCTTGCGATTCAAAACGCAGACCTCTAAGGTCCGCGTATGGCACTTTATGGCGCAAGAACCGAATATATCCTGCACAGCCTGCTCTGGCTGGTCGATAATCCCGAACCTGTCAGCAGTCTCGATTTGGCAGAACTGCAGAAAATTCCAGCGGCGTTTATCGCCAAGCTGCTTCCCAAGCTTGAAAAGGCAGGCTTGCTCACCGCGGTGGAGGGCTTGAGAGGAGGGTACAAACTGGGCAGAACAGCTGAGGAGATCAGCGTTCTGGCGGTAGTGGATGCAGTTGAGGGTCCAAAGGACCTTTTCAACTGTCAGGAAATCCGCGGTCGCTGCGCTCTCTTCGATCAGCGGCCGCCCGAGTGGGCAACTCAGGGTGTTTGCGAAATTCATGGTGTCATGCTGCGAGCTGAGCAGGCCATGCGTCGGGAACTGGCGCAGATTTCCCTGGCCGATCTAGCACGTTCCGTGCGGGATAAGGCTCCTTCTCCCTTTCTCGGAGAGGCGCAATCGTGGTTCGATGAGCGTATCCAGACCCGCCGTACCAGCAAAGTCAGGCAACGGAAACGGTTGAATATATCCTGACCACCACAAAGCTTTTACCAATTGGAATATTGAAAATGCGCAAGTTTATTGCTCTTGCTGCTATGGTTACAGGTTTCTGGCCCCAGTCTCTTCATGCTGAGCCCAAAGTCACGCCTCTGCTGGCCCATGATCTTTCGGGTATTCCCGGCAAAGAAGGGGCCATGCTGACGGTCGATTACGCACCCGGAGGCTCGGATCCAATCCACAGACATAATGCTTCCGTTTTTGTCTATGTCCTCAAGGGAAGCATCACCATGCAGGTCAAAGGTGACGCGCCCGTAACGCTGAAAGAAGGACAGAGCTTCTTTGAGGGACCAGACGAGGTCCATCTCGTTGGGCGTAATGCCAGTCAGACGGAGCCAGCGCGTTTCCTTGCGTTTTTCGTCAAAGATAAAACCGCTCCGTTTGTCTTTCCCGCGAAGTGATCAAAAGGATATCGAATTATCATGAAGGTTTTAGTGGCTGGAGCCAGCGGTGCATTAGGCCGTCCGCTGATCAGGATTCTGCGGGATTCTGAGCATGAGGTCTGGGGGCTGGCCCATCGTCCCGAGAGTCTGAAAGCGATCGAAAGGCTCGGTGCTCATCCTGTGAATGGTGACGCACTTAATCGGACCAATATTTTCGAACTCATTGAGAAGATCCGCCCGGACGTGGTGATCGATCAGCTGACTTCCCTGCCGTCCAGTCCTTTCGATCTGCCACAGCGCCTGCCCGCTGATTGCCGACTGCGGCTGGACGGCGGTGGTAATATTTTCGAGGCAGCCAAGACTTTTCAAGTAAAACGTTATGTCCAGCAGTTATCCGGGTTTTATCTGGATGGTGGAAATGGACTTGCAACGGAAGCTTCGCCCTTGAGGATCAACGCTCCAGGGACGATCGGTGACAGTGCCCGTATGTATGCCGCGTTGGAACAGAGGGTTTCAAACGCACAGGAAATGGAAGGTATCGGGCTGCGCTATGGGTTCTTCTACGGTCCCGGGACATGGTACTGGTCCGACGGTGCATTCAGTCGCCATCTTCTCAAGGGGGAAGTTTCTCTGATCGGCAAGGGAAGCAGCACATTTTCCTTCATCCATGTAGAGGATGCCGCACAGGCAACGGTGGCGGCCCTTACAGCGCCAAGCGGCATTTACAATATTGTAGATAACCAACCGACGAAAATGTCTGACTGGCTACCGGCATACGCAAACTGGGTCGGAGCTGATGCTCCTCCCTACCTCGATGAGCGGGAGGCTCTTCAACTCTCAGGTGAGGAAAGTGTCTATTTCCAGAACAGCCTGACAGGCGCATGTAATCGGAAAGCCCTTCGGGTAATGGGTCTCAGTCCACAACGGCCTTCATGGCTCAAAAAATAAATCCGGACTTAATTCTTTTCATAACGGACATAAGACGTCCGCTTACGGGATAAAGTTTTGCATCCTTATATGACCGACATGAGGCGGGCGCGGTCTGTCTGCTTGGCTCGCGCTAAGAGGACCAACCACTTCCGTCGCATTCGAGCCATTAGAGATGGCAAGCTGGAACATCTGGTAGTGGACATGGAAAATATCCACCTCCATCGCCAATGCCTGTGTTCTCGTTATACAGACGCGTAGTCTAACAATCGTAACGCATTATGCACCCTCGCCTTGGTATTATCGAAGATGCCAGCCGTGCCGTTCCGTGTGATTTCGACAAGGATGTGGTCGCGTGTCTCGATATCCTTCTGCGTCTTTGGCAGGAAGAAGGCCCCGTTGTCATCGGTTGCCAGTGCCTGGTTCGCCTCGACAAAGGGGCGTGCAATGCGCTCATAGGCTGCGAACGCGTCTTGCGGGTCGTCATGGGTCGCCAACTCGCCTGCCAGCACATAGGCGCCAACCAGTGCCAGGCTGGTGCCTTGTCCAGAGCGGAAAGACGGCGCGAATGCGGCATCGCCCACCAGTGCCACGCGCCCTTTCGACCAGTGCGGCATGCGGATCTGGCTGACGGAATCGAAATACAGATCATCGGCCTGCGCCATCCCGTCGAGAAGACGCGGAACCTCCCAGCCCATGCCGGCGAAGGAGGCCCTCGTACGCCGGATCTGCTCCTCCGCGTCACGACTAGCGGAAACCGGCGCTTCGTCCGTTGCAAAAGCAAGAAAGCCGAAGACCTTCGGGCTGTCCTGAACCGCCCATATGGCGGCCGTGCGTCCCGGCTCGGCATGAACGATCCCGCCATGCGACAGGCCTTTGTCATTTGGCATGGAAAAAAGATTGAAGCAGAAACCGAGGGAATGGTTGAACGGCGCCTCGGGACCGAAGACCAGACGGCGGGTGCGTGAGTGCAGACCGTCCGCGCCGATGACGATATCGTATCGTGCCTGCCGGCCGCTGGCGAACCCGATATCGACGCCTTTACCGTCGTCACGAAGTGTGTCGATTGATTCGTTGAAACAGTAATCGACGTTGCCGTTACGTGTCGCGTCATGGAGCAGCGTCGTCAGCGTGCCGCGCGGCAGTTCGACATCGCGTTCGGCATCGCTGCCGATTGCCTCATAGATCGGCACGCTGCCAATGATCTTGCCGGCCCTGTCCACGAAAGTCATCGCGCGAGAGGCGATATGGGCCGCGCGGATCTGGGGCAGTAGGCCCATACGCTCGACCACGTCGATCGCCGTGCCGCGAACGTCGATCGGGTATCCACCGGTCCGGATCGTCGGCGCCCGCTCGACCACCGTCACGTCGAACCCATAACGGTCGAGCCAGAAGGCGAGCGTCGGCCCCGCGATGCTGGCACCGGAGATGAGGACGGAGCGGCGCTGTGCTGGAACCATTGGTGTGTTCATGATATTTACTCGGAATAAGATTCGCTGAGTACCTTATAGGGCGCATAATGAAGGGGCAATAAGATTCATTATGTATCTTACTGGAGAGTCATGAGAGTTCAAAGACAGACACGAAGACGCGGTGCAGCGCTGGAAGAGGCGATTCTGGAAGCGACCTGGGCGGAACTGACAGAACATGGTTATGCGGGCCTGACGATGGAAAACGTCGCGCGTCGTGCGGAAACCAGCCGCCCGGTGCTGCATCGGCGCTGGCCCAGCCGCACGGCACTCGCGACGGCGGCGCTCGCGCAGCAATTCGCGCGGGCGAATATCGTCATTTCAGATATGGGTAGCCTACGAGAAGAACTCTGTCATCTTCTCCGCTGCATGTCGGATCGCGCCGGATCCCGCGACTTGCAACTGTTCTTCGACATGCAGCAGGATCTCGTGGCCGAACGATCAAGCTTTGCCGACATACGGGCGCGTATTGTAGACGGCAGCCAGTTCCATGCCGTCATTGGACGTGCAATCGAACGGGGCGAAATCGATCCAGCCCGTCTCACGCCGCGGATCACATCACTTCCGCTGGATCTTGCCCGGCATGAGATGATGATGACATTTCAGCCCTTGTCTGATGACGCCATCCGCGAGATTGTCGACAATATCTTCCTGCCACTGGTTCGACGGGATGAGCCTTCTTCTCAGATGTGACGTGTCGTCACGCGTTGGCGGCTCCATCCCCCTTGAGGGGGGGCATCGGGATGGTCCTGGCGATAGTCAGTGGGAATGAATAGGCTAATAGCTGTCAGTCTGCTCAGTGCATTGTGTAGACCGACGGTATTCGCCTTATCTAAGACATCAGCGGCAAGGATATTACTGCCCATAATCGGACAACAGCCATTCAAGTAGCCCTGTTTTTTCGTCCCGAGAGCATTCCATCAGGAATGATGCATGTAAACGCCACTGTCATACCGCTAGCTAATTCGGGTGCCGCACGGGGTGTAATCCCACGAGACGTTACCCTACCCGGCGGCATGGCGGCAGATTGGCTATACGATGACGATCAGCACAGCTATCAGAACAACAGCGGATGCAAGCAGGCTTAGAAATTTCTGCACTGGAATGCCGAATGGCTTCGGGTTTATAGCCACGAACTCAGGGTCACTCCAGGCGGTACCTGGGAAGACAGGCGCCATCAGCATGCAGAGGAAGTAGGCTTCCGCAAGTGCGGCCGCGAGCAAGAAACTGCCAAGGCTCAAAGGCAAGGCGAATAGCAGTGCAATGGCGATGGCAGCGTTGCAAAATCCCAAAAGCATCGTCTGTCCGTTATGGAATTTGGCATGGGGTGGCCACTTCGGATTTCGTATGTGCTGGCATGCGGTTGATGGTATCACCGCGTCAAAGATCAAGCCGCCCAGGCCGCCATAAATTGCGACAAAAGCGATCATCCATTTAGCAATAAACATAGGACACACCTTTCCTGTTCACAGAAAAGGACGTGCGGGTGGCTTCTTCCTGATCAGGCGGAGAAGCTTGCACGAACGTAAATGCCACCCGGACTACCAACCGGGCTGTGACTTTTACACGTCCACAGGCACAGTATGTGACCCGGCGCGGAGTTTCAACCCCGCCCATTGGGTTCATGTGTGGTCCCAGTTCGCCCGTGTGAACTGGTCGCTTTCTGGTCAGTTATGAGAGTTTTTTTGAATAATCATCAGGTCATGTGCTCGCTCAGATACCTATTCCGGCTGTCAACTTATCGCTTTTTATGCTCGAAATCTGACTGGTAAAAAGCCGCAAAGCTGCCAGTCGGTCACTCTCTCTAAAGCAAAAATCACTTATCAAGGGTGAGAGCATTTCTCGCTCGGGTCGCCTGAAATTTCCGGATCGTCTCGAGAGACAGGTCCTGTACCAGCATCTCATCAATCAGGTCGATATGCAGTCCCGCTAACAGAGAATGGGCATTATAGGTGGCATAAGCCGTATCGGCAGTATCTGCCGCATCCATAATGCAGCGTCTCGCTTCTGCATGCATCCATCGATAATGCGGAGATTGCAGTAGTCCCCCGCTGAGTTCC
This sequence comes from Komagataeibacter sp. NFXK3, assembly GCF_054182245.1. Taxonomy (NCBI): domain Bacteria; kingdom Pseudomonadati; phylum Pseudomonadota; class Alphaproteobacteria; order Acetobacterales; family Acetobacteraceae; genus Komagataeibacter; species Komagataeibacter sp. NFXK3. The sequence continues at coordinate 16,644 of NZ_JAPIVJ010000003.1, forward strand.
CGGGCGCGGATCAGATGTCTGTTCGCAATCTTGAACATCAGGATGGCATCAAGAAACGCAACAAGACGATCTGGCGGTGCAGTGCTGGCATCAAATGGGGGCGCACTGCTTTCAACACTAGCTTTCAATGTGGCGATTTTGGCAGCCCAAAGCGCATCCAGCAGGCCGTCCCGGTTGCCGAATGCCCGAAACAGGGTGCCTTTGCCGACATTGGCGGCCAGAGCGATCGCATCCATTGTCACGGCACCCGGAATCTCGCTTTGGGCAAAAAGCCTGTCTGCGGCCGCCAGCATATCGTCAGGTGACGCAGGCGGCCGTCCCCGATTTTTACGTTGCATTACGGACCGTCGGTCCGTTAAGGATGGAATTTCTGGACTCATGGTCCTTAATTCATATCGGAGAGCGGTGCATGGCGCCAACATCTATCCTTCCCCACTGGCTTGAGACAGCACTCGAAGCGCTCAGGAAGGGCGATATCGATGGCTGGATGTCGATTTATGCCACGGATGCCGTCCATGAGTTTCCATTTGCGCCTGAAGGCATGCCGACCAGCCTGACGGGACGGGATAATATTGCCGCATACATGCGGCGTCTGCCGTCATTCATTCGCTTCGGTTCACTGAGCGATGTGCGCGTACGTGAAATCGGCGAAGAACTAATCGTAGAAGCGGTAGGCCACCATAACCGGATTTCTGACGGGGCCCCCTGCGAGATTACCTATGTATGGTTCATCACACGACGTAACGGCAAGGTGACGTTGATCCGGGATTACATGAACCCGATCCAGCTACAGCGTATCGCGGCGTCCTGACGCACACACAGTTATGAAGGTAAACACTCAGATAGATGCCCTTCCGCTTTCCCGGCCAATCTGGACTGGGGCCGGACATTCATCTCGGATCGTTAATGCGTGCGATGATCCTGAACGGTAGTGGAGCTATCGTTAATGTCGGATCCTACGCATGCTTTCAGACATTTCCATCGATCGCAGCGTATGCCGCATCGAAGGGTGCCCTTGCCCAGTTCACCCGGACACTCGCAGTGGAAGCCATTGGTCATGGGATCCGTGTGAATGCAGTGGGCGCGGGAGATACCGTAACCAATATTCTCAATCATATTCATGTAGACGGCCCATCAGCCCTTGCGGACTATGGCAAACACGCTCCTATCGGATGGGCTGCTCAACCAGAGGAGATCGCCAGGGTGATTGCCTTTCTCGCATCCGACGAGGCCAGCTTCATGGTCGGGTCGATCGCAATGGCAGATGGTGGGAAAAGCGTAATCCTTCCTGCCTGATCAGATCATTTTCACTTCCGGTCCTATTTTTGCTCGTCATGGCTATGTCTGCCTTGCGGAACGGGCTGTGAACGAGCGATGGTTGTGGCGCTGCCATGACGTCTCTGTCCCATAATGCCTCCTTCCACTCACGTAAAAATATCACCCCATCAAATGCCAGGACTAAACAGGTTGGTAGTCGGAGCTAGAAACCCGCAATACCGCCGAGCGTCCCGGGTTCTATCCGCACATCCGCAGCAGGGGTGTGGCGGCCAGCAGGACGTCGAACATCGGCTGTGCCTCGGGGCCGGTTTTCTCGCCTTTGTGGGCCAAGGTGGCCTGTCGCATCGCGGCGACAGCGGCAACGTCCTGGGGCAGAAGAGGCTGGATGATCGTCATGAACCATCTCCCTGACTGGTGCGTGGGGTCGGCGTTCAGCCGTTCGCCCACTGGGTGGTGGCGTCCTTTACGAACGCGGCATAAGAGCGCGGGGCGTGACCGAGCAACTTCGTCAGGTGCGCGATGTCGCCTGCCGTCGCGACCGCCCCATCGGTCTGGTAGCGGGCGAACATCAGGCGCAGATCGAGGGCGTGCCAGGCCGGCAGCATGGTCTTTGTGCGTTGTTCCATCACACCGAGATCATCGCCGCCGTAGCGGATGGAGCGGCCGAGCGCCGCGCTCCAGATGGCGGCGATGCCTTCGCCGGTCAGGCCATCCGGACCGACCAGCGCATAGGTCTCGCGGCCGAGCGGTGCCACGGCCTGCTCCCGGCGAACCAGTTCGATCGCGGCGGCCTCGCCGATGTCGCGGATATCGACCATCGAAACGCCCCTGGCGCCGATCGGCGCGCCGTACGCACCGAATTTCAGCAGCGGATCCTTCTGGCGCAGGTCATTCTGGATGAAATAGGCCGGGCGCAGGATAGTCGCAGGCAGGTCGAGCGCCTCGATCATCCGCTCGACCGTGTGCTTGCCGGCGAAATGCGGCACGTCGGCGTAGGCCTCGCCCATGAACACCGACAGATAGACGATGCCCTTGACGCCCGCCTCGCGCGCGACCGTCAGGGCCAGCATGGCCTGGGTCAGTTCATCGGCGACGTTCGGGGCCAACAGGAACAATGTGCTGACGCCTTCGAGCGCGGCCCGGACCGAGTCGACATCGGCGAGATCGCCGCGGACCGGTATCACGCCGGAGGGAAGCTGAGCTTTCTCGGGCGAGCGGGTCAGAGCGCGGACCTCGAGATTCCGCCCCTGTAGATGAGCCAGGACCTGGGACCCGATGGTCCCCGTGCTGCCAGTCACCAGAATAGTCATTGTGAACACTCCTGAAAATATTGCGTCTCGAAGAGAAAGATATCCGTTCCAATCGAGAATATGAGACGGCATTTTTGAGACGACGTGTCTCAATATCGGAACAGCGCGATGAACCTCGAAGCCCTCTCCAACTTCAATCTGGTCGCTGCCCATGCGCGGTTGAACTGGCACTTGAAGACGGCGTGGCGACCAAGACCCATGTTCTCAATACGCTTCATCGCCTGATCGATGCCAAGAGAACCGTGGTTCCCCGGCTTGATGCCCCACAGGCCCTGGTGCTCGAACACGAACCGTGCGCCGATACAGGGCGATATGACATCCTGCGAAGGGACAGCCGCCATGCGTCATGATCCTGCCGCTGCTTCACTTGTCGTCATGCTCCGTGGATTGCGGATGTATGGCATGTCCCAGGCCACGGCTGATCTCATCGAGCAGGGCGCACCCGCCTTCGAGGCGGCCATCCCCATCCTCTCGCAGCTTCTGAAGGCGGAACTGGCCGAACGCGAAGTGCGCTCCATCGCCTACCAGACAAAGACCGCCCGGTTCCCCGCCTATAAAGACCTGTCCGGGTTCTCCTTTGCCAATACGCAGGTCAACGAGCCCATGATCCGCCAGTTCCATAGCGGGGACTTCATCGAGCGTGCTGAGAATGTCGTGCTGATCGGTGGCCCGGGAACCGGGAAAAACCCACCTAGCGACCGCGCTGGCCATCCAGGCGATCACCCATCACCGCAAGAAGGCGCGCTTCTGGCCAACGGTCGACCTGGTCAATGCGCTCGAACAGGAAAAGACCGCCAACCGGGCCGGGCAGATTGCCGACAGGCTGCTCCGCCTGGATCTCGTGATCCTTGATGAACTCGGTTATCTCCCCTTCAGCGCGTCTGGGGGCGCCCTGCTGTTCCATCTGCTCAGCCGCCTCTACGAGCGCACCAGTGTCATCATCACAACCAATCTGAGCTTCAGTGAATGGGGAGACGTCTTTGGTGACCCGAAGATGACAACGGCGCTTCTCGATCGGCTGACCCATCACTGTCATATCCTCGACACAGGAAATGACAGCTACAGGTTCCGCGCCAGCACCGCCGCGTCAAAAAACAGAAAGGATAGACCCCCTTCCTGACCGCCCGCCCGACTATGCCTGAAATAGCATCTGGCTGGGTCAATTCCTGATGAAAAACCCGGGTCAGTTCTCACTGAAAATCAACATTTTGATGTCCTGCAGGATATTACGGGGCAGGACTGATACGATACGGTTCAGATGCGGTCGGGGGAATTATACCGCCATTGGTCCGCAAGAGGCTGCACGGGCCAGATTCATGCCTTTGACTGCCTGAACATCCAGTCGCGTGCGGCCCGGATGTAGAAGAACTTGCGCGCCGAGCCCATGTGGTCAACTCCATCAAATGTCAGGAACGTGACATTGGCGTCTTTTGCAAGGTAGCCATTGACCTGATCCGTCAGCTTCTGCTGATGATCAACAGGGAAGATGAGGGCAGGGTCAAGCTGTTCTTTCGGGCGCACGACCGTGCCTCCCGCCTTTTCCCATACCGGCACGCATTTCTCGTTCCATGGCGTGGCCTTGTCATCTTCCGAACCGGTAATGATCAGGATCTTCTGTCTGGCAAGAGGCACGACATCGGCCGGCCGCTGCTGGCCCGCGATGATCAGCCCGGCGGCAAAGGTTTCCGGATGTCTGGCCATCAGCCACAGCGATGTCATCGCGCCCATGGACCAGCCGGTGCAGTAAACCCGTTTCGGGTCGATTTTCAGGACCTTGTCACGTCGGTCTGCCCGGTTGGGGTTGCCATAATTCCATGTGTTGCCAAGCAGGGATTCAACCAGCCGGTAGGTGTTCTCCACGTCTGATGTATGTTCCCAGTAATCGTTCATGGTCGTGCGCTCGTAGCGCGGGGTAATGATCACGCATTCATGTCGGTCCTGTTCTTCGGGCAGGCTCCAGATACTGGCAATACACTGTTCGGTCAGCGTCTGGGCGCAGGTGCCATCGGGGCTGGTGCCGGAATGGGTAACGGCCAGAACGAGGGGATAGGCCCGGTTTTCGCCGCCTTCGGCCAGAAAGGATTTCGGCAGGTATATGCTGTATTCCAGCCATGCGGAACGCGTATCGTCCCACCACCAGTGATTCTGCTCCCACGCATCAACCCCGCGGATCGCGACCCGGTTGCCGTGATGCCCCGTGTTGCTCCATACGGTCTTGCTGGCGGCATAGACCACGCCGCCCATGGTTCTGACGCCCTTGTCCTGTGTCAGCGTAACCCGGTCGCTATCGGTGGTGGGCAGGCTGAGGTCCGGGTCATGTGCGAACTCGGCGATGGCATACCGACCGGGAACATTTTTGCGGTCAGGGCGAAGCGCCGGGGCGTCATTGGTATAAATGGCCGCGACAGGGCGCGGTCTTGCTTTCGCCGTCGTGTCATTCTTGTCGGGTTCCTGCGGCATGCCGGCAAAGAACCCGCTGGCGGCAGGAAAAACAGCCGCCGTGTAGGTATCCGGCGCCAGACTGGCCGGGTCAATCGCAACATCGTATTCCACTGCGATGCCATAAACCTTCTCCCCTCCACCGGTGACCTCGCACAGGGCGCAGATACCCTGAAGGCCCGGATTGGCAGGCTTGTGGGGACCAGGGCCATCCTGACCATCCGGCCCACCGGACGATGCCGCCATGAAACCGTGCCCGCCCCCTGCGGCATGGGCCTGCCGGGCACCGGCGCCCATGGCGGCGGCAACACCTGCAAACATGGCGCCGCTCGCCACGAAATTGCGTCTTGATACATCGGTCATGGGTCTGTTCTCCGGCCAGGGGCTGATATGATTATGAAAATACCGTCAGCATTATAAAATGACTTGATAAATCACGGCGCACGCATATTGCCTTCCCTATTCCCGCGCATGTTTTTCAAGGAAAGAGGGAACCAACGGGTTATCGCGCTGGAGGGAATTCTTGCTGGGCAGTTGCGACACGTCCCATCCGCCACCAAGGTCGGCAATCAGCTTCACGCTGGCCAGCAGACGGTTTTCCTGAATCTGCAAGGCACTTTCCTGATCCCCCAGCGCGGTCTGCTGGGTGGTGATGACCGTGGTGTAGATGGCGGTGCCAAAACGGTATTCATTCATCGCCACATCAACCGCCTTGACTGCCGCACGCACGGCGGCATCCTGCTGGCTGGCCTGGTGTTCAAGAATACGCAGGCTGGAAAGCTGGTCTTCCGTATCCTGCAGGGCGGTCAGCACGGTCTGGCGATAGGTGGCAACCGCGTTGTCATAATCGGCATTGGCTTCCTGCACCGCTGCTGTCCGTGCGCCGCCTTCAAACAGGGTCTCGCTTCCCGCTGCCCCCAGTGACCAGATCCGGTTGGCAACCTGAATCAGCGATTGGACGGGATTGCCGCTATAGCCATAGGCAGCGGACAGGGTGACATCGGGATAAAAGGCAGCAATCGCGGCTCCGATTTCCGCATTATATTCCTCCATCGCGCGCTCGGCCGCGGCAATATCGGGGCGACGTTGCAGCAGCGTCGCCGGAAGGCCGACCGGCACGGCCGGAATGGCCGCAGGCATGGCGGCGCGCGCAATGGTCAGATCGGCGGGCGCGCGGCCCACCAGCACCGCAATTGCATGCTCATATTCCGACCGCGCCACATCCGTTGCGGTCGCACTGGCGCGGGTCTGGTCCAGTTCGGTTTCGGCCTGCAGTTCGTCGCCTGCGTTCAGTGTACCGCCTTCGTGCTGGTTGCGGATGATTTCAAGATTATGCGCATACAGCGCTGCCGAGCGGTCCAGCAGCGACTTGAGGGATTCCTCATAGCGCATTTCAAAATAGTCCTGCGCCAGCTGCGACTGGTACGACAGGCGGGCATTGGCAATATCGGCGGCACTGGCCTGTGCGGCGGTCACCTGTTCCTGTATCTGGCGGCGGATCTTGCCCCACAGATCCAGATCCCAGTCGGCACTGAGTTGGGCCGCATAGGTATTGCGCGTGGAACCAGTGCTGTAGGTGGTGCCGCTGGTTGACGTCGCAGTACTGCCCTGACTATTGCGCGCAAAGCTCAGGTCGCCGGAAAGCGTTGGGTAAAGGCTGGCTTTTGCCGCGTTCACCAGGGCGCGCGCCTTGCGGTACTGGGCTTCGTATTCCTTCAGGTTCTGGTTGGACAACGCCACCTGGTCTTCAAGCGCGTTCAGGGTGGGGTCATTATAGACCAGCCACCATTTGCCCTTTGGTATTGCCGCCATATCTGGCTGGCTGACGGTCCAGCCGGGGGCGGGCTGCAGTTCCTTGAACCGGGCCGAGATGACGGGCGCGGGATGTTTATAGCGCGGGCCAACCATAAGGCAGCCTGACAGCGTGAGCGCCGCCAGCAGGGCCGTCGTGCCGCGCAGGGCCGTGTGCAGACGGGCGGAAAGGGAAGAACGATACGACATGGAACTGTCCTGATACGTCATCATGCTCATGAGGAGCGGGCAGGGCGCACGGCGCGCGCAATGGCATGGAAAAAGGCGGGAAGGCGACGGCGCCCCCACTGGCCCAGACGGTCGAGATACAGATACACGACCGGTGTCGTGTAAAGCGTCAGGATCTGGCTGAACAGCAGCCCCCCCATGATCGCGATACCCAGCGGGCGGCGCAGTTCGGCTCCGTAGCCGTTGCCCACAACAAGCGGCAGCGCGCCCATGGCGGCGGCAATGGTCGTCATCATGATCGGGCGGAAGCGCAGCAGGCAGGCGGTATGGATGGCGTCCTGTGCAGGGCGGTTGTGGTTGCGTTCCTCGGTAATGGCGAAATCCACCAGCATGATGGCGTTCTTCTTCACGATCCCGATCAGCAGGATCAGTCCGATCAGCGCAATCAGGTCAAACTCCTGCCCCAGCAGGTAAAGCGCCAGCAGTGCCCCCACCCCGGCCGAGGGCAAGGTGGAGAGAATGGTCAGCGGATGGACATAGCTTTCATACAGGATGCCAAGCACCAGATACACAGCACCCAGTGCCGCCACGATCAGCAGCGGTTCGTTGCTCGCCGAACTCTGGAACTGGGCGGCGGTGCCTGCAAAATGCCCGTGCACGCTTGCCGGCACCTGCAGCCGGGCAGTTTCCTCATTGATGATCCGCGTGGCATCGGACATGGAGGCACCGGACGCCAGGTTGAACGACAGCGTGGCCGCCAGCGACTGCCCCTGATGGTTCACACTGAGCGGCATGGTGGCGGACTGCATGCTGGACACGACCGAAAGCGGCACCATCGTCTCTGCCGTGGAAGACACGGCCGACCCGCTGGAGGCCCCGCTGCCGCCGGCAAGGCTGTTCTGGATCTGGTTGGCAAAGGACTGGCTGCTGAGCGAGGATGAGGTGGTGGACGTGGTGGAGGCGGACGTCACCTTGATCGTATTGCTCTGCGTGCTGCCGCTGGCGGTGCCCCCTGATGTGCTGACCCATACCTGCTGCAGGATGTCGGCATTGTCCCAGTATTTCGGCAGGACGTTCATCACGACGCGGTACTGGTTCAGCGGGTTGTAGATGACCGAGGCCGCGCGCTGGCCAAAGGCATCGTAAATCGTGTTGGAGATCAGCTGCGGGGTCAGGTTCGTCCGCCCCGATACGTCACGGTTGATCATGACATTGGTGGAAAGGCCGCCCTGCTGTACATCCGATGAGACATCGCGCAGTTCAGCATGCTTCTGCAGTGCCGCCTGCAGGCGGGGAATCCAGTGGTATAGTGTCGCCGCGTCATCGCTTTGCAATGTGTACTGATAGGCCCCGTTGGCCTGCCGCCCGCCTGAGGGCAGGAGGCTGGGCAGCATGGCAATGAACTGCCCGCCCACCAGATCATGCGTGCGGTGGGTCAGGTCGGCCAGTGTCTGGCTGATGGTGGTCCTGCGCTTTGCCTTGTCGATCAGGTCAATGAAGATATTGGCCTGGTTGCTGGAATTGCGGCCACCGACAAAGCCGGTCACGCCGGAGACCTGACCGTTCTCCAGAATGTTCTTTTCCACCTGATCGACCTTCGCTAGCATCTCATCAAAGGAGGTGGCCTGATCGGCTACGAGATGCGCCATCATCATGCCGGTGTCCTCGGTCGGGAACAGGCCCTTGGGCATGAACACGAACAGCACGCCCATCATCCCGATGGTTACAGGCAGCGAAAGCAGCACCAGCCTGCGATGGCGCAGTGCCGTGGCCAGTGAGCGGCCATAGGCATTTTCCACATAAGCAAAGCCGCGTTCCATCCGGACGGAAAGGCGGGACCAGAAATTGGGCTTTCTGTCAGCCCGCGCTTCCCCCGATGGCAGGATCCGCGCGCACATCATGGGTGTAAGCGTGAGCGAGAGCACCATGGAGACGAGTACCGTCACCGAAATGGTCACGGCGAATTCATGCAACAGGCTGCCCATCAGCCCCCCCAGCATGAGAATGGGCAGGAACACCGCCACCAGCGAGATGGAAACCGACAGCACGGTAAAGGCTACTTCCTGCGCGCCCTGCAGCACCGCATCGGCGCGGCTCGCCCCCTGTTCCATATGGCGGCTGATGTTTTCGATCACCACAATGGCGTCATCCACCACGAAGCCCGTCGCAATGGTCAGCGCCATGAGCGAGAGACTGTCGAGCGAATAGTTCATGAGCTTCATCACGCCAAACGTCGTGACCAGCGATGCGGGAATGACCAGGGCCGGCACGATGGTCGTGCGCGGCGAACGCAGGAACACCAGCACCACGCCCACCACCAGCAGCACCGACAGGACCAGCGTGCTCTTGGTATCGGTCAGGGCGGCCTGGATGGTGGCGGAGCGGTCCATGCCGACATGCAGCTCCACATCGGCGGGCAGGGCGGCTTTCAGGGTCGGGAACTGCGCCTTGATCTGGTTGATGGTCTGGACCACGTTGGCCCCCGCACGCGGGAAGACAATGGCCAGAACGGCAGGCTTGCGGTTGAAGAAGCCACCATTTTCAACATTTTCCACCCCGTCAGTCACCTGTGCCACGTCCTCCAGCCGCACGGGACGCATGCTGCGATAGGCCACGATCAGACCCTTGAGGTCCTTTGCGCCATGAACCTGATCGTTGGTCTGCAGGATCAGGCGCTGCCTGCCGCGATTGAGGAACCCCTTGGGCGTATTGGCATTGGCGGAGGACAGCGCGGCACGGATATCCTCGAACCCGATGCCGTATTTGAACAGGGCGAGAGGATTGAGTTCCACCCGCACGGCAGGCAGCGCCGCCCCCCCCAGCAGGAGCTGCCCCACGCCACTGATCTGGGACAGATGCTGTTCAAGCACATTGGTTGCCACGTCATAGACCTGCGCTGGCGTTCTGGTGTCCGATGTGAGTGCAAGGACCATGACCGGCATGCCGGCGGTATTGGCTTCGACATAGGTCGGATTCTGCCGCAGGGTGGCGGGCAGGTCCGCGCGGGCTGCCACGATTGCCGCCTGCACGTCACGCGCGGCGCTGTTGATGTCGCGGGAGGTATCGAACTGCAGGGCAATGCTGACCTGCCCGGTCACGGATTGCGATGTCATCTCGCTCAGCCCGGCAATCGTGCCCAGATGCCGCTCCAGCGGTTCGGCAATCGTGCTGGCAATCTGCTCGGGCGTGCCACCGGTCTGCTGGGCCTGCACCTGAATGACCGGCAGGTCGACATTGGGCAGATCGGATACGGGCAGCAGCCAGTAGCCGATGGCGCCGGCAATCATCATGCCGATCACGATAAGCGTGGTGCCGATCGGACGCTTTATGCACAGGGCGACGATCGACATCTCAGCGTGCCTCCCCTGACGGCGTGGGTGGCGCGGACGTATGGCGGGCGCGGAAGGCAGCAAACCGCAGGCGCACCCGCTCCATGAACAGGTAGATGACCGGCGTAGTGAACAGGGTCAGCAACTGGCTTACGGCCAGACCACCCACAATCGCGTAACCCAGCGGGCGGCGCAGTTCCGAGCCGGTTCCGGTGCCGATCACCATGGGAATGGCGCCCAGCATGGCGGCCAGCGTGGTCATCAGGATCGGGCGGAAGCGCAGCCGGGCCGCACGGGTTATGGACTGTACGGAATCCAGCCCTTCCACACGCTCCGCCTCCAGCGCGAAATCGATCATCATGATGGCGTTTTTCTTCACGATGCCGATCAGCAGCACGATGCCGATCACCCCCATCACATCCAGCCCGGACCCCGATACCCACAGCACCAGCAGCGCGCCAATGGCGGCCGAGGGCAGGGTGGACAGGATGGTCAGCGGGTGGATGAAGCTCTCATACAGGACCCCCAGCACGATATAGACCGCAACAAGGGCCGCCAGTATCAGCCAGGCCTCGTTGCTCATGCTGCCCGCAAACACGGCGGCCGTGCCCTGAAAGGATGTCTGCATGGTGGCGGGCAGATGCAGCGACTGCTCCACCCGCGTGATGGCATCCGTCGCAGCACCGAGCGAATACCCAGGTGCGACGTTGAATGAAATGGTCGATGCAGGAAACTGCGCCACATGGGTAATCAGCAGCGGCGCGGTGGATGCCGTCATGCGGGTGACCATGCTCATCGGCACAAGGCCGGAGGAGGGATCACGGGTCGGGCCGGACGTACTTGTGGCCCCGCTGCCGCTGGCGGCCAGGTACAACCTGTCCAGTGCCTCGGGCGTGGTCTGCAGCGTGGGGTCGGCTTCCAGGATCACGCGATACTGGTTGGACTGGGTATAGATGGTGGAAATCTGGCGCTGGCCGAAGGAATCATAGAGCAGGTTGTCCACCGTTTCCGGCGTGATGGAAAAACGCGCCCCCGTGGCCCGGTCCAGTGTCACGGTCGCGGCCAGCCCCTGCGCCTGCAGGTCGGATGTGACATCGGCCAGGGCCGGTTCCCTGCGCAGGGCATCGATCAGGCGCGGCACCCATGTGGACAGGCGGCTGCTGTCGGAATCCGCCACCAGAAACTGATACTGGGTGGCCGATACGTTGGTGTTCAATGTCAGGTCCTGCACCGGCTGCAGGTAAAGCTGGGCCCCGGCTATGGCGGCTGTCTCGCGCTGGATGCGCTGGGCCACCTTTGCCGCCGAAAGGCTGCGTTTGTCATGCGGCGTCAGGTTGATTTCAAAACGCCCGCGGTTAAGCGTGGTGTTATCCCCATCCACCCCGATATAGGAGGACAGGCTGACAACATCCGCATCCTTCGCAATCGCTGCCCCCAGTTGCTGCTGAAGGTCGTGCATTGCGTCAAACGAGATGGAGGCATCCATGACCGATACGCCCTGGATGACGCCGGTATCCTGCTCGGGAAACAGCCCCTTGGGAATGACAACAACAAGCAGTCCGGTCAGCGCCAGCGTTGCCATGAACACGGCAAGAGTTGCGCGCTGGTGGCGCAGCACGCGCGTAAGCCCCCGGTCATAGGCATCGATAACCCGGACAATCAGCCGGTCGGTCGCCTGTGCCCAGCGCGGCTTGGTGGTGGCATGCGCCTTGTCCTTGAGCAGGCGCGCGCACATCATCGGCACCAGCGTGAGCGACACCACGGCGGACAGGATGATGGTCACCGCCAGTGTCACGGCAAATTCATAGAACAGCCGCCCGATCACGTCGCCCATGAACAGGAGCGGGATCAGCACGGCGATGAGCGAGATGGTGAGCGAGACGATGGTAAAGCCAATCTCGCCCGCGCCCTCCAGCGCCGCGGTCATCCGGTCGCGGCCCATTTCGATATAACGGGCGATGTTCTCGATCATGACAATCGCATCATCCACCACGAAGCCGGTGGAGATGGTGAGCGACATGAGCGAGAGGTTGTCGAGCGAGAACCCCATCATATCCATCACAGCCAGCGTGCCGATAATGGACAGCGGCACGGACAGCGCCGGGATGACGGTGGCCGACGGATCATGCAGGAACACGAAGATCACGCCCACAACCAGCGCCAGCGCCAGACCCAGTTCGAATTCCACATCCGCCACCGAGGCCCGGATGGTGGTGGTCCGGTCAGTCAGCGGCGTGATGGTGACGCCACCGGGCATGTCCTGCTGCAGTGATGGCAGCGTGGCCTTGATGGCGTTGACGGTGTTGATGATGTTGGCCGAAGGCTGGCGGCGGATGTTCAGGATGATGGCCGGGGTCTGGTTCGACCAGCCGGCAAGCTGGGTGTCTTCCGCGCCTTCCACTACTGTTGCGATATCGCGCAGCCGGACCGGCCCCTGACTGGTGTCGGACCAGCCCACGACCTGATTGAGCAACTGGTCGGTGCTGGAAATCTGGCTGTCGATATGGATGGTGCGGTTCAGCTTCTTGCCATTGAAGCTGCCGGTGGGGGAATTGACGTTCACGTTGCCGATTGTGGTGCGCAGCGTATCAAGATCTATGCCCAGCGCGGTGGCCTTGGGCACGTTCACACGGACGCGGTAAGCCTTCTTGTTGCCACCGGACAGGGAAACTTCACCCACGCCCGAAATCTCGCTGATTTTCTGCTGCAGGCGTGTCGTCACGTAATCCTGCACTTCAGGCAGGGGCAGGGTGGTGGATGTGACCCCCAGGATCATGATGGGCGTATCAGCCGGATTGACCTTGGAATAGATGGGCGGCGCGGGCAGGGCGGTTGGCAGCAGGGAATTGGCGGCGTTGATGGCCTCCTGCACCTCCTGCTCGGCCACGTCCAGCGACGTGGTCAGCCCGAAGCGCAGCGTGATGACCGACGCCCCGGCCGAGGACTGGGATGTCATCTGGTCCAGCCCCGCCATTTCGCCCATCTGCCCTTCCAGCGGCGCGGTGACGGAGGTCATCATCACATCCGCGCTGGCGCCGGGGTAGAAGGTGCGAACCACGATGGTGGGATAATCCACTTCCGGCAGGGCGGAAATCGGCAGGAACCGATAACCGATCAGACCCGCCAGCATCAACGCGAACATGAGCAGCGTTGTGGCGACGGGCCGCTGTATGAAAAGACGGGAGAGATTCATTATCCCCCCTGCGTCGTGATGGCGGGGATGGTGACTTTTGTCCCTGCGTGCAGGCGGTCGATGCCCGATGTCACCACCTGGTCATCCGCCTTCAGGCCGGATGTGACAACGACCGTATCCCCCTGGCTGACACCGGTTTTGACCAGCCGCACGGCCACGGTGCTGTCAGGCTGCACCACATACACAAATGAACCATTGGGACCGGACTGGATGGCGCTGGTGGGGGCAAGCAGCACGTCATGTTCGGTATCAACCAGCAGGTGGGCATTGACGAACTGGTTGGGGAACAGGTCCTCGTCCCTGTTGGGGAACAGGGCACGCAGCCGGACCGTGCCGGTCGATGTATCGATCTGGCTGTCCAGGCTGCTGACCGCGCCATCGGTCAGTTTTGTGGTGTCCGTGCTGTCCCATGCCTCGACCGGTAGCGTCTTTGCAGTACGCAGCCGTTTCCAGACCATGCCCAGCTTGTCCTGTGGCAGAGTAAAGATAACTGAAATCGGCTGCATCTGCGTCAGGACCGCAAGGCCGCCGGACTGTGCCGCGGTCACATAATTGCCCCGGTCCACCGCACGGATGCCGACACGGCCGCTGACCGGTGCGGTTATGTGGCAGTATTCAATGTCCAGCCTGTAGGTATCGACCAGCCCCTGATCGGCTTCCACCGTGCCTTCAAGCTGCTTGACCTTGTACTGCTGGTCCTGTGCCGTCTGGGTATCGATACTGTCGCGTCTAAGCAGCTTCTGGTACCGGACATTATCCATCCGCGCCTCGTCAAGCTGGGCCTGATCGGCCGCTAGCTGCCCGGAATACTGCTTCAGTTCCGCCTCGTAGGGGCGCGGGTCGATTACCGCCAGCAGGTCACCCTCATGCACTTCCTGCCCTTCGGTAAAGAGCACCTGCGTCAGATAGCCTTCCACGCGGTTCTGCACGGTTACGTTGGTGACGGGGATGACCGTACCCAGTTCGCTCAGCACGACCGGCATATCGCCCGTCCTGATGGTTGCCACGGATACCGGAATACCCGCATCCACCGTTTTCGTGGCCGCCTGCGCGCCATACAGCGGATGCAGGCCGGTCAGGAACAGTGCTGTCAGCAGGCTTGCGCGGCGCAGGCCGCAATGCCTGGTCCGTGCCTGGTTCCAGCGCGCTGAAACGGCATCCTGCACCACATGGCACGAGAGGCCGCCAGGCATGGTTGCAGGAAAGGGAAAATCGTGAACAGGCTGCATTTTCTACGGTCCGTCTCTGTACTGGCGGGGCCTCAATGGGTTGCCTGCGTATTGCCGTGCGCCTGCGCCGCCGTGTGCAGGTCAAGCGGCAGGGCAATGCGTACCAGCAACCCGTGTGGCTGGTTTGAATGGAAGGTCAGGCTGCCACGATGGCGCTGCACGATGTCATGGATGATCGACAGGCCCAGCCCCAGGCCGCCGTCCGGGCTGCGGGCAGGGTCCAGACGGGCGAAGGGCAGCAGCACGACATCGTGCATTTCAGGCGGAATGCCGGGACCGTTATCGGCAACCTCGATAATGGCTTCATGACCGCTCCGTCGTGTATCGACGCGCACTTCGCTGCCGAATTTGCAGGCATTGTCGATCAGGTTATTGACCATGCGGGCCACGGCCACGGGTTGGCACAGACAGGTCAGGCCCAGGTCGCCCTGACAGATCACGTTCCGGCCGATCGCCTCGAATTCCGCGCAGACACTTTCCACCAACGCGCCGATATCGACCCGTTCGGCCGGTTCCGTGTCACCCTGGCCCTTCAGGAAGGACAGCGCCCCGTTCAGCATGCGGTTCATGAGCCACAGGTCGTTGTGCAGGGCCGAAGGGGAGGCGTCGGCCCCCCCCCATTTCAATCCGCATGGACAGGCGCGTCAGTGGCGTGCGCAGGTCATGACCGATTGCCATGAGCATGCGAGTACGCTCCTCGGCCGCGGCGGCAATGCGGGCCTGCATGCGGTTGAAGGCACGCGCGACGCGGCGCAGTTCCACCGGTCCCTGTTCGATCAGGGGTTCGGGCGTAATGTCGTAGCCAAAGGTTTCGGCCTTGTCCGCCAGCACCTTCAGCGGGCGGTTGATGCGCCACAGGCTCCATAGCGACAGGGTGCCCATGATGACCAGCATCGACAGGAACGATACGATCAGCGGCAGCGTCGCGCGCATGAGTTGGGGCAGATGATGATTGATCCCGTTATGGGCGGTAATGAAAATCCCTTCACGGGGCATATCGATATGGGTGGACGTCATGCCGCTGGAATCCGCAGCGCAGGTTGAGGCAATCATGACGACGTTCTGGTTGCCCGCCCGTGCCTGAAGGATACGACGCAGCAGGATCGAGAAATGTTCGGTCGGGATATGCGTACAAGCGAAGGGAGCGGTGGTACGAAACGAAACGTCCGGTGTTGACATACCCTGCGCAATGGCCTCGCGTATTTCGGGCGGACTTGCACGTAACGCATCAATCGCGGTTTCAAAGGCCAGTGCGTTTGGCCATGGCCCTTCAGGTAGCGGCGGCACGGTCGGACGTAACGCAAACACCAGAAAGGCGACAAAAAAAACGGTGACCATCATGCTGGAAATCACGATTGCGGCCATCTGCCCGTAAACGGTGCGGGGCAGCAGGGAAAACCGGGTTTTCATCAGTCGGCTGCCCCCTCATGCGGAACGGCCGGACCGGGGTCGAACACATAACCATCGCCGCGCACCGTCCGCAGCATCTCAAGCTGGCGGCCACCATGGGCCAGCTTGCGCCGCAGGCGGCTGACCAGCAGGTCGATGGTGCGTTCTTCAACCGCTCCCGGTGCATTATAGAGCAGTTCAATGATTCGCTGCCTGCTCAGGAGTTCTCCCGCATGGTTCCATAACAGCAGCAGAAGATCGGTTTCAGCGCCGGTCAGCGTCATGCGCACGCCCTCGGTGCTATAGAGTGCGCGTTTTTCCGGCATAAAGATCCAGTTTCCGAACCTGCAGCCCGGCTGTAAACCCGACGTGGGATAAGCAGGAGGGCTGGATGGACGACGCAGCACGGCCCGAATGCGGGCTGCCAGTTCACCGAGATCAAAGGGTTTGCTGATGTAGTCATCCGCGCCCAGGTCAAGACCCGCAATACGCTCACGGACATCGGCAAGCGCCGTAACCATGATAATGGGGATGACACTCCGCTTACGGATCAAGCGGCAGATGGCATGGCCACTTTCTTGCGGCAGCATGAGATCAAGCAGGACAATATCAGGCGTGCGCCCCGCGAGGATGGCCAGCACCTCCGCCGCCGTCATGGCGGACGCGACCTCATAACCCTGCTGTGACAGGAAACGTGTCAGCAGGTTGCGGATATCCATGTCGTCTTCCACAACAAGAACGAAATTCTGTCCTTTGCCGACAGGGGCACCATCCGTTCCCTGCCTGTCCGGAAAATCATGGCCTGACCGCCCCGTTATCAATCTGAAACTCCGCACGGCTACATTCGCGTTCATTCGATGCCGTGAAGTATAATAAAGCCCTGATTCCAGCCTAGAAAATAAAAAGGCAGCGGGGTGTTTATTTCAAAAATGATAAAAAGCGATTGTGATATTAAAATAAAATTCATCGCCCGCTTGGCCGGTGTAATGCCACGCGCTGTATACGTTAAACAGACTTCGATCTTCCGGAATGTTTCCGTATGTATCGGGAATAATTGATATCCTGTGGCATATTATTGTAACAGGAACGATCATATCCGTTACAAAAAAGATTTACCCCTGCATGTGCAGGTACCTGGCTATGTCCGAAAGTTCAGTCGTGCAGAAGCTTCTGACTGACCGAGTTCTCTGGAACGGGCAGGGACATCACGTCTTCCCGCAGGCTGATGCCCCTGAACAGATTCTTCCGGACGGAGAAGATGTAGTCCAGGTAGTGCCAAGGTACATGGAAAATACCTTACCACGTCGTTCAATTTCTTATTCCATGTCGGAACGGGCACGAACGCGCATGCCGCGCACATGCCCGATGCTGCTTCGCGTCATCCGACCCTGACAGCGAATGCATTTTCTCCCAGGATCGCCGCCCCTGGCACCAGCCGGGGTTCGATCAGTTTCAGAACCGGCAGATAGAGTGAGAATGCGCCGTCGAGCAGAAGGAGATCAACCGGGCCATCAATGTCGCGGAGTGTTTCAAGGGCATCTCCTTCCCGGATATCGACCAGATCCGTCAGGCCTGCTGCGCCGAGATTTGCCCGCGCCTGTAAAGCCTTGGTGCTTTCAATCTCGCTGCCGATCAGTTGTCCGCCACCATTGTCGCGCAAGGCAGCTGCCAGATAAATGGTCGAAATCCCCATTGACGTTCCGAATTCAACAATCCGACGGGCCTTGCACGCCCGCGCCATCATGTAGAGAAACTGACCATAGCGTGGCGACACGGCCAGGAAATTGCCTGCATATTGATGATAGACGCTCCGGTAATCCGCGCGCTCCCGGTCGAGCATGTCAGTCATGACCTGATCGACCGATGTCTCCGGCGTGTTGAGAAGCGCCGTCATCGCTTCTATCAGCTCATGATCAGACGTCTCGGCGTTTCTGTGCAGCGTTGCTAGGCTCAGGACCTATTAATTTATTGAACTGAGCGGGACGTTGTGTTTCACAGGCTTACCGATGGAGATTGAGGCTGTGAGTGAGGTATTTTTGCTATCTGAGAGCCAGATGGAGCGGATTGAGCCATTTTTCCTCTGGCACACGGAGTACCACGCGTGGATGACCGGCGGGTCCTGAGCGGGATCGTTTATGTGATCCGCAACGGCCTTCAGTGGAAAGACGCCCCGAGAGCGTATGGTCCGCACAAGACTTTGTATAATCGCTTCATCCGGTGAAGCCGCCTGGGTGTCTTTGACCGGATCTTCGTCGCCCTGACAGGACAGGCTGGGCGTTCGAAGCGCCTGATGATCGATGCGACACATCTCAAGGCGCACCGGACATCGGCGTCCCTACTCAAAAAAGGGCTTTTCCCCGCCATATCGGGCGGACAAAAGGTGGGCTGAACTCGAAACTCCATGCCGTGTGCGATGGTCAGGGTCGGCCTGTTCGCCTGCATCTGACAGCAGGTCAGGTCAGTGACGTCAAGGGCGCAGACGTGCTGCTGGCAGATCTCTCCGACGAGACAGAAGAAGTCATCGGGGACAGAGGCTATGACAGCAACCGGATCAGGTTATCGCTTGCAGAACGCAATATCACTGCCTGTATTCCCCCGAAAAAGAACCGGCAATCAAAGCCGCCTTACAACTGGCATCTATATAAAAAGCGCCATCTGATCGAAAACATGTTCGCAAGGCTGAAAGACTGGCGACGTGTTGCGACCAGATACGACCGCTGTGCTCATACATTCATGTCTGCAATCCACATCGCAGCAAGCTTCATCTTCTATCTTAAAGAATGAGTCCTGAGCCTAGGTTGCCGTGCCCGGATGAGGTGTCGCTGTCACACAGCGCCCAATACGCCGATTGTGTTCTCCCGCAAATCGGTGTCGGCCAACCGCACGCCCAGTTAGGCTGTCGACAGCCCCGCCATGATAATACTTACGCCCGGCATTCAAATCATCCAATGCACGCTGCACCAGATAAGGGAATAGAGTCTGGTTCGTCACGGCATAGCCATCGTATGGCGCGGTGGTCAGCGCATCGATCTTTCATTGCTGCGATCTGGATTGCGGACATGAATGTATGGGCACATCTGACAGATCTGGTCCGCTTCGCCAATCTGCTGAATATCGGAGATCATGCAGTAACGCGTTACGGTGCAAAGCCGTGAGTTCTATGCTGCAGGGATAAGTTCTGGGGCTGGCATAGGTCTCATATGCAAATATGTCCTGCGGATATTATTTATCGATAACCTTGCGCACACCTTCCCCCAACAGGTTAAAACCCAGAACCGCAAGCGTGATCGTAAGGCCAGGAAAGAGAGAGGGCAGGATGTCTATGCCCAGATAGCTGCGGCCGTCGCTCATCATGGCACCCCATTCTGGTGTGGCGGGCGCAACGCCCAGCCCAAGGAAAGACAGGCTCGATGCCGCCAGGATCACCGATCCGGCTGTAAGCGTGGATTGCATAAGTATCGGTCCCAGGGCGTTGCGCATGACATGCACGTACAGGATCCGCCATGTTCCAGCCCCCAGCGTGCGGGCGGCTTCCACATATTCCGCGCGTTGCAGGGCCTGCGTCAGGTTATGCGCCAGACGGACATAAACGGGTATGGAAAATACGGAGATCGCCAGCAGCATGTTTAAAAAACCCGGCCCCAGCAGGCTCAGGATCAGCAGCGCCAGCACGATACCGGGAAAGGCGAAGATGATATCGACAACCCACATGATCGCCTGCTCCACATATCCCCCCACCAGTGCAGCCAGCATGCCCGCCAGCGTGCCCATGGCACACGAAACAAGGATGCAGATGCAGACCTCGGCCAGGGAATAGCGCGTGCCATAGACGATCCGGCTGAAAATATCACGCCCGAACGCATCCGTGCCGAACGGGTGCGCTGCTGACATGGGCTGAAACGTGGCATACAGATCCTGTGCCAGCGGGTCAGCCGGGCTGATGAGCGGGGCAAGGAGTGCGCCAAGCACCATAAATGTAATCAGCACCATCCCCGCCAGCAACGAAAGCGGCAGGCGCGCGATCAGGGTGCGAAATGAACCGGTCATGGCAGCTTGTCCTTCAGCTATGCCGTGCCTGGGGATCGATCCGGGAAATGACGATGTCGGCCACAAGGTTGACCAGTATGACCGACAGCACCGCAACCAGTGTCACGCCCTCAATCACGGGATAATCGCGCCAGCGCACGGCCTCGATCATCAGGTGGCCAAGGCCGGGCCAGCCAAAGACCGTCTCGGTCACCACCGCCCCGCCAATGACACTGCCAAGGTTCATGCCAATCACGGTCACGACCGGGGGCAGGGCATTGGGCAGGGCATGACGCAGGCACAGGCGCATGAGGCCCACACCCCTGGCGCGGGCGGTGCGGATGTAATCACGTGACAGTACGGCAAGCATGCTGGCACGTGTCATGCGGCCGATCAGGGCCATGGGCATCAGCGCCAGGGTCAGCGATGGCATGAGCAGGCTGGACCATGAATGCGCGCCCATAAGGGGCAATAACCCGAGGCGGACGGAAAACAGCTCCATCAACAGCAGCGCGAACCAGAAATTGGGCACCGATGCCAGCACAATCGTCATGCCCATGAATATCCTGTCCCATATGCCATCCTCGAACATCGCGGCGGCCAGACCACCGGGAATGCCAAAACACAGGGCAAGGGCATAGGCGCTCAGCCCCAGCAGCAGCGTATAGGGAAAATGATGGGCAATTTCCTGCCCCACGGGCTGCCGCGATTCAATGGAAATGCCAAGATCACCAACCAGCGCACCCCGCATGAACGTGCCATATTGCCGCAGAGCCGGGCGGTCGAGCCCAAGGCTGTGATGCACGGCATCAACCGTGTCCTGCGTTGCGGCGGTTCCGGCCAGCATGCGCGCCGGATCGCCCGGCAGGTGGCGGACCGCGACAAAAACCGCGAACGAGACCACCACCATCACGACCGGCAGCATCAGCACCCTGTTGATGAGGCGCGCGTTCATGGATGCGGCTGCCGGTTACGGGTGACATGCGTGATGTCCAGCGCCCCATCCGGCCGCACCACCAGCCCGGATATGTCTGCACGCATGCCAACCAGCGTATCACGGGTATAGATCAGCACCGCAGGCGCATCGTGCATGATCATCTCCTGTAGCTGTGCATAGATGGCTTTTCGTTTGTCCTCGGATGGTTCCACGGCCCCGGCATTGATCAGCGCATCCACGCCCGGATCATGGAAAAAGCCGAGATTTGCCCCCGCAGGTGCGGCGGATGCCCCATGGAACAGGGGGCGAAGCTGCATGTCCGGTATGAACCCCGATGACCATGACGCCAGCACGCCATCGAGTTGCAGCGCTGCCTTCTGTGCGGGATCGGCGAATGCCTCGGATGCATAGACGCCGCCCTCCAGCCGTGAAATCTGCAGGGTGATGCCGGATTTCTTCCACATGTCCTGCAAGGCCTCGGCAAGGGGTTCGTCCATGTCCTGCACGGCAAGGCTGAACGTGATGCCCGATGGCGATCCGGCTTCGGCCAGCAGGGCGCGCGCACGCTGCGGGTCGTATTGCGGATCGGGCGCATAACTGACGAAATAGGGGGAAACCGGCTGCAGCGGGGATCGGGCGGGTTGCCCCCTGTCGCGCAGCAGGGCATGGACCAGTGCCTGCCGGTCGGTCGCGTAATTCAGCGCCTGCCTGATGCGCCTGTCTGCCCCTGCGTGCCGGTCCATGTTGATGGCGATCCAGTACAGTGGCCCATTGGGGTCATCATGGATCACGAAGCGTGGATCGCTTTCCATCCGCCGGGCATAAAGCGCTGGCAGGTCACCTACGATATCGGTGTCACCTGTATGCAGCGCCATGTCCATGACCGATGGCTCCGCCGACCATATCCAGCGCACGCTGGCCAGGTCCGGTGGCGTGCCCCAGTAATCCGGGTTGCGCGCCTGCCTGACATATTCCGAGCTTTTCCATTCATCAAACCGGAACGGCCCGGTTCCGTCCGCATGCCGCGCCAGGGAAGCGCCCGCGTAGGGCGATGTCACGCAGGCCTGGCTGAAGGAAAGCAGCAGCAGGAAATCAGGGTAGGGGCGGCGCAGGGAAAAACGCACCGTCATGTCATCATCCGTGGTCGTGACCGTATCGACCACGGCCCTGAAGCGGCTGCTGCCCGCCAATGGGGCGTTCATGTCCAGCAGGCGGCGGAAACTGTGCACGACGCCTGCTGCCGTCATGGTGTGGCCGTCATGGAATTTGACATTGCGGCGCAGGACAAAGTCCCACGTCGTGCCCTGCGGGTCATGGCGCCACGAGACCGCCAGCAGGGGATGGATCGTGCGATCCGCATCGGCGCGCACCAGTCCTTCATACATCGCGCTCAGGATGGAAGAGGTATCGGTCGCCATCTGGTCCGCGGGGTCCATGCTGCGCGGGGGCTCGGGCTGCATGATGGTCAACGCCGCTGCGGCCCCGGCGCCTGCATGGGCCGGGGCCGCCATCGCGCCGGTACAGGCGATGAGCGCAGTCAGCAGCACAGGGAGGCGGCAATGGCAGTGCATGGGGGCACGATCACCATATTGTTTCGATCTGTTTTTACTTATATCACATAAAAAACTTTCTTGACGACCAAAAGGTCAATCAATGATATAAATTGATCTTTACACGTAACGGAGGCGCGCGTGTCCTGCCGGTCGCATGTGCAGTTGCTACGCCTGCTTAACCAGTGCGGTCCCCTCAGCCGCGCGGAACTCATCCGTATGTCCGGGCTGAGCAAGGGGGCCGTCTCCATGGTGACGGCAGACCTGCTCGCCCACGGCCTGATCGAGACACGCGATACCGTGTATGGCGGCGGACGGCCGTCAATACGGCTGGGCATTGCCGCCGACAGCGCGTTCTTTGTCGGTATTTCGCTGGCGGACCGTCCGGTCATGGTGCTGGGAGACCTGCACGGCATGATACTGGACCGTTACGATATGGAACTGCCCGACCAGGTGATGGAAATCGGGGCCCATGTGCACCGCCTGATTGCCAGGATCGCACCCGAAGGCTCGCGCCAGGCGCAGCGCCTGCGCGGCATTGGCCTTGCCGTATCGGGGTTGGTGGATGAACAGGGCGGCATATGCGTGCGCTCCACCCTGACGGGGTGGGAAAATGCGCCGGTCGGCCCGCTGGTTACGCAGGCCTGCGGGCTGCCAGCGTATGTCGAGAATGACGCCAATGCCCTGACAGTCGCGCAATACAGGTTTGGCCCCATGCGGGAGGCGGCCTCCTTCAGCCTCATTTCCGTCGGGCAGGGAATCGGGTGCGGGCACATGTTCGGCGGCGAACTGTTTCGCGGGTTTCGCGGTGGCGCGGGGGAGATCGCCCACGCTACCGCAGAGCCGGGCGGCCTGCCGTGCCTGTGCGGCAAGACCGGCTGCCTGGATACCGTGGCCTCCATGGCGGCCATCTCCCATCTGGCCACAAGGGCAGGGCTGCCGGGGGAACTGGAGCCGCTGGAGCAGCTTGCGGCCCAGGGCAATCTTGGCGCGGTGGAACTGCTGCACCGCGCGGGCAGTGCCCTGGGCCTGATGATCGCGCAGATGGTGCAGGTCATGGACCCGCAGCACGTGCTTGTCGTGCGCCAGGGCGGGGGGCTGGAGGGGCTGTTCGCGCGCGCGATGCGGCAGGCGGCGGAGGGTAACATCCTGCCGCAGCTTGCACCGCGCCCCCAAATCATGACCCACGATGTCACGGCCGATTCATGGGCATTTGGCGCCGCCAGTGTTGCGGCCGACCGCTCGCTGTTCCGCCAATTCTGATATGAGGGAAACAGGATATGCGTATTGCCGTAGGTGGCATTCATATCGAATGCAGTACTTATAATCCGGTGCCGACCCGGATGGAGGATTTCCGGGTCCTGCGGGGTGAAGCCCTGCTACAGGCGCCCTATTTTGCGTTCCTGTCCGACTATCCGGCGCAGTTCATCCCGACCCTGCATGCCCGCGCCATTCCCGGCGGCCCTGTCACGGCGGAAACCTATCGCGCATTGCGTGATGCGTTCCTTGACCGGCTGCGCGCGGCGGGGCCGCTTGATGGCGTGTATCTGTCCATGCATGGCGCGATGTATGTGCAGGGCATGGAAGACGCCGAAGGCGACTGGATCTGCGCCACCCGCGCCGTCGTGGGGGAGGATGTGCCCATTTCCGTCAGCTATGACCTGCATGGCAACGTGACGCAGCGCATCATCGATGCCATCGACATGTTTTCGACCTATCGCACCGCACCGCATATCGATGTGGAGGAAACGATGCGCCGGGCGGTTACGATGCTGGTGCGCTGCCTGACGCAGGGCATACGGCCCCATGTCGTGTGGGCGCCGGTGCCGGTCGTGCTGCCCGGGGAGAAGACCAGCACCGAGGACGAACCTGCACGCAGCCTGTATGCCCGCCTGCCGGAAGTGGACCGGCGCGCGGGGATCTGGGATGCCTCGCTCATGGTGGGGTATGTATGGGCGGACGAGCCGCGCGCGACCGCGGCTGCGGTCATGACGGGAACGGATGCGGCGGCATTGCACGCGGCGGCGGTGGAAATGGCCACGGCTTACTGGGAGGCACGCACGCAGTTCCGGTTCGGCTGCTGGACTGGCAGTATCGGACAAACGCTTGAGCGGGCGCTGCAGGCTACGGGCAGGCCCGTGATCGTTGCGGATTCAGGCGATAATCCGACAGGTGGTGGCGTTGGGGACAGGATCGACGTGCTGCGCGCGCTGATCGAACGTGGCGCACAGGATGTGATCGTGGCGGGCATCGCCGACCCGCAGGCAACCCGCGCGGCCTGTGCCGCCGGCGTGGGCGCACGGGTCACGCTGCCGGTGGGCGGTGCGCTTGATGCGGCGGATACGACCCCGATCAGCGTAACGGGAGAGGTCCGGTTCATCCTTGATGATCCGCACGAGCGCGAACGCCAGGCGGTTATCGACGTGGGGGGAATTCATGTCGTCGTGGCCGCGCGGCGCAGGCCCTACCATAACATTGCCGATTTCACGGTGCTGGGGCTTGATCCGCACCGGGCGCGGATGGTGGTGGTGAAGTCCGGCTACCTTTCCCCACAGCTCGCCCCGATCGCCAGTCCCGCGCTGATGGCGCTTTCTCCCGGGGCGGTGGACCAGCACGTGACCCGGCTGGCGCGGGTGCACAAGGCGCGGCCGACCTTTCCGTTCGACACGGCCTTTACATGGTCGCCGCGCGTCTGTCCCTCGGCACGAAAAGGGCGCTGACAGATGGCAGCGTCATGTCCTGCCCTTGTGGTCGAAGGGCTGCACATCCATTTCCATACGCGGCGTGGCGTCGTGCATGCGGTGGATGACGTGACGTTCGATATCGCCCCCGGTGAGATCGTGGCGCTGGTAGGCGAATCAGGTTCGGGCAAAAGCGTGACCAGCCTGTCGATCATGGGGCTTTTGCCGCGTATTGGCCATATTGCTGGCGGGCGGCTTGTGTTCCAGCCTGCAGGCCATGCCCCCGTTGACCTTGCAACCGCACCGGAGAAGGTACTGCGCAAGATACGCGGCGGCGGGATCGGAATGATCTTCCAGGAGCCCATGACCTCGCTCAACCCTGCCATGACGGTGGGCGAACAGATTGCCGAGGCCCTGGTCCTGCACCATCAGGCAGACAGGCGGGCTGCCCTGACGCGAGCGGCCGACCTGCTGGCGGCGGTGGGGATTGCCAGGCCGCGGGAGCGGGTGGGCAGTTATCCGCACCAGATGTCGGGCGGCATGCGCCAGCGCGTCATGATTGCCATCGCCATTGCCTGCCGTCCCGCGCTGCTGATTGCCGATGAGCCGACCACGGCCCTTGATGTCACGACACAGGCGCAGATACTCGAAATCCTGCAGCGGCTGCGTCGTGATACCGGCATGGCGATCCTGTTCATCACGCACAACCTGTCGCTGGTGGAGGCATTCGCTGACCGCATCATGGTCATGTATGCCGGGCAGGTGGTCGAATGCGGGAACGCGCGCGATGTGATGACGGCCCCACGCCACCCCTATACCAAGGCATTGCTGGACTGTCTGCCGGTCCGCCATCTTGGCAGGCCGGGGGATGGCGCACCGCCCGAACTGCCCACGATACCGGGCCATCCGCCAGATCTGGCCCATCGCCCGGCGGGCTGCGCTTATGCCATGCGGTGCGACAGGACGCATGACGCCTGCCGCACCGGACATCCCGACCTGCAGATGGCCGATGCCGCGCACGGCCATGCCACCCGCTGCATCGCCTGGCGCGAGATGAGCGTGGCGGCGGGAGCATGAGTGCTTCCCCCTTGCTGTCGGTTCGTGATCTGGGGGTGACATTCCATGCGCCACGCACCCTGCTGGGCCGCCGCGCCAGAAATGTTCAGGCACTGGACAAGGTATCGTTCGATATCTATGCGGGCGAGATAGTCGGAATCCTTGGTGAATCCGGCTCCGGCAAGACTACGGTCGGGCGGTGCATGGTCCGCCTGCAACGGCCTACGACAGGGCATGTCAGTTTTGAGGGACGCGACATTCAGGCCCTGTCAGGGGCGGATCCGGGGTGGTACTGCCGCCAGGTGCAGATGATTTTCCAGGACCCCGCCGCCAGCCTGAACCCGCGGCTGCGGGTGCGCGACATCGTGGCGGAGGGACTGGATATCCACCGCATCGGCACGCGTGAAAGCCGCCGCGAGGCCGTCATCGACCTGCTGGCCTCGGTCGGCCTTGGCGCGGATGCGCTGATGCGGTTCGCGCATGAGTTTTCCGGCGGGCAGCGCCAGCGCATCGGCATTGCCCGGGCACTGGCGGTTGGCCCACGGCTGATCGTGGCCGATGAGCCTGTCTCGGCGCTGGATGTTTCGGTGCAGGCGAAAGTCATCAACCTGCTGCGTGGCCTGCGCGAACGGCTGGGCCTGGCGATGGCGTTCATCTCGCACGACCTGCCTGCGGTCATGTTCCTGTGTGACCGTGTCGTCATCATGTATCTGGGCCGTGTGATGGAAATTGCCCCGACAGGGGCGTTCCGCACGCAGCCCTTTCACCCGTATTCACGCACCCTGCTGGCCCTGGCTCCAGGGCTGCGGCACGGCGGGGAAGGGCGTATTCCCCCAACGCCTGACCATGCCACGGCAGCGCCGGACCTGCACCACGGGTGCGCGTTCCGTAACCGCTGCCCCCACGCCATGGCGGCATGCGCCACCGTGGTGCCCCCCTTGCAGCAGGTCATGCCCCAGCGGTGGGTTGCCTGCCTGAGACCGGAGATATTTCATGACGCGTGTTGAAATCTGCGTGGAAACCCCGCAGGGCATTGCCGCGGCCAATGCGGCCGGCGCTGACCGGATTGAATTGTGCGCCTCGCTTGGCGTCGGGGGGCTTACGCCGAGTGCCGGGCTGATGCGTTGCGCAGCACGGGGCCATGTGCCGACCCTGGCCATGATCCGCCCCCGTGCCGGGTCGTTCATATTCGACGGTGATGAGGCTGCCGTCATGATCGATGACATACATGCCGCACGGGAAGCGGGGCTGAAAGGGGTGGTGCTGGGCGCGATCACGCCTGATGGGCATCTTGATCGTGATCTCCTGCTGCGCCTGTCCGGTCAGTGCGCGGGCATGGAGCGGACCCTGCACCGCGTGTTCGATCTGGTGCGTGACCCGGCCGAGGCGCTGGAGTTTGCAATAGAGGCAGGGTTTACCCGCATTCTTACCTCGGGGCAGTGCCCCACCGCAGTGCAGGGGCAGGCGTGTCTGGCGCGCCTGAACGCACAGGCGGCGGGCCGTATTGTCATTCTGGCAGGCAGTGGCGTGAATGCGGGCAATGCTGGTGCGCTGATCCGGGCAACAGGCGTGAGCGAAGTCCATGCCTCCTGCCGGCGGAGCGTGCAGCTTGCGGCGGATGATGCCGGGTTTGGCTTTGGTCCGATGCCGGGCCTGACCGATCCTGATGCCATCCGTGCCCTTGTGGCCGCTGCACGCGGGGCGCAGAGTAGGGCATAGACCCTGTGCTGGTCGCCCCCGTTGGTCGATGGGGGCGGTTTACGCTGCGCCGGTTTTGCGTATCCATGCGGGCATGGGCATCAGGCCCGCACAGGTCAGGCGACCGCCAGTCAGGTTATCCGGCCCGCCCGTAATGTTGGGTGCGGAGATCGGCAGGCCGCGCACGCTGCGTGCGGCGAGGAAACCGAAACATTGCGCCTCCAGCGCATCCCCGTTCCATCCAAGGCGGTCCACGGGTTCGACCGGCGCCCCGAGTGCCGCCTGCATTGCGCGCATGAGCACGGGATTATGCCGCCCGCCACCACACACATACCAGTGCGCCGGGCGCGCGGGCAGGGGGGTGCGGCGAATGGCTTCGACGGTAAAGGCGGCCAGTGTTGCCGCGCCATCCGCTGGCGTGCAGCCTGATACCCGGTCGAGTGCCGTGGCAAATGCCTGCCGGTCCAGTGATTTCGGGGCAGGGCGGGCAAAATAGGGGTCGGCCAGCAGATCTTCCAGAAGTGTTCGGTTGACCGTGCCCATCGCCGCCAGTTTCCCGTCCACGTCACATGCCGTGCCGGTATGGCGCAGGGCCCAGTCATCGAGCAGGGCATTGCCCGGCCCGGTATCACAGGCATGGATCGTGCCATCCGCATCAACCAGCGTGATATTCGCGACCCCCCCGATATTCAGCACCGCGACCGGTCCGGGCGCACCGTGCAACAGGGCAGCGTGGAACCATGGCACCAGCGGCGCGCCTTCGCCACCGGCTGCGACATCGGCACTGCGGAAATCATGGATGACAGCAAGCCCCGTTGCGCGTGACAGGTACTGCGCATCCCCGATCTGCCATGTGTGGTGGCGGGCAGGGGCATGGAGGATGGTCTGGCCATGGAAACCGATCAGATCGACATCGGGCACAAGCGCCTGCAACTGCCGGGTCGCGTCAACATGGTAGCGGGTTATCTCGTGTTCTACGGCCTTCAGTTCCGGGCTGTCGGGGGGGAGGGCAGTGGCCTCGTCGAGAATTTTTCGGGCACGGTGGCGTAGTGCGGCCGGGTAGGGCAGGCTCAGATCCGGCCCCAATCCTTCAATCCGCTCGCCATCGGTGCGGATGACAGCAGCATCCACCCCGTCGAGTGACGTGCCGCTCATCAGGCCAATGACAGTGAACATATGTTTCATTCCTGCAGTCCGGCAGCCCTGAGTTCCACCACGAAGTCATAAAGGTCGGCACGATAGGATGAGAATGTGACTTCAAGCACCCGGCCATCAGGCAGAAAGGAGCGTCTTTCGATATCCAGTATGGCGCTCGGGGTATCGAGATGCAGCAGTTCGGCCTCATGAACGAAAGCCAGGCGCGAACGGATGCGTTGCAGCGCCCTGACCGGCAGAAGGTCATGGTCCCTGAGGGCCGCGTAAAAAGAGTTGCCCACACTGTCGGGGTCATCCAGGTACTGTGTTGAAATAACGGCTGTTTCTACCGCCATGGGCTGGCCATTGGCCGTGCGGATCCGTTTGAGGCGCATGACACGGGCCGTAGGCGCTATGCCAAGCGCCATGGCCTCGTCGGGGCTTGTGCGCGCCACATGCTTGTCCAGCCATATCGAGCCGGGCTCATGGCCGCGCGCGCGCATATCTTCCGAAAAACTCTGGAGGATGGAGAGCGGCTGTTCGATCCGGCCCGACACGAACGTGCCCGCCCCCGGCTTCTGGCTCAGGATGCCCGCGCCGACCAGTTCCTCGAATGCCTTGCGGATGGTCACGCGCGATACCCCGATCCGCTCTGCCAGTTCGCGCTCGGGGGGCATGGCATCGCCGCGCCTGAGCGCGCCGGTGGCAATGAGGTCACGCAACCGGTCGCCTACCTGCAGGTAAAGGGGCTTTCTGTCATGCGGGCTGGGGGTTAGGGCCGTAAAAAGCTGTTCGGGTGTCATGTTACCCTTTTTGGGGCGTATGAACCTGCCCAAGGATCGAACGCAGGTTGCCATCATGCGCCACAAGCAGCGCTTCGATCCGGTCGGCGGGAATGCCGGAACAGATCATGACCGCGCGTTTGACATTGAACCGCGTGGCCTCGAGCGCGCTCAGGGCCTGCTGCTCGCTGCTGCCGCTCAGGTTACGGACCATGCGGCAGGCGCGCTGGCGCAGCTTGGCGTTGACCACCCGCATATCCACCATCTGCCCACGATAGGCATGGCCCATGCGGATCATGAGCGTGGTGGAAATCAGATTGAGGGTTGCTTTCTGCGCCGTACCCGCCTTGAGCCGGGTGGAGCCGGAAATGACTTCCGGCCCGGTCACCACGGCAATGCCCAGCTCCGCAACATCCATGAGCCTGCCGCTCCGATTGCACGCGATGCCAATGCTCAGGCTGCCTGCGCCGCGCGCGGCCGCAAGCGCAGCGCAGGTATAGGGGGTAGAACCGCTTGCGGCGATGCCCAGCACCACGTCATCAGGGCCGGGATGGTGGGCAAGGATGTCTGTCCGCGCCACGTCTTCGCGGTCTTCAGCCCCTTCCGCCGCCTGATAGACGGCATCATGCCCACCTGCCAGCAACAGCACGAGCCGTTCTGGCGCCCAGCCGAAGGTGGGGAGCAGTTCCACCCCGTCCTGCATGCCGATCCGCCCCGATGTGCCCGCGCCGACATAGAACAGCCGCCCCCCCGCCAGCAGGCGCGGCAGGGCGGCGTTGACGGCGCGCTCGAGCTCCGGTGTCGCGGCCCGCACGGCGGCAATGGCGCTCATCTGTGATTCCACCAGCGCATCCAGCACGGACGCAACGGGCCAGACATCTACATCCGCATAACGTGGGTCCTGCCCTTCCGTCGCGATGGGCAACACGGGCGCACTGCTGTGTGGGGTCATGTACCATAAACTCCGGGAGAGAAGGGGGAATGAAGGGGGTCAGCCCTGCGGCCCGATGAGGGCAAGGGCCGCGGCGGTGGCCACATCGTGGCGCAGGCGCACGACATTGCCATGGCCCGCGGGGTGCAGGCGGCTTGTCAGGATCAGGACATAGCTGTCACTGTCGGGGTCAAGCCACAGCGACGTGCCGGTAAAGCCGGTATGCCCGAAGGAGCCTACGGGAAACCTGTCTCCCCGGACGGAGGAATAATGCGTGGCAATATCCCATCCCAGTCCGCGCAGGTCGGATTTGCCCCCCGGCTGCTGCGCGGTTGACATGAGCATGAGGGTCCGGGGTTGCAGCGGGTAGGCCGACGGCCTGCCTGCACGCCGGTCGAGCAGCGCCTGCGCATAGAGGCACATGTCATCCGCATTGGAAAACAGGCCCGCATGCCCGGCCACGCCCCCCATGCGCCGGGCGGAGGGATCATGCACCTGCCCGCGCAGCATATGACCGTTTTCATCCGGCTGGGTGGGGGCAATGCGTGGCCGCCATGCTTCCGGCGGCAGGAAACATGACTGGCGCATGCCCAGCGGGGTCAGGATGAAACGCGTGGCGTAGGCATCAAGCGTCATGCCCGAGAGTTTTTCAACCAGGAAACCCAGCGTGATGAAATTGATGTCGCTATAGATAAAGCCACTGCCGGGCGGCTGTGATGGCGCGACCCCCATGGCCAGGTGAAATGCGGCCTCGCGCCCCTGCCATGGCTGCGCGAGATCCAGGTCGGGCGGCAGGCCGGAATAATGGGTCAGCAGATGCCGGATGGTAATGGCGGATTTACCGGCCGCCGCGAATTGCGGCAGATAACGCGAGACAGGATCATCAAGCCCGAACAGCCCCTGTTCCCACAACTGCATGACGCAGGGCGCGGTTATGACCGGCTTGGTCAGGGATGCCATGTCGAATGCCGTATCCCATGTCATGGCTTCGGGCCTGGGGGTGACGCTGCGCCTGCCATATACGGCCCTGTGCACGACCTGCTGGTTATGGCCGATGGCGCAGACAACCCCCGGCGCTTCGCCCTGTGTCACGGCCTGCCGCAGCCTGCGGTCCACGTCGCGCATGTCGGGGCGGGCATTGCGGGCGCCGCGCGCATGGGGCGCGCAGGCCGCAAGGGTTGCGGCACCGGCCAGCATCAGGACATGGCGGCGCTTCAGCCGGGGGGCGGCCGGGAAAACATGCATGTGCTAAAGAGTCCGTTAAAAGACGGCATGCCAGATGCCTGATACAGGAATAATACCATTCTCCCCTTGCAATGACAACGATCCGTTTGATCCAGGCCAGCATGGCGGTGCGTGCGGGGGAGGGTAAATGGAAAATATCTTTTTAATTCAATGAAAAACAATTTCATATCGCAGCTTCTGGTTGCGTTAACATGGAATTATGTTTCGATATCGGATAGTTTTCTGGCTTTCATATGGTATTGATTCGGTCATATGATCTGCCTTTCTGACATGATGGAACCGGTATGTCCGCAATTGATATCGCGATTATCTGCATCTATTGCCTGACCCTGCCGTTCATCGCATTCGCCCTGTCGGGGCGGCAGGATTCGGTTTCCACCTATGTAGGCGGCGGCCACAACCTGCCATGGTGGGTTATCTGCCTGTCACTTGTCGCAACGGAAACCTCGACCCTTACCATCATCAGCATACCCGGCATCGCCTATGGCAGCGGCATGGTGTTCGTGGGGCTGGCGGTGGGGTATGTCATTGGCCGCGCGCTTGTTGCATGGCTGTTCCTGCCCCGTTATTTTTCCGGGCAGGTCAGCAGTGTCTACCAGTATCTGGGCCACCGGTTCGGGCCGGTGATGGAGCGTAGCGTATCCGCCACGTTTCTGGTCATGCGCGTGCTGGCGGAAGGGATCAGGCTGTTTGCGGGCATGCTGCCGGTCGCGGCCATCCTGGCATCCATGCACTTTCCCCTGCCGCAATGGGTGATCATGCTGGCCATCGTGGGGCTCACGCTGTTTTACACGATGTTTGGCGGCCTGCGGGCCGTGGTGTGGTCCGATGCCATACAGCTTGCTGTCTATGTAGCGGGAACGGCGGCCTGCATGGGGCTGCTGTACCATCATGCGACAGGCATGCAGATCCATGCGCTGCGGCACTCCAACAGGTTTCACCTGTTCCACAAATCCCCCCACTTTTTCCTTGATCCCTATACGCCCTGCGCGGCCATGATCGGGGGGGCGATCATGGCCATGGCATCGCATGGCACGGACCAGCTGATGGTCCAGCGCGTTCTGGCCGCCCGCAATCTGACGGATGCCAGAAAGGCGTTGATCGGCAGTGGATTCATGGTCGGGTGCCTGTTTGCCATGCTGTCGCTCGTGGGGATGCTGCTCTGGGCGCGCAACGATGAAAAACCGCTGGCTGCAATGGGCTTGCAGACATCGGATGCGCTGTTCCCCGCCTTTATCGTGCATGATCTGCCGCAGGGGCTTGCCGGGTTGCTGATTGCTGGCCTGCTGAGTGCGACCATGGGTTCCCTGTCCGCCACGCTCAATTCCATGACCAGCGCGGCATTACTGGATTTTGTCACGCCCTGCCGGGCACTGGCACGCCAAATCGGCCTGTCGGCGCTGGCATTTGCCCGCCTGGTGACCCTGCTGTGGGCTGTGGTGCTTGTTCTTGCCGCGCTGGCATTCGCCCATGGGCATGGCCCTGCGGTTGTATTCGGGCTGTCGGTGGCGTCGTGTTCATACGGGGCGATGCTGGGGGCCTTTGTGTTTGCCATGTTCAGCAGGCACGCGCGCACGCGGGAGGTCCTGCCTGCTTTCGTCATGACGGTCGTTGCGGTCTGTGGCATCATGATGTTCTGGCACCCTTATGGTGCGCCCATCGCCTTTACATGGCTGGTTCCGCTGGGTGTCATCGTGATGTTCATCTGTGGCCTGGGTTTGAGGGCCATTGGAAAACTCCGGCAATAATGGCGCTTTCCGCCTATTCCGTCTCTTTGTTTTCTGTTCTGTTTCAAATGGCTGCCCGGAACATGCAGCCGGGTCTCCCTGTTTTTTCAGGTTATTGAAAGAACATTGGCCGTTTATTTTTATTTCCGAACAAAACAGGGCATGCCAGAGAAAGGAATATCAGTTTTTACAATCCGGTATTCCCTGGTGGATGGATGCCAACCCTGAAAGAATTGAGCCCCATGGTTTCGATTGCGCATCGTGCTTCCCGTCTTGTTAGGAAATCATGCCCCGTGCTTGGTGTTCTGCTGGCATGTGCCACGCCTGCCATTGCCGGTACGTCCGCCCTTCCGCTGATGCCGCAGCCGCAGTCGGTGACAGTCATGGACCCCGCAACCCGGAGTATTGCAGGCGGCATCCGCATTGACTGGGTGCACGCGCCTTCTCCATTGCTTCGCCGCGCCGGGCAGCGCTTTGTGGCGCGCCTGCGCAGCATGGCGGGGCAGGAGACCGGAGGCGCCCCGCTGATACTGCATATCACGACCGGGTATGATCCCGCTTACCTGAGTGTTGACGAGAAGGAGGGATATACCCTTTCAACATCCGCAGCGGACGGGATTCACCTCACGGCTTTGGGGCCAGCAGGGGTTCTGCACGGTCTGGCAACGCTGCTGCAGCTTGTCGCGCTTACGCCGCAGGGCCCGGTGATCCCGCATGTCGACATACACGATTCCCCCCGCTTTGCCTGGCGGGGGCTCATGATTGATGTGTCGCGGCATTTCATGTCGGTTGATACCATCGAGCGGCAGCTTGATGCGATGGAACTGACCAAGCTGAACGTGCTGCACTGGCACCTGAGTGACGGTACGGGGTTCAGGGTGGAAAGCAGGCGTTTCCCGCGCCTGCAGGAAGTGGGTGGCCACAACCAGTATTATACGCAGGCACAGGTGCGCGGCATCGTGGCTT
Organism: Komagataeibacter sp. NFXK3; assembly: GCF_054182245.1. Classification (NCBI taxonomy): domain Bacteria; kingdom Pseudomonadati; phylum Pseudomonadota; class Alphaproteobacteria; order Acetobacterales; family Acetobacteraceae; genus Komagataeibacter; species Komagataeibacter sp. NFXK3. Next base: position 51,524 of record NZ_JAPIVJ010000003.1, read on the forward strand.
ACGCTGCTGACCGCGGGATCCGTATCGTGCCGGAATTCGATGTGCCGGGTCATACGCTTTCCATCCTGCAGGCCTATCCGGACCTTGCGGCACAGCCCGTGCCCACGGAACAGGAAATTCACCCCGTCTGCTCGATTACGGTAGATACGCAAAAGACCCAGACAAGCTGTAACAGGGTCTATAACCAGAACAACCCCGCCCTTGACCCGACCCAGCCGCAGACACTGCGTTTTGCAACCGCGCTCTATGCCGAAATGGGGCGTCTTTTCCCCGACCGTTATTTCCATTCGGGCGGCGATGAAGTCGCGCCACAGCAGTGGATGAACAATCCCGCCATTACCCGGTATATGAAGGTGCATGGCTATCGTGATGCGCCAGCGCTCCAGGCCGCCTTTACGGCGCAGGTTGAGCAGGCGCTGGCCCGGCAGGGAAAGATCATGATGGGGTGGGATGAAGTCAGCGAGGCCCCTATCCCGCGCGATGTGGTGGTTGAGGCATGGCGTGGATCAAAATGGATTGGCTCCGCCACCAGGGCGGGTCATCCGGTTGTGGTTTCATCAGGGTATTATCTGGACCTCCTCAATCCATCCGCAACGCATTATCAGGTTGATCCCCTTGATCCCAAGGCGGTCGGCCTGTCCCCCGCCGAGGTTGAAAAGGCCCGTGCAAAGCAGGGGTCAATGATCGATGCCTTTGCTCTGGACCCCAACGCGCCAGCCCTTGACGCAGCGCAGAGCCGGCTGGTTCTTGGCGGGGAAGCGCCATTGTGGAGCGAGATCGTCTCGGATGAGATGGTCGATGCGCGGCTGTGGCCACGTTCCGCCGCTATTGCCGAGCGGTTCTGGTCGGATGCATCCGTGCGTGACGTAGCGGATATGGAACGCCGCCTGCCGGTGGTGCTGCATGAACTGAACATGATGGGATTACAGTCGGAAAACCATCAGAACGACATGATCGCCCGCCTGGCGCCGCAGAACACCACGCCCCTGAAAGTCCTGACATCCGTCACCAGCCCGGTCAGGAACTATGCGATGAACCGCCTTGCCGCGCATGGCGGGGACGCCATGCTGACCGCCCCGGCCGCGATCGCCAGCCCCGACAGCTTTGATGCCATGAAATTCAACGCGCTGGCAGAACGCTACATAAAGGGTGACCGCGCACGCGCATCCGATCTGCTGGCGATGCTGAGAACATACAGGGCCAATGATGCCGCCTATGCGCAGATTGCGACCACACCCGCGCTGCAGGAGGCAGGACCAACATCGCAACAACTGGCACAACTGGCGCAAGTCGGGCTTGAAGCCATGAAAAAGAGAAGTCATGGCCATCACTGGCATAAACGGGTCAATGCCATTCTGGCCAGCCAGGATGCGGCTTTTGCAGCATGCGCAGATGCAGTGGCGGCCCATACCATGCCCTTGCCAGCGTCAGGTCTGCTGATTGACATCCTGCCCGGCCTGCACATGCTGGTCGATCATGCCCATTAACCTCATCGGGATAGCAGGCACCCTATGCGCCGGGTGACAGGCGCGCACGCCTGAACCGCAGGAAGCCGGGCCCCGCTACCGGCGGGGCCTGGCGACGTATGTGCCTGAACATGAAGCCGATGGCCTGCACGCCTGCCGCCATGGCAGGGTGGTGCTGGCGTAATTTTATAAACCAGCAGGAACCGTGACGGGCATGCGCTCTGGCAGCCTGCCTGCCCGCAGAAGGGGCAGGGGCGTTCATTCACTGAACAGGAATTGCCTTGTGGCAATGCCCGCTGCACCAGTTGCCCAGCCGGTGCCAAGGGTTTCACGCAGGTCCAGTGTCATTTCCCAGTCAGGGCGGGGCATGATGTGGGTTTCCATGGTCTGGCGCAGGACCGCCCCGAATACCCCTTCGCGGAACGGCTGGTCCAGCAGCACGACAACCTGGCTGGGGTCAAACAGCTGCACAAGCTGTGCAACCGCCATCCCCATCGCGCCGCCTGCCGTATGAAGGATGTGGAGGGCATCCGCATTGCCCTCCCGTGCCTGGCGTTCCAGTTCCAGTGGCGTGGTTGGCAGCCCCTTCTGCTGGGCCATGGACCGTATGGCCCTGAGGGAGGAGACCGTGTCCAGGCACCCGCGCTTGCCGCAACTGCACGGGTGGTTGGTCTCGCGCCCATCTGGCCAGACGACTGTCGTATGGGAAATTTCTCCTGCCCCGCCCTGAAAGCCACGATGCAGTTTTCCATCAACGATATGCGCGCAGCCTATGCCGCCATCACCGACAATAATCATGCTGAAATCGGGGCAGTCGCGCATGATGCCGAACAGGTGCTCCCCCTGTATGAGGGCATTGGCATCATTTTCAGCAAATACCGGCACGCCGAGACGTTTTTCCAGTGGCGTGACAATATCAACATTGCGCCATTCCAGCACGACGGATCGATAGCACAGGCGCCGGTCACGCGCGACAAAGCCGGGGATGGCAATCCCCACGCCACCTAGCGGGCCCGCCCGGTCTCCTGCCTGCGCCACCAGTTCGCGGATGCCGCGTTCAATATTTTCAATGCACGTTTCAGGATCAGATGCCCGCACAAACTCTTTGTGTGCAATGATTTCACCCAGCAGATCCGTCAGCAGGATGATGCTGGGGTCGGATTGCATCGATACGCCGGCAAAACAGACCGAAACTGCATTCAGCCCCAGCAGGATGGAAGGGCGCCCCTGCCCGAAAACCAGTTCACGCTCGCACAGGATATTACGATCCAGCAGTTCGCGGGTTAAGGCGGACATGGTCGCCTTGCTCAATCCCGTGATTTCCACAAGCTGGGTTCTGCTGACGGGGCCTAACGTACTGATTGTGCGGAGTACCCGGTATTGTCCTGATGTGAACATACGCAGCCTCTTCAATCCGGTGGGGACTGTTAATTTTATTTGGTGAACAATATAAGTAAAGTTATTATGATTCCGGAACTTATTCAACATTTTAATGATCCTGCCTGGCTTTCCAGGCCAGGCATGAAGCCATATAGGGCATCAGCTGGATCATATTCGTCGCGCTTGGGCATGAGGATGGCGTATGGTAATATTATGTGCGGATGTAGGGGGCTCCTACATCGAGTTTGCGCAATCCGATGCCGGTCACAGGCTGACACACCGGCAGCGCGTGCCGACACCAACGCAGGATCTGGATCTTTTTGTTGCCGCACTGGCCAGCCTGGCGGATGGGTATGACCGCGCCATTGCGCTGCATATCGCCATTGCAGGCGTGTGCGCCCCCGTAACCGGGCGGACGCGCGCGGCCAATATTCCCTGTATTTATGATGTGCCGTTGCGGCAGGTCCTCATGCAGCGCCTGCAGCGTGATGTGCTGGTCGCCAACGATGCCCACTGTTTTGCCCTCAATGAAGCCATGCAGGGCGTGGGGCAGGGGCACGACATCGTCTTCGGGGTTATCCTTGGCACAGGGGTGGGGGGTGGCCTGATCGTTCATGGCCGGCCGGTTATCGGGCCGGGCGGCCTTGCGGGAGAGTGGGGGCACGGCCCCTTCATTACCGACAGCGCCCTGCCCGGTCGCGCCCCCATGCTGCCATGCCAGTGTGGGCAGCAGGGCTGCCTTGATACGATAGGCGGCGCGCGTGGCATTGAACGGCTGCATACCTTCCTGCATGGGGAGGAACTGGCCATCCGCCCGATCCTGACGCATTGGGAAAACGGGGAGCCCCGGGCCATCGAGACCGTAAACATATGGCTTGACCGGATGTCCGCCGGGCTGGCCATGGTGGTCAATGTAACCGGGGCTTCCATCATGCCCGTGGGGGGCGGGCTGGCCCATCAGGCCAGGCTGCTGCACGCACTGGATGAGAAAGTGCGCAGCCGGATCCTGCGACAGGATACCGCAGCGCTGGTCGTGCCGGGGGCCCTGCCGGCAGAGTCCGGGCTTGCAGGGGCTTCGTGGTTGAAATCGTAAGGGCCGTGGCACGATCCGAGCCATCATTGCGTTTAAATAATAAATCGCCATGCCGGTATTCTCATCTCCTGCACCCGGTATGGCACTTTATATATGTTGCCGAATTAACACGCTGCCTGAATGCTGCCATAAGGGGGAATGAATAAGGCCCGTTCATGAAACCCTATGCTTTTCATTGATAAAATCTGCCTGATGACAAGAGATGAGGCGTGGATCAGGGAAGGAGGCGTGATTGTATACTTTGTTTTTATAATAAAACTATCATAGGACAGATTCCGAACTATTGCACGGATACTGCCTGATCTGCATTATACGTTAAGGAAGCAAAACATTTGTTTCGCGGCTTTTACTCCAAATGCAGGGATCATGCTCATGAAGGTTTCGTACCGTAATCTATCCCTCTGTTGTACTATCTGGGCGAGTCTGGTGATCGTTCCCGCGTATGGACAGGTTTCAGCCGCGACGCGTAACGGGTCCGTCAATACTTCATCGGCAAAAGCCCGTGCAAAACCCCCGGCGAATGCTGCACAGACAAAAACAGCGCCTCTGCCCACACCCAAAGTTGAACATATCACCGTAAGCCGGCATCTTCCGCCCACGGCCAATGGCGTGACCAATCTGACACCGGGTGGCGGCCTGATGCCGCCCCAGACCGCGCCACGCTCACAAAGTGGTCTGACGCGTGACTTTATTGCAAAACAGGCGCCTACGGCCAATATCGCCGCCCTCGTGGCGGACCTGCCGGGTGTGAATTTTTCCAGCCAGGACCCGTTTGGCCTGACGGGAAACAACATGACCATGCGCGGCATGACACAGGCCCAGATCGGGTATCTGTTCGAAGGGGCGCCAATGGCTGACCCCATCAATTACCAGCCCTACAGCAGCATGATGGTTGATTCGGAAAACCTGGGATCGGTTACCGTTTCACAGGGATCACCTGACCTTGACGCCCCGCTGTACAATGCGGTGGGTGGCCAGATCACAGCGACCGAGATCAACCCATCGCATAAACAGCGCGGATTTGTGGACCTGGCAGGCGGCACGCATAGTGGCAACAAGGAATTCATCCGTTATGAAACCGGGGATATCGGTAATACAGGTATCCGGGGCTTTGTTTCCTTTTCCCACACCAGCTATAACAACTGGCGCGGACCGGGTGGACTGTTCCGTTACCATGTCGATTCAAAATTTGTAAAGGAATGGGGGGATGGCAACAGCATTTCCGCCGTATTCTCCTTTAACCGGCAGCAGCAGACCTCCTGGAGATCACCGACCCTCAGCCAATGGAACAAATATGGTGACAGCTTCAATTATGCGGGATCATTCACCCAGGGCGACCCGACATATTACGGGCTGCAGATTACGAACATGAATGCCGAGACGGTTATCCTGCCGTCCCATTTTACATTGACCAAAAATCTGAAGCTACATGTCACCCCTTACTTTGAACATCAGTTTGGCCCGTCCAACGCAGGGGAGAGCATTCCCACAGCCGGCGGCTATATGGGCACCCAGCGCTATGGCAGCCTGGTCGGCATACCGACAGGCAACGGATCGGTCCTGACCGAGGGCGTGGATCCGTGGGACCAGAAAAGCGGCTCGCTTAACATGTCCCTCGACTGGACAAGAGGCCATAACAAACTGTCGGTCGGGTATTGGTACAATTATACGTCCCATCAGGAACTTTCCACATTCCGGCAGGTTTACGCCAATGGCTCGTATTCCAACAGCCCCATTATCGATGCCACGAACGGGCGGATCCTGACGGGCTATGACCTGAATTTCAAGCAGCAGGTCAATACGCTTTTCATTGCCGATACCCTGAACCTGCTGCACGACAGGTTGACCCTGAGCGCGGGCTTCCGGGCTGCAATGGTCAGCCGCACGGGCACGAACAACGTGCCGGGGGCCGACCCCTACTACAAGGCAGGCAATTACTTTGAGCCCCTGCCGCAGTTTGCCGCCAGTTTCAAGATCACGCCGCATGACCAGATCTTTGTCAACGGCACGACCGCCTTCCGTGCCCCGGCTTCGGTGGAGGCGTACAGCCAGATCTTTGACCCTAATAATTCACACGCAGTCGAACAGCCCGGGTCGCTCAAGCCTGAATATTCCATTGGCGAGGAAATCGGCTTTCGTCATTCCGGCTTTGTCAACGTGGCGGTGTCCCTGTTCAACCTGAACATGACCAACCACCAGGTAACATCCATGAACTACATTCCGGGCACGACGCAGCTGATTTCCGAACCCATCAATATTGGTGGGCAGACATCACGCGGCATCCAGGCTGAAATCGGCCTGCGGCGCTGGCATCATATCAGCCCGTATTTCTCCGGTCAGTACCTGCATGCAACAATGGATAACAACTACAATGCCGGTGGCGGAAACTACCTGCCAACCGCAGGAAAGATTGCTGTTGAATCGCCCAAATTCACCGGTGCGATTGGCCTGAATTATGATGATGGCCGTTTCTTCGGCAACTTTGCGCTGAGGTATGTTGACTCCCAGTACACGACATTCATGGATGATGAGAAAATTCCCTCCTACATCACCTCGGACATCACGCTGGGCTATCGCATGAAGAAGCTTGGCCCGGCAAAGGCGCCGCAGATACAGTTGAACATCATGAATATTGGCGATAACCATTATCTCTCAGGTGGTTCCAGCTTTACCAGCAACGCCCATCCGGTCAACACCGTTGCGGGTGGCCTGTACAGAAGCAGCACGGGTGGTGCGAGCACGTCGGCACCCATCTATCTGGTCGGGGGCGCATTCGCTGCCATGGTTTCGGTATCGGCAGGGTTCTGATCGGGGCCCTGCGGCCCGGCAGAACGGTTTTACCATTGGTAAAGAGAGGAGGGGCCATTGCCCAGGTTATACCCACAAAGCCCTGCGGGACAGTATGGCTGGCGGCCCATCGTTATCATCGCCTGCCTGTTTTTCATTATCGGTTTTGTGACATGGCTCAATGGTCCCCTTATCACGTTTGTGCAGGTCGCCTTCAACCTGAGTACCGTCAGCGCCTTTCTCGTGCCGATGTGCTTTTATCTGTCCTACCTGTTTTTCCCTCTGCCCGCCACGCTGCTGACCCGCTTGACCGGCCTGAAAGGGGGGCTGGTTGTTGCGCTGGTCGTTCTTTCGGCCGGTGTCGCCATTTTTGGCGAATGTGTCAGCATACGCGTGTATCCCGGTGCGCTGAGCGGGCTGTTTGTCATGGGGGCGGGGCTGTCGTTACTGCAGATCACCATAAACCCATATGTAACGCTGCTGGGACCGACGGAAAAAGCGGCCCAGCGCATTGCCATCATGGGTGTGGCCAACAAGATTGCGGGGATCGCGGCCCCTGTTGTCCTTGCGCTGCTGGTCATGCGTAATCTTGGCGATATTGCAGGCCAGGTCAGGGCCGCACCGGATATGGCGGCACGCAACCATATCCTGGATCAGTTCGCCCATGCCGTGCAGATCCCGTATTTCGTCATGGCGGCCGTGCTGCTGGCCCTGGCAATCGGGCTGGCGCGTTCGTCCCTCCCGCATATCGATATTGCCGGCTCATCCCGCCCCGATGCGCCGGTGGCCAGGACATCGCGCCTGTCCCGGTCATTCCGTCTGGGCTTCGGGGTGCTGTGCATGTTCGTTTATGTCGGCACCGAAGTCATGGCGGGGGACGCCATTGGCGTATATGGCAGCAGCCTTGGCATTCCGCTTGACCAGACCAAGTTCTTCACCTCCCTGACCCTGACGGCGATGATGGGCGGATATGTGCTGGGCATGCTGCTGGTGCCGCGTGTCTTTTCACAGGAGCGCTATCTGGGCCTGTCAGCGGTGGCTGGCGTCATGTTATGCGTGTTGAGCTGGCTGACACATGGCTATGCCTCGGTGCTGTGCGTGGCGCTGTGCGGTTTTGCAAATGCCATGATCTTACCCTCCCTGTTCCCCATTGTTATTTCCGATGTGGAAGATCGGGGCGCGCAGGCGACCGCCCTGCTGGTCATGGCGTTTTCAGGCGGCTCGGTCATTCCGCAGGTCTTTGTCCAGATCGCACCCTTCACAGGCGTGCAGGCAGCCTTCGTGGGGCTGGCGGTTCCGTCCTATCTGTTGATCATTTTCTATAACATCCTCATGCAGCGCCATAATCGGGCGCGTGCTGTTCCGGTCATGATGGTCGAGTCATGAAACCCTATCGCGGGTTGTATATTTATCCGTGGGATATTGCGGACCACGATGATCTGGCCAGCTTCGCGGTGCGCATAGGTGAGATGGGCATCAATACGTTATGCGTTGCGGCAACGTACCATGCCGGGAAATTCCTGCGCCCCCATGGCTCGCGCCAGAAAGTCTTTTTCCCGCAGGATGGCGCCACATATCTTCCCATCCAGCCTTGGGGGGGGAGCATCAGCCCCATCATCGCAACGCAGGGACTGGGCATGGAGGCACTGCAGGTGCTGCACGCGCAGGGCCTGCAGGTCGCGGCATGGACGGTCCTGCTGCACAATACCGCGCTGGGTACGCAGTATCCGCAATTCACCTGCCATAACGCGTTTGGCGATCGCTACCCCTACAGCCTGTGCCCCTCCCACGCAGCCGTGCGGGAATATGGTGTCAACCTGTGCCGGGAAATGGGGGCCAACCCCTATGTCAGCCAGATCATATGCGAAACGCCGGGCTGGCAGCCATTCAGGCATGGCTTTCACCATGAAATGAGTTTTCTTGCGCCCAATATGTGGGCCGATACCCTGATGGGACTATGCTTCTGCGGTGCCTGCATGTTACGGGCGGCGAAAGACCGGGTCAATGTTACGGCAGTGCGGCAGCGTGTGGCGGCATGCCTGTCGCGCTACATGGACCGCCCTGATGATGCCCCGCCCGCCGATGGCGCCGGGCGGCTGATGCAGATGCTTGTCTGTGATGATGACCTGCGCGACTTCCTGCGCTGGCGCTGCCGGCAGGTTACGTCCTTTGTGGCGCAGATACGCGCGGCGGTCCGTGAGCAGGTAGGAGTGTATGTCATCCCGTCCGTGATGGAAAATCCGGTTCTGTCATGGGTCGAAGGCAGCGACCTCAATGCCCTGTCGCAGGCCTGCGATGGGCTGGAAGTCTGCCTGTATGGCGGCGATACGCGCGCAGCCGTGTCCCGGCTGGCGGATATTCGCGACATTACTGGCAATCAAGGCAGGGTCCGCACCGTTGTGCGACCTGCCTCAGGTGATTTCGATAACGGAGCGGCCTTTGTAGCCCATGCCCGGACCCTGGCGCGCTGCGGCGTGGACGGGTTCGGTTTTTATAATTTTGGTCATTTGCGCAGGGAAAACCTGCACTGGATCGATCAGGCGGCGCACGCCGTGCAGGCGCAGGTATTGCCGCTGTGAATACTGGATGGAGACTATCATGAAAATTGTCATTTGCCCCGATCGTGAACAGGCGACATTGCTGACGGCCCGGGTCATGGAAGATGCCATTCGCCAGCAGCCAGATATCACACTCGGCCTTGCCACCGGCCGCACGATGGAAAGGGTCTATGCTGCCCTCGTGCAGGCACATCGCGACAGGGGGCTGGATTTTTCACATTGCCGGACATTCAATCTGGATGAATATGTCGGCATATCCGCCTCATCCGCGCAGTCTTACCGCACCTATATGAATACGCACCTGTTTTCACGGGTGAACATCGCGCTATCCGCCACGCATGTGCCCGATGGCATGGCAACGGACCTGGCGGCACGGTGCATCGACTATGAAAAGGCCCTGCACGCCTGCGGTGGCGTGGGGCTCCAGCTGCTGGGAGTGGGGGAAAACGGCCATATCGGCTTTAACGAACCGTTTTCCGCGTTCACGTCACGCACCCGTGTCGTAACGCTGGACCCCGCCACACGCGAACAGAACCGGGGCATGTTCGATGATAACCTCGATCATGTGCCCTATCATGCCGTGACAATGGGGGTGGGCACCATTCTTGATGCCAGGCGCATCGTGGTCCTTGCAACCGGAGCGGCCAAGGCCAGTGTCCTGGCCAATATGATCGAAGGCCCGCTTACCGCCAGCATCAGTGCAACAGCCCTGCAGATGCATGCCAGCTGCCTGGTCATCATTGATGAAGCCGCGGCCGCTTCACTCTCCCGGCGGCCTTTTATCAACCATCTGATGCAACACGATGCCGAACTGCAGGGCCTTCTGTCCTGAATGGGGCGCGCTCTGCATGATGGGCTATTTTTTTCAGGATGATGACGATTGATGGATGACGCAGTTCTGGCTGTTGACGGTGGGGGCACGCGCACGCGCGCCGTTATTGTCGGGTCTGACGGGCATGTGCTCGAACATCGCCTTTCCGGTGGCAGCAACGCCTATGACAAGGCCGACTGGGCGGAGACCCTGACGGGCCTGCTGCAGGGGCTGGACAGATACCGCCTGCTCGCGGCAACCATAGGCCTTGCGGGTTATTGTGCCGAGCGCCCCTCATCGCACATGCAGGAAAAGGTCATCCTTGACGCCCTCGGGCCGGATGTGCGCATCGGCATGTGTTCAGACGTGGAAATTGCCTGTGTCGGCGCCTTTCTGGGTGGGCCGGGCATCCTTGCGCTTGCGGGCACGGGGTCGGTCATATGGGCGGATGATCACCGCCATGCGCCGTTACGGATCGGCGGGTGGGGATACATGCTCGGTGATGAAGGCAGTGGCTACTGGATTGGCTGCATGGCCATGCGCAGGGTCGTGCGGTATATTGATACGCGCCATGCGCCTGATGCCGATTTCGCCACGCGGCTGCTGCAGGCGCTGGACCTGCCCGCCAACCCGGACCGGGCGGGCGAGGCGTTGCTGGAATGGCAGAGGGTGCAGCCCCACCCACGCTCCGCCATTGCCGCCCTGGCCCATGTGCTGGACCGGCTGGCCAATGAGGGCAGTGCCGATGCCCGCTCCATTCTTGTCGAGGCGGCGCAATGCCTGGCCACGCAAGTCCGGGTGGCACGCGACCGCCTGCAGGTGGCCCTGCCGTGGAGTTATGGGGGGAGCGTATTCCGCAGCCGGGTTGTCATGGAGCAGATGACGCAGCTTCTTGGTGAACAGCCGCATATTCCACAACTGCCACCCATTGGCGGCGGGGTCATACGGGCTGCCGCGCGTGCGGGCTGGCACATGGATGCGGCATGGCTGGAACGGCTGGACGCCGATCTGGCGCACAAATACTGAAAGCGGAAAAAAGACCATGAACATCAGTGGACAGCTGGTCTGTGCCGATCAGATCCTGCCCGGCACGATGTCCTTTGACACGTTGATCGGGGATATATCGGCGCGGCCTGACGCCCCGCAGCGCTATATCCTGCCCGGTTTTATCGACGGGCATGTCCATGGAGGCGACGGGGCGGATACCATGGACGGGGCCGATGCGATCCGCCGCATGTCCCGCTTCCATCTCTCCCACGGCACCACGACCATCCTGCCCACCACCATCACGCGGCCCTGGTCCGATGTGATGGATGCCTTGCGGGCCGTGGCGGAAGTGCGGCATACGGGCAACCCCAACGGCCCGTGCATCCATGGGGCGCATCTGGAAGGGCCCTTTGTCAGCCCGCATCGTCTTGGCGCGCAGCCGCCTTTTGCAATCGCGCCGGACCCGGAGCATGTCACACAGGCCCTGTCGCTCGATATCGTGCGTGTCGTAACGCTCGCCCCTGAACTGGCGCATGCGGGTACCGCCATCGATGCCTTTGCCAGGGCCGGGGTCCGGGTCAGCCTGGGGCATAGCGTGACGGATTATGAGGGCGCGCGGCAGGCCATCTGCCGCATCTGCACCGCAGGCGGGGTAACGGGTGCCACGCATCTGTTCAATGCGATGAACCCCATAGAAGGCCGCCGCCCCGGGCCGGTGACCGCCCTGATGTGTAGTGACGCCACCTATGCCGAAATGATTTACGACACGCATCATGTCCATCCCGCCTCCTTCCATCTGGCACGGCGGATGATGGGCTCGAGGCTGCTGTTCGTAACCGACGCCATGCGGGGAACCGGCATGGGTGAGGGCGAGAGCCAGCTCGGTGGCCAGAGGGTCCATATCGCCAACGGTACGGCCCGGCTGGAGGATGGCACGCTGGCGGGCAGTATCCTCACGCTTGATGTCGCGCTGCGCAACGCGGTGCAGGCAGGCATATCATTGCCCGAAGCCGCCCGTCTGGTCAGCGGGAATGCAGCACGCTACCTTGGCCTGCCAGACCGGGGGGAACTCACGGTCGGGCGACGGGCCGATTTTGTCGTTCTGGACCCGAACCTGCATGTCGAGGAAGTCTGGGTTGCGGGGCAGCGCCTGCATTGATCTGGCTACAGGCACGCCTGCCCGGCTGAAATGACCATAAGTAGGGCGACAGAAGCGTTTGTGCCGTAATACGGACCCGATGAGGGCACGGCATGCAGCCAATGGCCGCGGGTGGACGGCGCCCCCTGCGCCATGATTGCGTCAGCGCTCCCCACATTGCCAACCTGCCATTGCTGATGTCGAACCGGAAGCACTTTCCATTTGAGATGAACCTTTCCCCAATGCCATTCATTTAAATGGCGGGAGGGGCGGGATGGCCTTGTGCAGGAGGAAAGGGTCGCCCCGGTAATTATGGTGCGGGACCATGGTGGTGACGACCAGGTACAAAACATTGACAGAAGTAAGCGGGTGCATGCTGCTGCCAGGCACCCGTAAAGGATAGGCCAAGGATAGTCATGGAAAAGCAGATTCATTCAATTTTGGAGCAGATGGACGGATTGCTTCCGCTCGTGCTGGGATATGCAAGTCAGTTTCTGCTGGCGCTGATCGTTCTTTTTGTGGGCTGGAAGCTTGTCAACGCCATAACCCGCGCCATGGGCCGGATGATGGAGGCCAGCCATATCGAGCCGACACTGCGCGGCTTCCTGCTCAGCGTGGTCGGGCTGTTTCTCAAGGCCCTGCTGCTGATCAGCGTGGCCTCCATGGTCGGCATTGCAACAACATCGTTCGTGGCCGTTCTGGGCGCTGCGGGTCTGGCGGTTGGCATGGCATTGCAGGGCAGCCTCGCCAACTTTGCCGGCGGCGTGCTGATCCTGCTGTTCCGCCCGTTCAAGGTAGGGGATTCAATTACGGCAGGCGGCAGTTCAGGAACGGTTACATCAATTGAAATGTTTCGCACCGTGCTGCTTGATGCCAATAACGAGATTATTTACGTGCCCAACGGCACATTATCAAACAATATCGTGATCAACAGTTCAGAGTCAGACCGGCTTGCTGGCGCGGTCAGCCTGCTGATTGATTACAATGATGATCTGGACAAGGCGCGCGCGTTGCTGCTCGGCCTTACGGAAAATGACACGCAGGTGCTCAAGGCCCCCGCACCTTCTGTTTCCTTCCTGCCTAAGCCTGCCAACATTCAGGTCACGCTGGGGTTCTGGTGCGCGCCGGGTGACGTGTCGGGACTGGTTGCGAAATATTCCGAATCCTCGATCAAGGTGCTCCAGAAGGAAGGGTACCGCCTTGGTGTCACGGCGCGTAATGCCGCATGATTGAGAATGGACCTGTAACGGGTCTGTGCCGGTCTGACACGGCACTTCTGGCACGAGATCGTGGCACGGTAAGATTGCGCGCGCAGGTCCTGATCTACCCGATGCTGGACCTGTTTCGCGATGAAGATGTGGCCTTTGCCCATCGCCTGTGGCAAGTGCCCGTCCCGACTGATCTTATGGTCTGTGCAAATGCGGTGCACGGCTTCGGCCTGTTGCCTTCCTGCCTTACCAGGCGTGTTCGCCATGACGTGCGTCGCCTGCTGTGACACGCATGTTACTGTCAGGTTGGTCAATTTTTTCAGTTCCAACCGGGTTATGTTAGCCCGTTATGGTTTTTATGGGGGAGGGAAGGGGCATGTCCATGCGTGTCGGCATTGCGGGCTGGTCGACTTTTTCCACGATGGCCAAAGTGTTGCAGTTACCCGTTACCGGCACGCAACTTGAACGGTATGCCGCTTATTTTTCAACAGTCGAGATCAACTCCAGCTTCTATCGCCCTCATCGGCGCACGACTTATACGCGCTGGGCTGCAAGCGTGCCGCCTGCGTTCCGCTTCTCCGTAAAACTTCCCCGGACCATCACGCATGAACACCGTCTGGTCGACTGTCAGGCGCTGATCGACCGTTTTGTCGAGGAAACGGATGGCCTTGGCGAAAAACGCGGCCCTGTCCTGGTTCAGTTTCCCCCCAGTTTCGCTTATCCGGGTGATATTGCCGTGCGTTTCTTCCATGAACTGCGGACGAGGCTGGCCGGGGCTATCGTTGTCGAACCCAGACATGCAAGCTGGTTCCAGCCAGCAATAGACCAGATGCTGGCAGGACTGCAGATATCACGCGTTGCAGCGGACCCGGCCCGCCCGGCTCCTGCGGCACAACCGGGCGGCTGGGGCGGGCTTGCCTATTTCCGGCTGCATGGCACGCCGCAAATCTATAAGTCACGTTATACGCACGAAACCATTGAGGCGCATGCAAAAGTCGTTGCAGCCCTTGCCGCATGCGGCGCCGAGGTCTGGACGATCTATGACAACACCACGTATGGGGCTGCCGTGCAGAACGGGTTCGAACTTATGGAAGCCTGTTCTGGCAATATTGGAAAATAATACGTTTTCCTTTTTTCATGACATGTCAGGATATGATTCAAGGTTTTTGTGAATAATTCCTGATGGTTCCGGTGTCCGCCAGGAGAATGCCCCGAAGATGGTCGCATGATGGCGTTGGCGCCGCCGCAATATATCTGTCCGGTTCATAACGTCGGCCATGTGCGGATATGCCTCAGGTGGTGCCGCAAACCGTATTATGATAACCCATGGTTGCTTTTGCCAGAAAGGAAAATGATAAAACCATGTCCACTCGTGTCGGTATTGCGGGCTGGTCGACCTTTTCTTCCATGGCCAGATTTTTGCGGTTACCCGTTACCGGTACACCACTTGCACGTTATGCCACCTATTTTCCAGCTGTTGAGGTCGGTAACAGTTTTCATCGGCCCATTCGGCGTTCGATTTACGCACACTGGGCTGCAAATGCGCCGCCTGCATTCCGCTTCTCGGTAAAACTGCCTCAAACCATTACGCATGAACTCCGTCTGGTCGGCTGCCAGGCGTTGCTCGACCGCTTTGCCAGGGAAACGGATGGCCTTGGCGAAAAATGCGGCCCTGTTCTGGTTGAGTTTCCCCCCGATTTTGCCTATCCGGGCGAGAGTGCCGTGCGTTTTTTCCAGGATTTGCGCGCCAGGTTTGCCGGGGCCATTGTTGTGGAGCCCAGACATGAAAGCTGGTTCCAGCCAGCGGTAGACCAGATGCTGGCAGAACTGCAGATATCACGCCTTGCAGAGGATCCTGCTCACCTGCTTGCTGCGGTGCAACCGGGTGGCTGGAGTGGATTTGCCTATTTCCGCCTGCTTGGCTCTCCGGATATCTATAAGTCACGTTATACGCAGGAAAATATTGAAGCCCATGCAAAAGTCGTTGCAGCCCTTGCCGCACGCGGCACCGAGGTATGGACGATCTATGGCAACACCACATATGGGGCAGCCGTGCAGAACGGTCTTGAACTGATGGAAGCTGTGCGGGCGTTATCGGGAAATAATGCGGTTTAAGTTTCGGGACGGACTTCAGGGCCTGCCGGGATCAGTCCTGAATTTTCTGGTGGCTGGCTATGGTATTATCACCCCTTATGGATTTGTAAGCGCTTCTTTGTGGCGCCGTGCCGGGGTGGTCTGAAAAATGTGTGCCTCATCGCTGCCTGTCGCAGCAGGCGCGATGATCATGGCGTTCCGTCGCCACCGGCTGCGGGTTCTGAACGACTGCCAGCACGCCGTACGGTATGGGGCCGGTCTGCGGGGCTGGTTCCATTGATGAAACTCTTCATGCCGCCCAGCATGCCAGATGCATTGGGGCTGCTGCCCTGTCACATCCCCCAGCCTATGTTGTCTGTCATCGCGTGTCTGTCGCGCACAAATGTCGTGAAGATCCCTGCAACGGCATGGCGTGCACAGACGGGCGGCCAGCCGATGCCGTTTTCCACCTCAAAACCGTACTAGAACAATGCCACTGAACTCTGGCTCAGTGGAATTGCTCCAACTCATTGTGTATCGAGCCTCTTCACCAGTTCGAATGTGTCCATTCAAACTGGACCTGCTCTAGGGCGTGTTGTCGGGCTGGCAGATTTCCAGTGAAATGCCGGCAGTCTTCAGTTTCTCATGTATGGCGGGCCTGATCTGGGCATCCGTCAGCACATGATCGAAAGTATCCAGGCCCGCCAGTCGGTAAAGGCCACCCTTGTGGAATTTTGAACTGTCCACCAGCAGAACCGTCTGGTCACAGATTTCCATGAGGATGCGCTTGATCTTAATGATGTCCGGGTTGTTCTGGAAAGCCGTGCCATCGTGGATGACGGATGTGGACAGGAACATTGTATTGGCATGCAGGTCCTGCGCCGCCTGCTCGCATATCAGACCGAAAAAGGCGTTGCGGGGGCGGTTGTAATCGCCCCCCAGGCAGATCAGGCGCAGGTCAGGGTAGGGGGCCAGTGCCTGGATCACGCCCATGGCGTTTGTAATGATGGTCAGCGGTGCGAGCGCGGGCAGCAGGGGCAGCATCCCGGCCACGGTGGTTGAATCATCCAGCACCAGAACCTGTTCCGGCCGGATCAGCGATATGGCGCGGGCAATGATGGCCTGCTTGCCTTCTCTCGCAAGGGTCGTGCGGTAGCTTACGGTCTTCTTCGTGGCGGTGCGGTTGCGCAGGGCGATGCCACCATGCAGCTTTTCCACCAGCCCCTGTTCTGCCAGCGCGTTGGCATCACGGTGGATGGTCATGCGGCTGACGCCAAAATGCGCGGCCAGCGCATCAATGGTGGCGTTACCCGTTTCAAGCAGCAGGTCAAGGATCCTTTGCTGGCGCGCCGTGTTGTCGCCCCGTCGGGCAGATCGGGTGGAAGTCGGGGAACGTAACAGGCCCGTGTTATCGGTCATACTGGAAATCGATCTTCATCCGCAGGGTCAACAGGAAGGCGCGTAGCGTAGGGGATACCTGTTACGGTGTCACATTCAATATGGCTATCGCAATGGCTTTCCAGCTTTTTTACAGGCAATCCGATCGGGTTCCCGGCATCCGGGATCACATTAATATGTGTTATATATAACACTATATTTGTTATGTATAACACGGTGAATCCGTCATCATGCTGCTGGATACAAGGAGGTCGAGGATGCGCCGGAACTTCATCATCGGAATAGACTGCGGCTCAACCACCACCAAGGCGGTCATTTTTTCCCCCACGGGTGCAATCGTGGGCACGGGGCGCAGTCGCGTAGCCCAGCACATGGACCGTCCGCACCATGTCGAACGCGACATGGGCGAGGTATGGCAGGGCGTGGCCGCCACCATCCGCATGGCGCTCGATGATGCGGGGCTGGACGGCCAGGCCATTGCCGCAGTGGGTGTCACGGCGCATGGCGACGGGCTGTTCCTGCTGGACCGCACGGGCAACCCGCTGGGGCGCGGGATCATGTCGCTCGACAGCCGTGCGACGGACCTGCACGACACCTGGCAGCAACGCGGGGTGCTGGACCAGCTCGTGCCGCTGGCGGGGCAGCGGCCCTATGCCTATTCCGCCAATACCCTGCTGGCATGGATACGGGCGCATGAGCCGGAACGCTATCATGCGATCGGGTCCATCCTGTTCGCCAAGGACTGGATCCGGTTGTGCCTGACGGGGGAGATCGCAACAGACATAACCGAGGCCAGCACGGCCTTTACCGATCTTCATACGCAGCAGTACAGCACCGCCATTCTGGATATCCTCGGGCTGGAGGCCATGCGTGGCTGCCTGCCGCCCATGCTGGATTCCTGCGCGCGGGCCGGAACGGTCACGGCCAGCGCCGCTGCGGCAACGGGCCTGCTTGCGGGCACGCCGGTTTCAGCCGGGTTGCATGATGTAACAGCCGCCGCCGTGGGGATGGGCCATGCACGGCCTGGCGATATGTCGCTTACCGCCGGCACGTTTTCCATCAACGAGGTCTTTCGTGACAGGCCCGTCACCGGGGAGGGCTGGGCCTGCCGTGCCGGTTACCGTCGGGGTTTGTGGAACTGCATGGCCATCTCGCCTGCGTCATCCAGCAACCTCGAATGGATGGCGCGCCTGCTTTTGCCCGGAAACACGGATGCCACGACGATATTGATGCAGGCGGTGGAAGACCGCCTGACCACCGCCCGTCACGCGCGCACGGTTCCGCTTTTCCATCCCTTCCTGTTCGGCTCCCCTTATGCTGCGCCTGCAAGCGCGTCATTTTTCGGCGTGCAGTCATGGCATGACCGGACCGATCTGTTGCAGGCGATGGTGGAAGGCATGGTGTTCAACCACCGCATGCATGTCAGCGCCCTGTGCCAGACGGGTAGCGTTACGCGCGTGGGCATATCGGGTGGCGGCAGCGGCCAGCCCGCCATCGCGCAACTCTTTGCCGATGTGCTGGACATGCCGGTCGATGTCTCCTCCGTGCGGGAGGCGGGCGCGCTGGGCGCAGCCCTGACCGGGGCGGTGGCGGTTGGCATGCAGCCGGATCTGGAACACGCCGTGGCGGGGCTGGATGTGGCGCTACGGACCTATGACCCGCAACCGGCGCAGGTGGCGGCGTATGACGGCATCTATCACCGTTACGTGGCGCTGGCGCAGGCCATGCGCCCGTTCTGGCGCGCACTTTATGACACGTCACCCCCGACACCCTCACAACCGGAGCCTGTATCGGGCACCCATCCCGCCATGCATCTGCAGGCCCATCATGCGACAGCGATGGGAGGGATTCCGTCATGAATGCCGCCCTGCCTCCCGTGGAGACGTATGATGTCATCATCATTGGCGCCGGGATCAATGGCGCGGGGCTGATGCGTGAACTGGCCGTGCAGGGCGTGCGGGTGCTGCTGGTGGAGCGGGGGGATATCTGCAGTGGCACCTCCAGCGCGCCGTCGCGCCTGATCCATGGCGGGATCAAATACCTTGAAACGGGGGAGTTCCGCCTTGTCGCGCAGTCCACGCTGGAACGTAACCTGCTGCTGCGCAATGCGCCGCATGTTGTCCATCCCTTGCCCACCACCGTGCCTGTCCGCTCATGGCTGGGCGGCATCGTGGCGTCCGTGCGGCGTTTTTTGCGCCTGGGCGGAAAAATGACGGACCGGGGTGCCCTTGTGCTGGAACTGGGCCTGCAGATCTATGACTTCCTTGGCCGCCATGCCCGCGTCATGCCCCGGCACCGCCTGTTTTCAGGCAGGCAGACCCGGGCGCGCTGGCCGCATATGAGCAGTGCCGTCATGGCCTGCGCGCAGTATTATGACGCGGCGATCAGCCAGCCCGAACGGCTGGGCTATGAATGCGTGCACGACGCATTACGTGCGCAGGAAGGCTGCCGTGTCGCGACCTATACCCATGTTGCAGCTTTTCAAGATGGCATCGTAACGCTGCATGACCGGCCACGCGGGCAGTCATGGCGGGCGCGTGCGCCGGTCGTGGTCAATGCAGGCGGTGCGTGGATCGACCAGATCAATGCGGCTCTCGGCGTGCCCACCCGTTATATCGGCGGCACCAAAGGGTCGCACCTGCTGCTGCGCCATGATGGGCTGTTGCGCGAACTGGACGGGAACATGGTGTATTTCGGCACGCCGGACGGGCGTATCTGCCTGGCCTATCCATTTCTGGGCCATGTACTGGTGGGTTCGACCGATATTCCTGTCACCAGCCCCGATGAGGCCATCTGCACCGATGCGGAACAGGCCTACATGCTGGATATGCTGGGCGCACTGTTTCCCGGTTTCCGGTTTGCCGGGTCCGACGTGATCTACCGCTACAGTGGCGTGCGCCCCCTGCCAGCGAGCAACGCGTCCGACCCCGGCGCGATCAGCCGTGACCATATCGTGCATGAGGACCGGCTGGGCCCGGTTGCGCTGTTTTCGCTGGTAGGGGGAAAATGGACAACATTCCGTGGCCTGGCGGAAGAGGTGGCCGACACCATCCTGCCCCGTCTGGGCCGGGTGCGGCAGGTTTCCACCCGGTCGCTGCCAATCGGGGGCGGGCGCGGTTATCCCCGCCGTGCGAACCTTGACGCCCATATCGACCGTTTTGCCGCAGCCAGTGCCATTCCGCGTGAACGCGCTCGCATGCTGTTTGGCCGTTACGGCACGCTGGCAATGGACATTGCGCAGTTTTGCGCTCTTGCGCCCGATGCGCCGCTGCGCAGCCTGCCATCCTATACGAGCCGGGAAATCATGTTCATCGCCCGCCATGAACAGGTGCGGCATGTGGCCGATATTCTCTATCGCCGCACCACCATTGCCCTGTCCGGCGCGTTGACGCCCGACGTCACGCGCGAAGTGGCAGGCATTGCGGGTGAAACCCTTGGGTGGGATGCCGACACGATCCGGCATCAGGCCCGTGAAGCCTGGCAGGAAGCGGAAACGCGACACCATCTCGCTGCCCGCATACCTGCCGCAAACCCCATGCAGCCCGAACCGATCGGAGCCTGAACAATGAACCGTTATGAAACCAAGATTGCCCGCATGATCGCAGGTACCGACACGCGCGCCGACTTTATCCTGGCCGACGCCAAGGATGCCGATATGGCGGCAGGCATCAGCGCCATGGGGCGTAACCGCACCATGGGCGGCCTATCGGCCTATCGCTGCCGGGAGGACTACCTGGATGATATCCGGGCGATGCTGGAACTGGATGTTGTCGATATCATGCTGGTCTCGGCCTCCACCCTGGAAACGCTGGTGCATGAAGGGGCTTTTAACGACAGCCGCGTGCAGCCTGCCATCCGTGCCAATGATACAACCGACCTGTGGCGCGGGCGCGGCAGCCCTTACACCACCCAGCGTTCCGTGCCCTTTCGCAGCGCATCGCTGGCCGGTGCGCAGACCCGCCTTGGCCTGTATTCCATGACCTTCAATGGCAATGCGGAACATGATGCCCATGCGCTGGAATGTTTCCGCAGCTTTCGCGAGGATGCGCAGGCGCATGGTTTTTCCTATTTTCTTGAAGTCTTCAACCCGAACGAAGGGCGGATTGCGCAACCGGACTGGGGTTTCTTCCTTAATGACATGATCATCCGCGCCCTTGCGGGCCTGCTTCAGGCGGAGCGGCCCCAGTTCCTGAAAATTCCCTTCAATGGTACTGCAGCCCTGACCGAACTCTGCGCCTTTGATCCCCGCATGGTGGTGGGAATCATGGGCGGTGGCAGTGGCACGACGCGTGACTGCCTTGAACTGCTGCATCAGGCCCAGGCCTGCGGGGCGCGCGCGGCCCTGTTCGGGCGCAAGATTGTCGATGCCGATGACCCGCTGCTGCTGGTGCAGGCCATGCGGCACGTGACGGATGGCGATCTGCTGCCGGAAGAAGCAACCTGTTTCTATCACGATGCCCTGGCCCGCAGGGGGCGGCGCGCCGGACGCCCGCTGGGCGCTGACCGCTGCATTACCGAAAACATGCTGCTGGAGGCCTCGGCAGGCATGGGCTGAGCGCCCCTGCACCTTAATACTTTATGTTCCTGAATTTTATTTTGGAACGGCAGGGTATTATTTCATTTATTTCTGAAGATCATGAGAATGTGAACATTCTCATGTCAGGCGCGGCGCAACAATAACGCCACTTATGATATATATATCATGTAAACTGTTATGTATGTGCATCCTGCCAGATATGGAGACCCGTGATGCATTCCAGACCGTTATGGATTGGTACCAGCTGGAAAATGAACAAGGGACCAGCCGCCGCCATCGAGGCCGCGCGCGCACTGGCCGCCTTTCACCCGTCCGTAGGGGTGCAGCCTTTTGTCATCCCGCCCTTTACATCGCTCAGGGATGTCTGCGCCATACTGGAGGGCACATCCGTCATGGTGGGCGCGCAGAACACCCATTGGGAGGATGAAGGCGCATGGACGGGAGAGATATCGCCCGCCATGCTGGCCGAATGTGGGGCCGCACTGGTTGAAATCGGTCATTCCGAACGCCGTGCCCATTTTGGTGAAACGGACTGGACCGTCAACCTCAAGGTCCATGCCGTGCTGCGCCACGGCATGCGCCCGCTGGTGTGCATTGGCGATACGGCACAGGAACACGCCTTTGGCGTGACGCATGATGTGCTGGCCCGGCAGTTGCGCATTGCGTTGCACGGTGTTCCGCCCGCCCTGATGGGGCAGGTGCTGGTGGCGTATGAGCCGGTCTGGGCCATCGGGGCGGGAGGGCAGGCAGCGGATGCCACATTTGTGGCCAGTGCTCATGCACGGCTGCGCGCAGTGCTGGTGGAGATGGCGGGGGAGGAAGCCGGGTTTGAGATCCCCCTGCTGTATGGCGGCAGCGTGACACGGAACAACGCATGCAGTTATGCACGGCTTGCCAATGTAGATGGCGTCTTTATTGGCCGGGCTGCGTGGAGTGTTGCTGATTTCAGGCAGATTATCGGGAGTGTGGCCCATGAACATGTTGCATCTGGCTGAAACCGGCACCGTCGCCACCCGCAGGCGCGCCATGGTCGATTACGTCATGGGGCGTGGCAATGTGGAGATTGATGAACTGGTCACGCGTTTTGAAACCAGCCGCATGACCATTCA
This sequence comes from Komagataeibacter sp. NFXK3, assembly GCF_054182245.1. Lineage (NCBI taxonomy): Bacteria > Pseudomonadati > Pseudomonadota > Alphaproteobacteria > Acetobacterales > Acetobacteraceae > Komagataeibacter > Komagataeibacter sp. NFXK3. The sequence goes on from NZ_JAPIVJ010000003.1 coordinate 74,069, forward strand.
TCGTGACCTGCAGGCGCTCTCGGCACAGGGGTTGCTGCGCCGGGTGCATGGGGGTGTCACCACCCTGCCCAACGGCATTGCCGAGAGCAGCATGCTGTATCGCAGGCGGCGCGCCATGCGTGAAAAGAAAGCCATGGCAGCGCTGGCGGCTGGCATGATCGTGCCCGGTGATGTCATCGCGCTGGATGATTCAACCACCGCATGCTGCATGGTGGATCACCTGGCCACGATGGGCGGGCTGACGGTGGTCACCAACAGCCTTGGCATAGCCTCCACCCTGGCGACCATGCCCGCCATCAGCCTTATGGCGCTTGGGGGGCGGTATCATCCCACTTTTGACGCATTTTTCGGGCTGATGTGTGAACAGGCGATCGGGGCATTGCGGGTGGGCACGCTGTTCATGTCCGTATCCGCCGTGCATGGCGTGAACGCCTATCACCAGGAACAGGATATCGTAAAGGCCAAGCACGCGCTCATGCGCAGCGCGGACCGGCGTGTGCTGATGGCCGACAGCACGAAGTTTGGCAGCAACGCGCTGAACCGCCTGGCGGACCTGTCCGAATTCGATGTGGTCATAACCGATGACGGCCTTGATCGCGCAATGCGTGATCGCCTGCTGGATCATGGCGTTACACTGCGTGTGGCGCAGCTATGCGCCAGTGACGCAGTAAAACCTAAATAAAAAACATACTCCATTAATACGGTAGGAGAAAAACAATGCGTATAGCCATTGGAGGCGATAGCGCCGGTAACGGCATGGCGGGAATGCTTGCGCAGTACCTCAGGGAGCGCGGCGAGCATGAGGTACTGGACATGTCAGCACCCCCCGGGGGTGGCAGCGAACTGTATGCCAGCCTGAGCGAGCGGGTAGGGCAGGCCATCATGTCAGGGCAGTTCGACCGGGGCATCCTGTGTTGCGGCACCGGGATCGGGGTATGCATTTCGGCCAACAAGATACCCGGCATCCGCGCGGCGCTGACCCATGACACCTATTCCGCCGAGCGGGCGGCCCTGTCCAATAACGCCCACATCATTACCATGGGCGCGCGCGTCATCGGGCCGGAGGTGGCCAAGAGCATCGTGAATGCGTGGCTGGCCTGCTCCTTTGATCCAAAGGGCCCCTCGGCACGCAATGTGGCGGGCATTGATGCGCTGGGTGAGAAATATGCCCACGCGGAGCCTGCCGTTACCACCTGCTGAATGCTGGCTGCAGGTGCAGCCGGATGAGCGGTAAAGCGAAAGAACAATAAAAATGAAAACAGCTTTTCTTCTGGCCACGGCGCTGGTGCTTGCGCCAATGGCGGCACGGGCGGCAGATGATCACGCGCCGCTGCGTTTCGTGCTGATCCCCAAGACGGTCCATCCGTGGTTTGACAAGGTGAATACCGGCGCCCAGGCGGCGGCCGACCTGCTGGGAAAGACGACGGGCCGCAAGGTGGAAATCGAGTACCGCGCGCCTGAAACGGCCGATGTTTCCTCACAGAACGATATCATCGAACGCGCGATCGCGACCCACCCCGACGGGCTGATCCTCGACCTGCTCGATGAAAAGGGCAACCACGCCACCATGCTCGAGGCCGTGGATGAAAAGGTGCCCATGACGGTATTTGACTCCCTCCCGCCCGAAGGGATGGACGTCACCGCGGTGGGGGCCGATTTCTGTGAACAGGGCACGATCGCGGCCCAACGCCTTGCCGGGCTGATCGGGGAAAAGGGCGAGGTCGCGATCATGATCGGCGTGCCAACCGCCCCCAACCATACCCGGCGCGCGGAATGCGAACGCGCGGCTTTTGCCAGGTATCCGCAGATCAGGGTGGTCGCAACCGGTATTGATAACGACAGTATCGAAACCGCGCAGAAACAGGCTTCCGCCATCATGCAGGCCCATCCCGATCTTGCCGGGTGGGTGGCATGCGATGCGGCAGGCCCGGTGGGCATTGGCCAGGCCATCCGCGAAAGCGGGCGCACGGGCAAGGTCAGGGAAGTGGGCCTGGACAACCTCAACGACATGATCCAGCTCATCCGTGACGGGGTGGCCGATTCATCGGCCTCCAGCCGGCCCGAAATGCAGGGCTACTGGGCGGTCATCGCCGCATGGCAGCGCGCGCTGGGCCAGAAGACGCCCAAATACATAGATACCGGCATAGATGTCCTGACCAAGAAGAATATCTGACCTTTCCGGATATTGATGGAGTAACGACCATGACGGTTCTCCACGTTTCATCCCTGCGCAAGACCTATCCCGGCGTTGTGGCGCTGGACCATGTTGACCTGACGCTGGAAGCGGGAAAGGTCCATATCCTGGCAGGGGAAAATGGCGCGGGAAAATCCACGCTGATCAAGGTGCTGACCGGCCTCGTCACCCCCGATGCGGGGCGCGTGGACATTGAAGGCCAGGACGCGCTGGCCGATCACGCCCTGTTTGCCCGCGTGGCGTACGTGCCGCAGGAGCTCAGCCTGTTTCCCACCATGACGGTTGCGGAAAACATGTTCATGCCCTTCGCCAAATCCGGTTTCGGGCGCATGACCGTATCACGCACGGCAATGGAAGCGGCGGCGCAGAAGCTCATGACCCGCTTTGGCATGCATGCCCGACCGGGGCAGAAGGTGGGGCATATCAGCGTGCCCGACCAGCAGCTTCTCCAGATCGCGCGCGCGGCCAGCGCCGGGGATTTCCGGGTGCTGATCCTTGATGAACCCACATCCTCGCTTACCTCGAGCGAGACGGAACACCTGTTTTCCATCCTGCGCACGCTGCGCGACGAGGGCTGCGCGATCGTGTTCGTGTCGCACCGGATGGAGGAGATTTTCGCGCTGGGAGACACGGTCACCGTGCTGCGCAACGGGCGCAGCGTGGGTACCTATCCCATGGCGGAACTTGATGAAGGCAAGCTGATCCGCCTCATGTCCGGCAACAGCGTGCAGCTTGATGAACGCTTCCAGCCCGGTGTTGCATCGGCAACGGAGGATGTCATCATCGATGTGGCGCACCTGTCCGGTCCCGGCTTTACGGATGCATCCTTCACCCTGAGGCGGGGCGAGATACTCGGCTTTGCCGGGCTGGTAGGCGCGGGGCGGTCCGAACTCATGCAGACCATGTTTGGCTACCACCGCGCAACGGCAGGCAGGTGCGTGCTGGACGGGCGCGAGATCCCGCGCGGCAGGCCGGACCGGGCCGTGGCGATGGGCATGCTCTACCTGCCTGAGGAGAGGCGGCACCACGGCATTTTCCCGCTGCTGAGCGTGCGCGAAAACATTGCCGTATCGGTCATGGACCAGATCATGGGCGGTGGCGTCATTTCATCAGGCCGGGAACGGCGCGTGGTGGCCGATGCCATCGAGCGCTTCGATGTGCGCACGTCATCGGCGGAAAAGAAGATCATGTACCTGTCGGGCGGCAACCAGCAGAAGGCGATCATCGGCCGCGCCATGGCGCGCAGGCCGCGCGTGCTGATCTTTGATGAACCGACCAAGGGCATCGATATCGGCACGAAGTTCCAGATCTACCGCATCATGCAGCAACTGGCGGAGGAGGGGGTGGGGATCATTCTCGTCTCATCAGAAATGGCGGAACTGCAACGCTGCGCCACCCGCATCATCACCATGCATGCCGGGCGGGTCACCGGCTCGTTCGACCAGGCCACGACCGACATCAATACACTTGTGGGCGCGATTATCGGCGCGCCGGAGGTTCGTCATGTCGCTTGAAACCACATTCCCCACCACGCCGCCCACTCCGCCACGGCTGCCGCCCCTGCGCAGGCTGGCCGCACGCTGCATGCGCAACCCGCTTGGGGGCGTCATTGCGGCGCTTGTGCTGATCTTTGGCGTGTCCTGCCTGCTGTCGCCGCATTTCCTGACCGGCTTCAACATGATGATCATGGCCCGGGCGCTGGCCTTTATCGGGCTGGTCACGATCGGGCAGTCGATCCTGATGATCCTTGGCGAGCTTGATCTGTCGGTCGGCGCGATTGGCGGGCTGGCAGGCATTACGGGCGGCATGCTGATGGTACAGGCGGGGCTGAACCCGTGGCTGTCGCTGGTGCTGTGCCTGCTGCTGGGCACGGCGTGCGGCATGCTCAATGGCGTGCTGATCACGCAGCTGCGGCTGCATTCGCTGGTGCTGACCATCGGCATGGCGGGCGTGTACGGCGGCGCGATCCTTGTGGCGACCAAGGGGGTGGCGATCACCGGCGTGCCCGTTGACATCTCTTTCCTGGGCCGGGGGCTGGTCTATGGCGTGCCGGTGCCCTTCCTCGTGCTGCTGGCCTGCCTCGGCGTGGTGGCGTTTGTCATGGTGCGCACGCCGCTCGGGCGCTACGTCTATGCCATTGGCAGCAACCCCGAGGCCGCCCGCATGCTGGGCCTGCGGGTGGATGCCATCCGCATCGCCGCCTTCGCCACGGCAGGCTTCCTGTCAGCCCTTGCCGGCATCCTGATGGTGGCGCGCCTGGGCACGGCGCAGCCCTCCATTGGCGATACATGGGTGCTGGCCCCCATCGCGGCTGCCGTCATTGGCGGCGTTGCGACCACGGGGGGGTTGGGCAGCCCGGTGGGGGCGGTGCTGGGCGCCGTCATCATCGGCATGATCGAGAACATCATCGTGCTGTTTGGCATCTCGCCTTACTGGCAGTCAGTGGTCAGCGGCGGGATTGTCGTGCTGGCCATCTCCTTTGATTCCCTGGCGCGTCGCTACCTGCACCGTGAGGCATGACCACGCCCTGCTGCGACGTTTCCTGTTAGCTGAGGATATATGCAAATGACCAGAATTTGCGGCAATGCTTCTGAATTCGCCCAGTCCGCGCTGCATGGCTACAGCCTTGTTCACCGCGACCTCGTGCGCATGGTGCGCGGTGGGGTCGTGCGGGCAAAACCGGGCCGGGCGGGCAAGGTGGCGGTGGTTGTGGGGGGTGGCTCGGGCCACTACCCCGCCTTTAACGGCTATGTCGGCACGGGCTTTGCCGATGCGGCGGTGGCGGGCGACATCTTCGCCTCGCCTTCCACCCAGGCCATCTATTCCGTGGCGCGCCGGGCCGAGCGCGGCGGGGGCGTGATCCTGGGTTTTGGCAATTATGCGGGCGACGTGCTGAACTTCGGCATTGCAGCCGAGCGCCTGCGTCGCGAAGGGATCGATACCCGCCTGCTGGCCACCACCGATGACGTGGCCAGCGCCGATGTGGGCGACATGGCCCGCAGGCGCGGCATTGCGGGTGACATGACGGTATTCCGCATTGTCGGCGCAGCAGCGGAAGCCGGACTGGACCTTGATGCGGTCGAGGCAGTGGGCCTGCGCGCCAACCGCCAGACCCGCACCTTTGGCGTGGCGTTTGAAGGCTGCACCCTGCCCGGTGAGGCGGACCTGCTGTTCCATGTGCCCAAAAACCGCATGGCGCTTGGCCTTGGCGTGCATGGCGAGCCGGGCATAGATGAACAGGACATTCCACCACCCGCGCAACTGGCGCACGTGCTGCTTGACCGCATTCTGAAGGAACTGCCCGCTGACGCGCCCCGCCGGGTTGCGATCGTGCTCAACGGGCTGGGCAGCACCAAGCACGAGGAACTGTTTGTGCTGTGGGAGGCGCTGGCCCCCCTGCTGGCGCAGGCGGGCCTGACCGTGATCGCGCCACTGGTGGGGGAATATGTGACCAGCCTTGACATGGCGGGCTGTTCCCTGACCATGACATGGCTGGATGAGGAACTGGAGCGCTACTGGCGCGCGCCGGTTGAAACCGCCGTCCTGCGCCATGCAGGCATTACGGGTGAGCCTGACGCCACTGACAGCGTGATGGAACACGAGCCCCCTGTTGTTTATGCGCAGGCCGGAACCCAGGCTGGCCAGCGTGGCGGCCTGTGCGTGGCGCAAACCATGGCGCGACTGGCACAGGCGCTGGCCGCGGCGGAGGGTGAACTGGGCCGCATTGATGCCGTGGCCGGAGATGGCGACCATGGGCAGGGCATGGCGCGCGGCTCGGAGGCAGCCGCCCAGGCGGCCCGTCAGGCAGCCCACGCCCACGCAGGGGCCGCGACCGTGCTGGCGGCGGCAGCCGATGCATGGGCTGATCGCGCAGGCGGTACGTCAGGCGCGTTGTGGGGCGAAGGCCTGCGGGCTTTCAGCACGGCACTGGATGATGTGTCGGTACCCGATGCGCCGCAACTGGTTCATGGCGCCCGGTACGCGATGGAACGCATCATGCAACTGGGCCGGGCGCGGGTTGGCGACAAGACGCTCATGGATGCGCTGGTGCCCTTTGTCGAAACGCTGGAACGTGCGTGCGACCAGGGGCGCGCCCTGCGCGATGCATGGCAGGCGGCAGCGGATGCGGCGCAAAAGGCGGCGGACGCCACGCGTGACCTGCTGCCGCGCATGGGCCGTGCCCGCACCCACGGCACGCGTAGCCTCGGGCACCCCGATGCCGGGGCCCTGTCGCTGGCGCTATGCCTGCGCGTGGCGGGGGAAGGCCTGCCTGCGGTCGTCGACCCCATGCCCGTATCGACGTTCCCCATGCAGCCTGTAAGCGGGGAAAACCCGGTGCTCGATGCGTTCCGTTCCTGACCCTGTCCCACCCCGGTGCATGAATGCACCGGGGTGGGAAGCGTGAAAACCCGTCTGGCGACAGCCCGGCGCATTCAGGCGCTTTTCCATCACCGGAAGAAAACGCGCTGCTGGTTAAGGGACTGTTTGAAAACAACTCATTGATAAAAAATGATAGAAGTTTCTGGGCGCCGCCTTTTTTTCAAAAGGCGGCGTTCTTCGAAGCTTTCTGAAAAAAGCATCACCAAAAACTTCCTTATGATTGCTGGATGTTTTCTGAGCTAACTTTTCAAACTGTCTCTAACGCTCCCAAACAGAAAAAAAACGCCAGCCGGAGCGTATCCCGCCCTGGAAATCCTGCCCCGGATCCGAAGGGGCAGGATTGTATGGGCAGCCTACTCCCCGATGATAACGCTTTCCGCCTCGACCTTGTTTTGCAGGGCCTTCTGTGCACGCAGCTGTGCGGGCAGGAAGGGAAAGACCAGGTATTCATAGGCCGTGGCCCCAACCAGCCCCCCGATCAGCGGCCCGGCAATGGGCACCCACCAGTAATGGCCGGCTGCGGGCAGGGCGGCCTCATGCCAGCCGGCCATATAGGCGAACAGCCGCGGGCCAAGGTCACGGGCCGGGTTGATGGCCCATGCTTCCAGATACCCCATGGACGCGCCAATGGCCGCGACCAGAAAGCCTATGATCAGCGCACCGAAATTGGCACCCGGCGCCATTTCATTATACTGTTCGGTAATGGCGAAAATGCCGAATACCAGTATGGCGGTCAGGATGATTTCATCGCTGAAGGCATGCCATAGGGTTATGCCCGCCCCCGGCGCGGTAAAGAACACGCCCGCCCCGCCACCGCCCGCGCGCGCAAGCTGGTGGATGTCATTGAAGTGGTTGATGACGGGGTAATACAGCGCGTAAACCAGCCCAGCCCCCAAAAAGCCCCCCACGACCTGTGCAGCCCAGTAGGGCACCACCTTTTTCCATGGAAAGGCGCGGTAGGTTGCCAGAGCAAGCGTGACTGCCGGGTTGGCGTGCGTGCCCGATACGGATCCGGTGGCATAGATGGCAATGGTCACCCCCAGTCCCCATACAATGCACACCCCCCAATAGGCCTGCAGGTAAGGACTTGGATCATAGAGGAGATACATCGCCGCCACGGAATCGCCAAAGGCGATGATGATGAATACGGCAAGCGCTTCAGAAATCAGCTCGCCCAGGAATTCCCTGTTCATTGGCCTGTTTCCTTGTCTGTGCTCAGGGGCGGGTCATTCCGCCCAGTCAAAGGATTTCTCTACTGCCTTCTTCCACCAGCCCAGGTAGCGGCTGCGCTGTTCCGGCGGCATGGTTGGCTGCCAGGTGTGGTCCACTTCCCAGTTGGCGCGCAGGTCATCGATGTTTTTCCAGTAACCCACGGCCAGGCCGGCGGCGTAGGCCGCACCGAGTGCGGTAGTTTCCACCACCTTCGGCCGCACGACCGGCACGTTCAGGATATCGGCCTGGAACTGCATCAGCAGTTCGTTCGCCACCATGCCGCCATCCGTTTTCAGGCTGCGCAGTATGATGCCGCTGTCTTCCTCCATGGCGGCGACCACATCGCGCACCTGAAAGGCCGTGGCCTCCAGCGTTGCGCGGGCAAAATGCGCGCGGGTGACATAGCGGGTCAGCCCCACAATGACCCCACGGGCATTTTCCTTCCAGTACGGCGCATACAGGCCTGAAAAGGCGGGAACGATATAGACCCCGCCATTATCCGCCACGCTGCGGGCCAGCGGCTCGATCTGTGTTGCCAGGTCGAACAGCTTCAGGTTGTCGCGCAGCCACTGCACCAGCGCGCCCGTAATGGCAATGGAGCCCTCCAGCGCGTAGCGCGGTTCTTCCGTGCCAAACTGGTAGGCGAGCGTTGTCAGCAGTCCTGCCCTGGACTGCACCGGCTCGGTGCCGGTATTCATCAGCAGGAACGAGCCGGTGCCATAGGTATTCTTGGCCTCCCCCGGTGCAAAACAGGTCTGCCCCACCAAGGCGGCCTGCTGGTCGCCCAGAATGCCGGCAAGTTTCGTGCCCTGCAGGCTGGGGATGACGATCGTGCCGTAAACCTGCGAGGAGGGAACGATGCGGGGCAGGCAGGCGGCGGGAATGGAAAAGGCTGCAAGCATGCCCTCATCCCACGCGCAGGTTTTCAGGTTCATGAGCTGGGTGCGTGACGCATTGGTCACGTCGGTAATGTGAATGCCCCCCTTCACCCCGCCCGTCAGGTTCCATGAAAGCCAGCTGTCTATCGTACCGAACAGGGCCTGACCGCTTTCGGCTTTCTCGCGCGCGCCTTCCACGTTATCGAGCAGCCAGCGCAGTTTCAGCCCGGCAAAATAGCTTGCCAGAGGCAGGCCCGTAATGGTGCGGAAACGGTCCTGCCCCCCGTCACGGCCATAATCGCTGACCAGTTGGTCCACGCGCGTGTCCTGCCAGACGATGGCGTTATGCAGCGGCTGGCCTGTTGTCCTGTCCCACAGCACGGCGGTCTCGCGCTGGTTGGTGATCCCGACCGATGCCAGGCCGGCCGCGCCCAGATTGGCGCGGGCCATGGCCGCACCAATCATTTCATTCGTGTTTTCAAGAATTTCCATGGGGTCGTGTTCGACCCAGCCGGGTTTGGGATAGATCTGGCGGTGCTCCTTCTGCGCGACGGAAACCACGGTTCCCTTCCGGTCAAATATCATGAACCGGGAACTGGTCGTGCCCTGGTCTATCGCGCCAACGTATTCCGTCATGCTGCATTCCTTTATTGTTATTTGCAGTAACGTTTCATATGTCCGGTATTTTTTTTACTGTATGGCAGGGTTCACAGATTGGTGGTGAACTGGAAGCCGACCACAGCCGCATCATGGAAGGTGGTTGTGGCACCCGGGCGCTGGAGGTACTGGAAATCCGGCTGGAAGGCCGTGCCACGCGCGACGTGGATGCTGTAGAAGGCTTCCCATACATTTTCATGGCTCTGAATGCCGTAAACGGCGCCCCACTGGTTGGGCAGGTAGGGCAGGCCGAGTGCAAGCGAGGATTCCTGCTGCAGGGCCACGGTGTGGCTCATTTCCATGTACTGGAACATGACGCCTATCTGATCGAGCGGACGGCCCCAGGGCGTGCCGCTCTGCAGCAGGCCGATCCATTCATGGTCGCGCATGGCCACCTGGCTGCCCTGCGTGTAGTCAACACCCCCGATCACGATCAGGCCGTTCGCAAGCCCCTCTCCGCTGCGGTGGATCATCTGGTTGAACATGAGCCATGCCGCGTTCATGCCGGATTCATACCGCCGCGGCAGGCCCGTCGCCTGGAACGAATTGCCGTTTATGTCGGCATACAGGTTGGGATAACGGGAATTGTCATACCAGTATCCGATCTTGTAGTGCCCCAGCAGGTGATGCCTGCCAAAAGACGGGCTCCACCCGATCTCGACCTGGGAGGAAAGCTTGCCCAGCCCGTCCTGCCCCAGCGCCCAGCCCGATATGCCACCGTTATAGGCATGGGGGCTGACGGCAAAGACACCGCCCATGATGTAGGTCCGCAGCGTGGGGCGCACGCGCAGGACTGCGCCGAGGTTGCCCGAGGGCCAGTCCCGTCCGCCCGGCACGTATTTGGAGGGTGCGGGATTGCCGCACACCGATACGTTCATGAACGAACAGGCAAGGTAATCCTGATTGAAAAAACTTCCTGTCGGTATGACACCGACCGACAGGATGATGCGGTCGCGCAGGAAACCCTTGTCGGCATACATGTCCACCAGGTGGGCAACCACGTTGCCGCGCGCGCCATAGATTTCTTCAGGATTGGTGACGGAATCCCCCATGGCGTTGGACAGGCTGTTTCCGTGCCCGTTGATGACCAGCATATGGGTCCAGAAGGATGGAATTCCTGCCAGGCGTTGCCAGTCTATGTCCAGCGCACCGGCGACCTGACCGGCCAGGACATTGGCACGCTGTTTGCCACCGGTAATGTTGCCCATATATTCTTCATTGATGGTGACATTGAGGAATATGCCCCGGTTTGTCAGCCATGGCTGTATGCCGCCCCAGTCCCCGAACAGGTGGGGGGAGGCGGTCAGCATGGGCACGAGGGGGCCGATCGCCACCTGCCCGCTTTCCGTCATGGGAAAGGCGGAGGGTTCGTAATGGGTTGTAAAGGCGGTCTTGGCGGTTTCTGTCTGGGCCAATACTTCAGAAGTGAGCATGCAACCGATGAACAGCATTCCCACCATAACGGCCAGCAGCCTGATTTGGGCAGGAAGGTTGTTCCATGTTATTGCAGACCTGTTCTCGTTCTTGGCGCATGTCGTGATGACACACATTATCTGCTCTCCCTCCCGGGCGTTTTGGGCCGCGGGTTCGGTTGTCCGGAACAGGTGTGTATCGATTTACGAATGGGAAAGATTTAATTCATGAATAACACAAGTTCGTGAATAATTTTACTTATCTTATATTTTTTATGATTTATATATGCGCGGAATACAAAGTAATTTTGTATCGAAGCAAAATGAGGGGCCGCCGGTCTGTCATCCTGCCGGTCCTGTCAGGCGACCAGGCCGGTTTTCGTATGGCGCGGCATTATGATGCCGACGCCCGTGATCCGGCCGAAGCGCTGTGGGCAAAAAGTGAGGACATGGTCGGGGAAAAATTTTCCTGAGCCTGTTTCCAGCCGGGGCATGCAGGGGCGTCCTTTCCCCCTGCATGCCCTGTTTTCATGGGCTGGTATGTGGCGAGAGGACTGGCCCGGTCAGGTTGTCATCCGGGTCGGGGCCGTGGCTGTGGGGCGGCGGCACATCTCCTGCGGGGCGTGCGTTATGCAGGCCGGTATACTGTAGCGGGTCTACCGAGAAGAGCTTGTCTGGCGCGGGCAGGCTTGCGGCGTTCCATCCCCCGCCGCAGGCCCGGATCAGGCCAACCTGCGCCTGCAGGTAACGGGTCTGGATTTCAGCCTGCTGTATGCGGGCATCAAGCGTGCTGACCTGCGCGATCAGCACGTCGAGATAGGTGGCAAGGCCGCCCTTATACAGGTTCATGGTGATGTCCTGCGTCTGGCTGGCAGCCCCCACGGCGGCACGCAGGCGGCCGTTTTCGCCATCAAGCCGGTTGGTGCGCGACAGGCCATCCTCCACATCGCGAAAGGCGTTGAGAATGGTCACGCGGTAATGGTCGCGTGTTTCACGGTAGGCGGACCAGCTCTGCTGCAACTGCGCGCGCCGCAGCCCGCCTTCAAACACCGGCATGGTCACGGTGGCGCCATATGACCACATGCTGTTGGCCAGATTGGCAAGGTTGAAGCCGTTATCATCAAACCCGCCGTTCATCTGGAAGGATACGTGTGGGTAGAACGCGGCGCGCGCAATGCCAATGGCCCGGTTGGCCTGCGCCATCTGGCGCTCGCTCATGGCAATGTCGGGCCTGCGCTGCAACAGGTCCGAGGGCAGGGGGGCGGACAGCGCGAAGCGGGTGGCGTTGAGGTGGGCATCAGGCGCAAGATGGAAGGATGAGGGGGCGACATTGACCAGAACCGCCACCGCATGTTCCATCACCTCACGCTGGGCCTGAATGTCGAGCAGGCGGGCCTGCGTGGTGTAAAGCTGGTTCTGCGCGCGCGCCACATCCAGCCGGGAGGCGGCCTGGTCTGCCAGCCGGGTCTGGGTCACACGCAGGGATTCCTCATAATAGCGGATCGACTGCGTATAGATCGCCGCCTGTGCATCCAGCCCGCGCAGGGTGAAGTAATCGCTGGCCAGTTCGGCCTGCAGGCTCAGCCGTGCGGCGGCGTATTGCGCGGCCTGTTCCTGGGCATAATCCTTCTGCAGGCGCACGCGGTTGCGGATGGAGGACCAGAAATCCGGCTCCCACGAGGCCATGCCGCCATAGAACTCATCGGAATCCGTAATCGGCCCCTTGTAGCGGAACAGCCGCTCGGCCGAGCTTTTGTTGTTGCTGCCGCCAAAGGCCACGCCAAAATGCGGCAGCAGGTCGGCCCGCGCCTCGCTTACAATGGCGCGTGCCTGCAAAAAGCGCTCGCTGGCGGCCTGCAGGTCGCCGTTATGGGCCATGGCCGCCTCTTCCAGCGTATCAAGTTCGGGGTCGGCAAAACTCTGCCACCATTGCGTGGGAATGGTGTCATCCATCGGGCGGGCCACGCCAAACGGGGCCTGGCCCTGCCATGTAGCGGGAATGACGTAATGCGGCGCGTGATAGGCGGGCGCAAGGTCGCACCCCGCCAGTGACAGCAGCGATACGGCACAGGCAGCCCCCATGAATGTGGGGCGGCGAATGGTGGGGGCCATCATTCATCGTCCTTTTCATCGGTGTCGTTGCTGTATCCGGCAGCGGGCTGGACCACATGCACGCGCTCGCCTTCCAGCAGGTCGGCGGGCGGGTTGTCGATGATCCGGTCATCGGGGTTTATGCCCGAGAGCACCTGCGTCGCTCCATCGCCCATGCGGCCTACCGTTATGTCATGGAAATGCGCGCGGCCCTGTCCATCCACCACGGCCACCTGCATGCCGTGCTCCTGAAATACCAGCGCACCGGTGGGAATGCTCTGGTGGGCCGCCTGTTCGGGCGCGCTCAGGGTTACGGCGGCAAAGGTGCCGGGCCACAGGGCGTGGTCGGAATTGTCGATCACGAATTCGCTCACGCTGGTGCGGGTATCGGGGTCGTAGCCGCCCGATACGGTCAGGAACTTCGCCTCGAACGTGCGGTCGGGGAACTGCGGCACCCGCACGGTGGCCTGCAGGCCGGGCTGGAGAATGTAGGACATGTTCTCCGGTATCGAGACAAACAGCCGCATCTGGTGCGTATCGGCCACGCTGAACAGTTCACTGGCCGCCCCCGTGGCGTTGAGATTGCCGCCGCCTTCATGCACGTAGTCGCCCACGTTGATGTCGCGCTCCGTCACCACGCCATCAAAGGGGGCGACAATGACCTTGAAGCGCTCGAGGGCGGCGTAGCGGTCAAGGTTGTGGCGCGCGGCTTCCAGATCAGCCGAGGCCGATTTCTCGTTGGCGTCCTGTACCGAGACCGACTGGCCCGATACCGCCTGCGATTTGCCCATCAGCCGCCAGCGCTGGGCCGTGACCACCGCAAGGTCGTATTTGGCCTGCGAGGACTGGAGGTCAGCCTGCGCCTGGGCAAACTGGGCATCGAGGCCGGGGGTATTGATCTCGGCCAGCACGTCGCCCGCCGCCACGCGGGCGCCGTAGTCCTTGTACCACATATGCACGTAGCCCGAGGCCTGCGGGTAAATGGGGGCCTGGTACCACGCCTCGACCGTGCCGGGCAGGTCGAGGCTGACATGGCGGGCCTCCTTATGGGGCGAGATGACCATCACATCAGGCACGGAAGCAACCGCCGCATCATGGCGCAGGGCGGTGGCATGGTGGATGCGCCCGACCAGCAGGTAACCGCACCAGCCCACAAGGATCGTGGCGCCGGCCAGCATCAGCATCTTACGGGATTCCCGGGTGGACATCAGTTCAGTTCCTCGCGGTTGCGGGGGGCGCGGTTATGCAGGATTGCGTAAACACAGGGCACGAACAGGAGCGTGGACACGGTGGCCACCAGCAGGCCGCCAATCACGGCCCGGCCCAATGGCGCGTTCTGCGAATTGCTCATGGCCATTGGCACCATGCCGATCACCATGGCCAGTGCCGTCATCAGAACGGGGCGGATGCGGCCATAGCCCGCCTCGAGCGCTGCGCGCAGCGCATCGCCATGTTCCTCGATCCGTTCACGCGCGAACGAGACGACAAGGATGGAGTTGGCCGTGGCCGTACCCATGCACATGATGGCCCCCGTCAATGCTGGCACCGACAGGCGCGTATGGGTCAGGAACAGCGCCCAGGCGATGCCCGCAAGGGCTGCGGGCAGGGCCGAGATGATGATGAACGGGTCCAGCCAGGACTGGAAGTTGACCACGATGAGCAGGTAGATCAGCAGCACCGACACCACCAGCCCGAACACAAGCTCGATATAGGCATGGCGCATGGTCTCGGTCTGGCCGCGCACCACCACGGCGGCGGTGGAGGGCACCCTGTCGCGCGTCTGGTCCAGCACGTGCTGCACGCCGGTTGTGACCTGACCCAGATCCGCCCCCTCGGCGGAGACATAGATGTCAACCTCAGGCATGGAATTGAAGTGCGAGACCTGCCCCGGCGTGCCGGTGGCGCTGACATCGCTGATGCCACCGAGCAACTGCATGTGCCGCCCCTGCGGGTCGCCATCGCCCTTGTCGACCGGGATGGTCATGAGATTGTTGAAATGCGTCAGCTGGTCCTGCGACACATACACGTTGAGCGGGAAGGTGATGCCCGTGCTTGGGTCGAGCCAGTATTGCGGGTCCACCGTCTGGCTGCCTGAAAGGGTCATGAGTTCGTTATTGGCAAGGTCGGCCTCCGTCATGCCGGTGGCCTGGCCGAAGGTGCGGTTGCCCTGCACGAACAGGGTCGGTGTCTTCATGGTCTGCTGGATCACGACATCAGCGGCACCGGGGACTGCGCGCAGGCGGTTTACGAGCAGGCGGGCGTAGTCGTAATTGTCACGCAGGTCGGGGCCGGAAATCTGCACGTCAATGGGCGCTGGTGAGCCGAAATTCAGGATCTTTGCCGTCAGGTCGGCAGGCTGGAAGGTGAACACCGTGCCGGGAAAACGCGCCGAGAGATCACGGCGCAGGATGGCGCGGTCATCCCAGACCGGGGTTTCCTCGTCCTTGAGTGCTATGGTGATGTCACAGTCCTGCGTGCCGATGGTGGGCGTGGGGATGAAAGCCTGGTTATGCGCGCCTTCAGGCAGGCCACAGTTTTCGATCATGCTTTCCACCTTGCCGGGGAACAGTGCGTTGACCCGGTCCTCCACCAGCGAGGCCTCGCGGCCCGCCACCTCGATACGGGTGCCAAGGGGGGCACGCATGTGCATCTGCAGCGTGCCGGATTTCGTCTCGGGGAAGAAGTCGCGCCCCGCGATCAGGTACAGCCCCAGCGAGCCGACCGATACGCCAAGGAAGATCGCCACGAACCGCCCCCGCCGCGCGATGGCGCGCCCGAGCAGGGCGCCATACCGCTCACGAAAGGTATTGAACCCCCGCTCGAACGCCTGCTGGAAGCGCTCAGGCAGGCGCTTGGGGTATTGCAGGTTGTGAACCTGCGGCTGGCAGTGGTGCGAATCCCCATGCCCCGCCACGCTGTGGCCTGCCAGCAGGTATTTGGCCATGGTCGGCACCAGCGTGCGCGAGAGGATGAACGACGCGATCATGGCGAAGATGATGGCCTCCGCCATGGGCATGAACAGCCAGCCCGCAACGCCGCTCAGGCCAAACAGCGGCAGCCAGACAATGCAGATGCAGGTGGTGGCGACAAAGGTGGGGATGACGATCTGGTTGGCGGCATCGATGATGGCGGGTTCCAGCGTCTTGCCCATTTCAAGATGCGCGTCGATGTTCTCGATCATCACCGTGGCGTCATCGACCAGGATGCCCACTGCCAGCGCAAGCCCGCCCAGCGTCATGACATTGATGGTTTGCCCCGCCCAGTGCAGCCCGATGATGGCGCAGAGTATGGCCAGCGGGATGGAGGTGGCGATGATGACAGTGGGCCGCCATGACCCAAGGAACAGCAGCACCACCATGCCGGTCAGGAAGGCTGCGGTGAGCATCTCGCGCACCACATCGAAAATGGAATCCTTAACGAATACCGAGGCATCGCCCAGAATGCTCACCTTGACATCGGGCGGCAGCAGTTTCTGGATGCGCGGCAGCAGCGCCTTGGCGCCCGCGACCACATCCAGCGTCGAGGCGTCGCCACTTTTCATGACCACGATCTCGACCCCCTGCTTGCCTTTCACCAGCACGAGGTTGGTCTGCGGGTGGCCGCCGCGATAGACCTCGGCCACGTCATGCACGTAGATCACGGCATTGCCCACGCGCTTGACCGGGATATCGCCCAGTTCCTTCATCGAGCGCGGGGTGGCGTTGGTCTGCACCATCCAGTCGGTGGCCGCGATTTTCTGGTCACCCGCGGGCAGCACGATATTCTGCCCGCGCAGGGCGTTCTGCACATCCATGGCCGAGAGGTGATGCGCCTGGAGCTGCTGCTGGTTCAGCGCCACCATGACAAAACTGTCCATGCCGCCATAGGCCTGCGGCACCACCGCACCCGGCACGGTCACCAGCAGCGGCCGCACGCGGATCATGGCCAGCTTGAACAGGTCGGATGGGGTCTGTTTATCCGACGTGACCTGAAGGGTCAGCACCGGCACGGATGAGGCATCGAGGCTCATGACCATGGGGGATGGAATGTTCTCGGGCAGCTGCTTGATCACCGTCTGTGAAATGGCGGTGACTTCGGCTTCCGCCTTGCCGATATCGGTGCCGGGCTGGAAGTATATGTTGACGATTCCGCGCCCGTAATACGAACTGCTTTCCATATGTTCGATGCCCTCGACAGTCGAGGTCACCATCAGCTCGTAATTATAGATGATCCGGCCCGCGAATTCCTCAGGCAGCATGCCACCATAGGTCCAGACGACGGACACGACCGGAATGCGGATATTGGGGAACACATCCGTCGGCGTGCGCCATACCGACATGATGCCAAAGACCACGATCAGGATCGAAAGCACCACAAAGGTATAGGGCCGACGTAGTGCAGTGACTACGATGGCATTCATGGGATGGACAATTCCCTGTATTACAAAGAACCGCATGAGTGTACGCATGCGGTTTTATTGCGTTTACGGTATTCTTGACTGCCATATGCGCCCGGAAAGAGCGCATGATGGCTTCATGCAGGCCTGATTGCGGATGTCTGCACGATATGATGGCGCAACATGCCTGGCCGGATCGCTCCGGCGCGCAGGCGCAGGTCAGGAATATTCAGGCAGCACAGGGGGCATGACAGAAACACTCCAGCAGGATGGGTGATGGACGGGCCCACATGAATCCGCGGGCTGTGCCTGAACGACAGATACAGCGTTTTTTTACAAAGTATGAACAGATAAGATTTAAAATAATTTTCATTACAATTCAGGGTCTTATTTATTTTAAATATTTAATGAAAGGTTGTTTATATTATTATTTGCAATAAAATTAATTTTATCGTGCAACTGTTACTGTATCGGCGCGAAGGGGCATGCTTTCGCCATATGCCTGCCTGCAAAGCCTGCCCACGCCATGCACGGACAATCCTGCGCCCCCATCGCCATTATGGCACAGATCAGGGCGATGCATCCCCGCTGCGACACGCGGGCCGCCAAAGAAAGCTGCCCAAACTCCGTCCCGTCAACGATCAGTCGCTGTTTGTCCGGGCTGACCGGCCTCGTGCCCCTGTTTTTTCCGGGGGGCGTGGCGGTCCATGCTGCCAGTCGCTTGCAGGCGGGTGTAAAGGGGGAATTGCGGTGTGATCAGGCACGTTTTTCAAGTGGATGCCGCGTGCTACGGCAGGCCGCCTTGCCCGCAAGGACGGTATTGTGTGCCATGTAAATGAAGAAAGTTACCGGCAGGCTCCCGTCGCCACGGGGCTGGTGCATGGCCATGGGCTACGGCGGCCTCGACGTCGGGCGTAAACGAGGGCGTCACCGGCCTGGAAATGCCGCGCAGCTTCAGGTTGCACGGCGTTGTAAGTATTTGTGCCCGGCAATGTCGAACCGGTCACGGCCCGGCAGGTCCGGGCATGACAGCCGCACCACTGCCGCCATGACCCGCCAGGAGGCCGATGATCGTCAGGTGCGGCTGTCGTTCAGCACAGCTTGGCGCTGGCTTCTGTTTACTGCTGAAGCTCGAATGTGCCGGCGATCGTCAGCGTCACGTCGTCTCCCACGAGCGGCACGTACTGTTTGATACCAAACTGGCTGCGGATAATCGTGCCCGTTGCTTCAAAGCCTACGGTAAACATCTTGTCGAGCGGGTTGGTGCCGCTGCCGATCAGACGGGCCTTGAGTGTTATCGGCTTTGTCACGCCATGCAGGGTCAGGTTGCCGGTAATGTTGGCGGTATTCGCACCGGTCCGGACAACCCGGGTCGACCTGAACGTCGCGTTGGGAAACTGGCCGGCATCGAACCATTGCGCGCTTTTCAACTCGCCATCCAGCTTCGGCACCGTGGTGTCGACTGACTGCACCGGAATGGTGACATCAAGGCTGGTGGCTGAAAGATGGGCAGGGTCAATCGTGAGCGAACCGGATGCGCCCGTGAAAAAACCGGAGAAATTGCTGAAGCCCATATGCGAGAGGGTAAAGCCGACCTGCGTGTGATAGGGCTCGACCTTGTAGGTTCCAGCCTTCACCACCGATGGATCGGTGCTGGCAACCTGCTGGGCGGAAGCCTGTGAAACCACACCGGATACGACTGCCGCCATAAGGGCGGAGGTAACGAAATGACGTTTGTTCATGCGGCATGTTCCTTTGGGATATAAAGGGTATTCAGGCCGGAAGACCGGCAATTTCGTCCTGCGCCTGCACGATGGCGGCGTCTTTTGCGTCCTGCCCCAGTGACAGTCCTTCCGCGCGTATCCAGGTGACATCCGTCAGGCCAATGAAAGCGAGGACGGCGCCAAGATACTTTTCCTGGTAATCCAGCGCAGCGGCCGGGCTGTTCCCGGTATAGATCCCGCCACGTGTCGAGATGATGAACGCCTTTTTGCCTTCCGGTAGCAGACCTTCGGGACCTGTCGCGCCGTACCGGAACGTCCTGCCGGCGACGACGACGCGGTCAATCCAGGATTTGAGCTGGGCGGGAACGCAGAAATTGTACATCGGCGCGCCAATGACGATGATGTCGGCGGCCAGAAGGTCATCGATATATCCATTGCCGGTCTCCAGGTCATCGGCAAGTGCGGCATCCGTTACCGGCGCGCCCTGGAAGGCCGCCATATGCTCGCCCGTCAGATAGGGCACGGGATTTGCGGCAAGATCCCGATAGGTGACAGTGGCGCCCGGGTGGGCTGCCTTCTGCTGCGCAACAGTTTCAGCCGAAAGCTGGCGGCTGACCGAATGGGCGCCGAGAATGCTGGAATCGATATGCAGGATCTTCATGATGGTCATCTCCGCAGGGAAATTGGACAGGGCTTTTCTGTTATGAAGTGAGAACAGGGTTCAGCATGTCCCATGGATTTATCCATCTATAAAGTTGCTATATTCCGATATATAATACCGGCTGTAGCGATGGATCGGGAGAGTCCTGTGCTGGACGGCGTATCACTGGATCAACTGCGTACCTTCATCGCCGCCAGCGATGAGGGCAGCTTCTCGGCGGCGGCCCGGCTGCTGCACCGGTCGCAATCAGCGGTCAGCGAGATGATCGCTATACTCGAGGCGCAGATGGGGCTCGTGCTGTTTGACCGGGCAGGCCGGTACCCGCAACTGACCCCCGCAGGCCGGGTGCTACTGGCCGATGCGCGTGGCGTGGTTGCGAATGTGGACTTCATGAAGGCGCGGGCGAAGGGCATGTCATCGGGGCTGGAGCCCGAATTGTCAGTCGTGGTGGATGTGTTCTTTCCGATGGACCGTATCACGGCCGTGGCGACCGGGTTCCGCGAGACCTTTCCGCACACGCCCCTGCGGCTATATGTCGAGGCTCTTGGTGGTGTGTTCCAGCCGCTTCTCGATGGGCGGGCCAGCATCGGCATTGCGGGGCCCCTGCCTGATCTGCCCGCCTCCATGTCCAGCGAAGCGCTGGGAGGCATCCATTTCATGATCGTGGCATCCCGCGACCATCCGCTGGCGCGGATTGACGGCATCATTCCCCGGGAAGAACTGGCCCGCCACGTCCAGCTCGTGCTGACCGACCGGACCGAACTGTCTGCCGGCAAGGAGCGTGGCATCATGTCCCCGCTGACATGGCGACTGGCGGATCTGTATGCCAAGCATCATTTTCTTCTGGGTGGCCTGGGCTGGGGCGGGATGCCGTCGCACACCGTCCAGGCCGATATCGACAGTGGCCGACTGGTCGAACTCCGCATCGAGAACATCTCGCAGGGGGGCGTGGATATGCCCATGACAGTCGTCTATCCCACGGCCGAGCCGCCGGGGCGCGCGGGTCGCTGGCTGATCGACAGGCTGAAGCTTTGCCCGGGCAAAACTGCCGATCAGTGACCCGGATTTCGAGAAGGTCGATATGGCACCCTGTTGCCGTCGGTCGATCCCGACCCGCTGCCGCGAGGCTCCTGCCGCGCAGCTACCGTTATCTTCTGGATGCCGTAAAGTGTGCTGGCCCTGAGCCTGCCTTGCCATGATAACCGAAGCAACCGGGAGCGCAGGCGTTCGTCATGAACGACATACGGCCCATTTTTTGTCATCACAGGATTTTTTCGTGCAGTCATCTTCCGTGGCAGAGACGGCATCTGCCTATAGCCCATCGACCCGACGACTTGTTTTCATCGGCCTGATCCTGACCATGGTCATGGGTGCGCTCGACCAGAGCATCGTCTCGACTGCACTGCCCACGATTGTCAGCGACCTTGGTGGTCTTGCACATATGTCCTGGGTCGTGACGGCGTTCATGCTGACCTCCACAATCGCCACGCCAATGTATGGCAAGCTGTCCGACATGTTCGGCAGGCGGCCCTTGCTGGCGTTCAGCATCGGCTCGTTTCTCGCAGCCTCGCTGCTATGCGGAATCGCGCAGGGCATGTGGCAGCTGATCTTCTTCCGCGGTCTTCAGGGCGTGGGGGCAGGGGGCCTGATGACGCTATCACAGACGGTGATTGGCGACATGGTGTCCCCCCGGCAGCGGGGTCGCTATCAGGGGCTGTTTACCGGGGCATTTGCGGTCAGCAGTGTCGCGGGGCCATTTCTGGGCGGGGTGCTGACGAGTGCGCTGTCCTGGCGATGGGTTTTTCTTGTCAACCTGCCGATCGGGCTCCTCGCGTTCGGGCTGATCATGCTGAGCCTGCCTGTTGGCCGGACCGAGGCAAGGCCAGGCATCGACTATCCCGGCGCGGCCCTCCTGAGCATTGCCACGGCTGGCTTCCTGCTGCTGTTCAATGCGCTGGGTACCACCCTGGCATGGACATCGCCGCTCACCTTTCTCCTTCTCGGGGCCACAACGCTCCTGTTCGGGTTGTTCATCCGGCAGGAGCGGCGTGCGCCGGAGCCGCTCATCAGCCTGGACCTGCTGCGTATCCCGACTTTTTCCGTATGCGTCGCCGCGACCGGGATAATGTCGTTCGCCATGATGGGGTCGATGATCTTCCTGCCGCTGTATTATCAGCTTGTTCTTGGCGAGACGCCAGCGACATCTGGCCTGATGATGCTGCCACAGGTGGGCACGATGATGGTCAGTTCGGTGCTGGGCGGATATGTTTCGTCCAGGACGCAACGCTACACGCTCCTGCTCTCCATCGGCGTTGGTATCGAATTCATGGCACTGACCCTGATCGCGATCTGTGCCCATCACGGCGCGCCTGCGCTGTTCTTCCTGCTCAGCCTGGGGTGTCTTGGTGTGGGCATGGGAATTGGCATGCCCAATGCAACCGTCATGATCCAGAATGCCGTGCCCACGGGTTCACTCGGCATTGCCACGGCCATGATGTCCTTCATCCGCTCGCTCGGGGGCTCGCTTGGCGTGGCCCTTTCGGGCGGCGTGATGGCGCTGGGCCTGCAGAACCGGCTTCGGGCACTGCCAGAAAGGATCGACGTGCCCGCATTCCTGCAAAAAGGTATGGCCGCGATCCGGACGCTTTCTCCCGCCACGCATGGAGATGTAACGCAGGCCTATAAAGGTGCGATCAGCGCCAGCCTGAGCGTAAGCAGTAGCTTCATGTTTCTGGCGTTCTTGCTGGTTGTCGGGTTGATGGTGCGTCAGGCCGCCTTGCGGCATAAGACGGATAATGAATAGGGCAGGGGCCTGCCCCCTTTGCCCGAATGACTCGAATCTGACAGGGCAAATCGCCCGGGAATGTCGTGAATCGCATAACGCCGGTGTATGCAAGCCATTTTCCCTAAAAAAAAATATATTGAAAAAATTGTTAATAGGAATTGTCTGTTCTGAAAACGGATGCTGCCAGCCCATTTGTGCAGTGCAAAAAAGATGCATGGAATATGCCGGAAAACCAAGGAAATATGGACGATTGTTTTGTTATGTAACAATATAAAGTGACAAAAAGATACAATCTTGAAATTAATTAAATAAATTATACTACATGGAATAAATCTAACATCACTTTTTGTTGATTTGTATGAAGCGGCCCGGATCGGCGATCGGAAAGAGGCAGATCGTGTACAACTAATTATTTATATCAGGAATATATGATATAGATCACGGAAAGACCGGCTCTAAAATATAGAACAATAAAAATAACCAATAATATATTAGTTATATAAATAAATACCATCTGACGTGACGAGAATTTATGCCGCCACGCAGGCGGTATCTATGCTTAACCATGCGCTCCCCGATGGAATAATACCGTGTTGCAATTGCTTAAAATAATGATGGATTCCAACATGCCCCTCCTTATTTCCGCCCTTATTGTATGTATCGCGGGTTCATGGATCACTGTCCGCATCATGGCGCGCATTGCCGCGACGCCGGGGCGGCAGAATCATTCATGGTATCTGCAATGTGCAGCCGCCGGTGCGACAACCATATGGTGCACCCACTTCCTGGCGCTGCTGGCATACATGCCGGGTGTGGCGGGCCTGCTGAATATTCCGCTTACGCTGTTTTCATTTGTCATTGCTGCCGTGGGCGTACTGGCCGCAACCGTTATCGCCGCCACCAGCAAGAGCCGGATGGGGCCAGCCCTCGGCGGCGCCGTGCTTGGCCTTGCCATTGCAGGCATGCATTATTCCGGCATGTATGCCGTGGAATTCGGCGATCATATGGCCTGGAGCCTGCCAACAATCGCGCTCTCCCTGCTGCTGGGCATCGCTTTTGGCACGTTGTCCCTGCAATGCCTGCTGCGTAGCGGGAACCGGCACCGGGAAATCCTGGCCACGGTGCTGTTCGTCGCGGCGATTGCGGGGCTGCATTTTGTTGGTGTGTCCGCCATGCGCACGCACATGATGTCGGCCGATCTCATGGCGAGTGGCAATGCCCCTGTCGTGCTTGGCGTTGCGCTGGCCATTACAACCCTCCTGCTGGTGGCCACGGGCGGCAACAGTTTCTCGATCGATGATGCAACGCGCGCGGAATCTTATGAGCGCATGCGGCAGATGGCGCTGCATGATGCCCTGACAGCGCTCCCCAACCGCGTCAGCTTCAATGATCATCTCGATGAGGTGATCGAGGATGCGAAAGAGAAGGGAACCCAGTTCGCACTGATTGGAATTGATCTTAACAAGTTCAAGGAAATCAATGATGTGCGTGGGCATGCCGCAGGCGATGTCGTTCTGGTCACCATTGCCAACCGTTTTACCGAGATGCTGGGCGAAGGCGAGTTCGTGGCCCGTCTGGGCGGGGATGAGTTTGCCGCGGTCCATCTGACGAGCGACCCTGATGAACTCAATGCCTTTGTCGCCCGCATCGAGGAAGCCATCAACCTGCCCATCCCGATCGAGGACTACGAAGTCACAACCGGCGGCAGCGTAGGCCTGGCCCTGTTCCCCAAGGACGCGACCGACAAGGAAACACTCGTCACGCGTGCCGACCTTGCCATGTATCGCGCCAAGGCGGACCCGTTGCGCACCGTGGCCTATTACGAGCCCGCGATGGATGAGACGGTACGCGAAGCGCGCGCACTTGCGGCAGACCTGAAGACGGCCATGGAAAAAGGCGAACTGAGCCTGCACTATCAGGTGCAGACCGCCATTGCGACGGGCGAGATCTTTGGCTACGAGGCCCTGCTGCGCTGGACCAGCCCTGAACGGGGGGAAGTGCCGCCCGCCCTGTTCATTCCTGTTGCCGAGGAAAACGGCCTCATCATCCCGCTGGGCGAATGGGTTCTGCAGACCGCCTGCGCACAGGCCGCGAAGTGGGATGCTTCGTACAAGCTTGCGGTCAACCTGTCTCCGGTGCAGTTCTTTCATCCCGATCTGTACCGGCTGGTCAAGGAAACACTCGAGAATACGGGTCTTTCTCCCGCCCGGCTTGAGCTGGAATTGACGGAAACGTCCATCATCGATGACAAGCAGCGTGCGCTTGAAATCGTGCGACGGATCAAGGAACTCGGGGTTTCGATCGCACTGGATGATTTCGGTACGGGTTATTCGTCCATTGATACGCTGCGCTCTTTCCCGTTCGACCGGATCAAGCTTGATGGCAGTTTCATGCAGGGGATCGAAACCAATTCCGATGCCGCCGCCATTGTCCGTTCGGTCCTTGCCCTGGGCCGCACCATGAATATCTCCGTGCTGGCGGAAGGGATCGAAACGCCCCGGCAGCTTGAAGTGCTCCGTGGCGAGGGCTGCGTGGCGGGGCAGGGGTTCCTGATTGGCCGTCCCGCCCGCCCGGAAGCACTGGGGCTGCAGTCGGCCTGATGCCATAGCGCCCCCTCATGTCTTTTTTATCCTGTGCAAACAGGCAGCCTGCCTGTCAAATTGTGAACTGTGGCCTATCATCATGAACAAGTTGCTCCTGACTTCACCTTCCCCAAAGCCTGCATTGTCGGGCGACACCGCCCTGGCCCTGTTGCATGACGCGACCGAAGCGATCATCGTGACTGACGACCGCAATGACGTCATCTTTTTCAATAAAGGGGCGGAAAAACTCTGGGGTTATGCGCAGGATGAAGTGCGCGGCCAGAACATGCGCAAGCTGGTCCCGGATTTCGGCTGCGATGAACAGGGTAGCCATGCCGACAGCCGGTACCCGGCGGATCTTGACGCCACCGTTGGCACATCGCGTGAAATCATCTTCGAGAACCGGCACGGTGACTACATCACCGGGGAACTGACGCTGTCTTCAAGCAAGGTCGGCCCGAAAGGCAAAAAATACTATCTCGCCTCCATCAAGGCGGTAACGGAAGAAAACCATCGCAAGAAACTGCTGGACCTGCAGAATACGGTGTTCCAGTCCCTCTCGACCGATATGCAGATACAGGACGTGGCGGACCTTGTCTGCCGGGAGGTGGAGAATTTCATCCCCAATACGGTCGCCATCCTTGTGCTGATCGATGAAGACCACCGGCTCCATGTGCTGTCGGGCCCCGGCCTGCCACGGCGCTATGCCGCGGCACTGGAGAATGTAACACTCTCAGATGCGGACATCATGGCCCTGTCCAATGACCTTGACGAGGCGGCCACCGTTGTATGGGAAAGCTACCGCTCGCTAGGGGTTTCGCTGGGGCTGCATAATTGCTGGGCCTCCGCGATCAAGGCGCGCAACGGCAAGATATCGGGCATATTCGCGCTGTTTTCACGCAATACCAGCACGATCAGCGACTGGCCGCAGAAAATCGTGGCGGGCAGCGTGCCATTCTGCAGTGTCCTGATCGAGCAGTATGAAGCGCGCCATCATATCTCCCAGCTGGCCAATTATGACCCGCTGACCGGCTTCCTGAACCGGACCGCCATCCATAAGGTCCTCAGGAACCTTGTCGGCAAACCGGGTGACAACCATTTTGCCGTGCTGATGCTCAATCTCGACCGCTTTCGTGACATCAACGATGCGCTCGGGCATTCCAATGGCGATGACTTCCTCAAGGCGGTGGCGGCACGGATCAAGAGCCTGTGCCGGAGCCATTACATCCTCAGCCGCGCAGGGGGGGATGAGTTTGTCATCATATTGCCCGACACCCAGGCCGCCCCTGCAACGGCATTTGCCGAGAGGCTGATCGGGGGCATGGAGGAGCCCATCGAAATCGGTGGCAACTTCATTGCGGCTTCGATCAGCGTGGGCATCAGCATGTTCCCTGAAAACGGGCCGGACAGTGAATCCCTGATCGGCCACGCCGAGGCCGCGATGCGCCTTGCCAAGAAAGATGCCCGCGGCACATTCCGCGTTGCCACGCCAGAGGACCATACCGCGGCACAGGACCGCCTTGTCCTTGGGTCCGCCTTGCGTGATTCCCTGGCCAAAGGATTGCTCAACCTGCATTACCAGCCGCAGATCGAGGCAAAAACCGGCGCGCTCTATGGCGTAGAGGCGCTGTCACGCTGGCATCATCCGCATCTGGGCAATATTTTTCCCTCCCGTTTCATTGCGGTTGCAGAGGATACCGGGCAGATCGAGGCCATCGGTGCATGGTGCCTGGAAGAAGCCTGCCGCCAGATCGTGGCATGGGACCGCGATGGGGTCATGATCCCGGCGGTATCGGTCAACCTGTCAGCCGGTCATTTCCGCAAACGCCAGTTGCCCGAAATGATCTCGAACTTGCTGACCCGGTTTGGCATTGCCCCGGCACGCCTGACGGTGGAGATTACCGAAAGCGTGATGATGGATGAAAACAAGGATACGATGGATGTGCTCAATGCCATTCGTGGCCTGAATGTTGGCCTGTCCATGGATGATTTTGGCACGGGCTACTCATCACTGTCGCGGCTGACCCGCCTGCCGCTGACGGAAATCAAGATTGACCGCAGCTTCATCATGAACCTTGAGCATGATGCCAATGCGCAGGCGGTGACAACGGCGGTTATCGGCATTGGTAACCGGCTGGGCATGACCGTCGTGACCGAAGGGGTGGAGACGGAAGCACAATACGAACTTCTGGAAAGCCTGCACTGTGATGTCATGCAGGGCTACCTGTTCGCCAAGCCCATGGCGCCGAAGGATCTGGAAACATGGTTCCGGCAGCCCCGCAAGATCATGCCCGCAATGCGCAAGGCATGTGAAGAGCAGGCGGCATCCGGCAAGGCTGAAAAGAAATAAAACCATATGACCGGAACGGAAGCTACTGGCCAGTTCCGGTCATAAAGGTTCCTGGCGCATCTGGCTGAACCCGCCCGCAGGTCATTGCGCCAGCGGGCGGGCTGCCTGTGGCGGCAGTAAAGAAGGTTACGCAGGGCGCCACGCCGTTGCCTGTTGCAGCAGCGTGCCGATCAGGGCTGATATTTTGCGGGTCTTGTCCGTATCAAGCGGCCATGGCGTATCTTCGTGGCTGAGGTAGATTCTCTGGGCTTTTTCAAGCTGTATGGCATGGATGCCCTGTTCGGGCTGGCCATAATGCCGTGTTGTATAACCGCCCTTGAACCGCCCGTTGACGACATGGGAATAATCCGTGTCCCGCGCGGCAAGGGAGACAACGCTGTCAATGAGCGATGGCGCGCAGGCTGCGCCCTGGTTGGTCCCGAAATTCAGGTCGGGCAGGCAGCCTTCAAACAGGCGCGGGATTTCCGTCTTGATGGAATGGCCATCCCACAATATCGCCCAGCCCCAGCGGGCTTTCAGCCGGGCCAGTTCTTCCGCCACCGCATCATGATAGGGTTGCCAGTAGCGGATCCGGCGTTCGCCCGTTTCCGCTTCATCCGGTTCCTGGCCGGGGTGGTAGATCGGGGTGCCATCAAAAGCCAGGTCCGGCACGAGGCCGGTCTTGGGCCGACCCGGATAGAGCGTGGAATCATCCGCGCCCCGGTTGAGGTCAATGACATAGCGCGAATAATTGGCACGAATGACCCCGATGCCCATGTCGGCAGCCGATGTATAGAGTTTTTCCATATACCAGTCGGTATCCGGCAGTAACCGGCCGCGTGGCGTCATGCGTTCGGCCATGCTGGGTGCGAGTGCCGTGCCGGCATGCGGAATGGTGACAAGAACGGGGGCCGTGCCGCGTGTATGCGTAAAGACGGGCGGGGTCATGACAGTGAACTCCGGTCGGAACGTAAGGTCGTAATCGCCTTGCCGAATGCAGTCGCGATACGTTCTTCGTGAACATGGCGCCCTTCGCGCACGACCCACTGGCCCGCGCACAGTATATCGCTGACAGGCAGGGTGGCGCGGGCAAAGACGAGTGAATCCATAATAGTATCGCCCCGCAGGCCAGGCAGCGACAGGGCGGTGTCAGCCAGCGTGCACAGGTCGGCGCGCTGCCCCACGGCCAGTTGGCCGCCACCATGCGCGCAGGCCTGCATTCCCCCCTGCAGGGCCTGTGCATACAGGTACCCCCCGACCGATCCGGTCTGGCCCGAGGGCAGGGCGCGGCAGCGTTTTTGCGAGATGAGGCGCTGCCCGTATTCCAGCGTGCGCAGTTCCTCCGCTACGTTGAGCAGCACATTGCTGTCACTGCCAATGCCAAAGCGGCCCCCCGCATCCACGTAATCCATGAAGGGGAAGAAACCATCGCCCAGATTGGCTTCGGTAATGGGGCAGATACCGGCAACCGCGCCCGAACGGGCCAGGCGCGCCGTTTCGTCCCGATCCATATGCGTTGCATGGATCAGGCACCAGCGCTCATCCACCGGCATCTCATCGAGCAGCCAGGCAACCGGCCTGCGCCCAAGGAAGGCAACGCAGTCCTCCACTTCCTTCACCTGCTCGGCAATGTGAATGTGCACGGGCATGTCACCGGGCAGCAGGGCGAGCATTTCGCGTATGTCATCCCCACTGGCCGCCCGCAGGGAATGCAGGGCGATCCCCGCATTCACCA
The DNA here is from genome assembly GCF_054182245.1 of Komagataeibacter sp. NFXK3. Taxonomy (NCBI): domain Bacteria; kingdom Pseudomonadati; phylum Pseudomonadota; class Alphaproteobacteria; order Acetobacterales; family Acetobacteraceae; genus Komagataeibacter; species Komagataeibacter sp. NFXK3. Next base: position 103,084 of record NZ_JAPIVJ010000003.1, read on the forward strand.
GAGGATCGCCAGCATGGCGGGCCGTGATATCGGTAATGACCCGCGCAAGGAATTCCGGTGAACTGGCAAAGCGCTTCTGTTCCGCCGCCAGCGGGCGGCCAAAGCCCGCATGCCGGTACAGCGCCGGCAGCATGGTGATTCCGATACCCGCATCGCGGGCGGCATCAATGACGGCAAGCGGCATTTCGGCGGGCTGCGCATAGGGCTGTCCGTCCGGTGCGCAGTGCAGGTAATGGAACTCGGCAACCTGCGTATAACCGGCCTTGAGCATTTCCATATAAAGCTGGGCGGCAATGGCGCGGAGGGTGGCAGGGTCGATGACGGCGGCAAGACGGTACATCTGCTCGCGCCAGCTCCAGAATGAATCGGCGGGGTCCAGCCGGGTTTCCGTCAGTCCGGCCATGGCGCGCTGGAAGGCGTGGGAATGCAGGCTGGGCATGGGCGGCAGGGCGATATCGACGCGCCTGTCATCAGGGCGGGGCTGCTGGTCGGCTTCTATCGTGGTGAAATGACCACTGGCATCAAAGCCAAGGCGTACATTGTCGCGCCACCCCTCGGGCAGGAGGGCCTGCCCGGCAAAAATGGTCTGGATCTGTACCGATAAGGACATGACGGGCCTGTTTTGATAGAGCATTGCGTTGGAACGGTTTCAAAACTAGACATGTATATACGTTTAGGGTCAAGCGCTGAAATGGGAGTGCGTCATGTGGGATCGGTTATGGGTCGATGTCAATCTGGCAACCAATGCGAGTGGAACCGGGCAGCCGGGCGGAGATGATTTTGGCCTCATCCCTGATGGCGCCATCGCCGCCCGCGATGGGCAGATCGTATGGGTCGGCCCCCGCGCGGACCTGCCCGGCGCGCCTGAACGCCTCGCGCGCGAGGTCATTTCGTGCAAGGGCCAGTGGATGACGGCAGGCCTGGTCGACCCGCATACGCACCTCGTCTATGGCGGGGATAGGAGCGGCGAGTTCGCGGAGCGGCTGCAGGGGGTTTCCTATCAGGAGATTGCACGGCGCGGGGGTGGCATCCTGTCCACCGTGCGCGCCACCCGTGATGCGAGCGAGGAGGAACTGCTGCGGCTTACGCTTAAGCGCGCGCGCTGCCTTGTTGAAAATGGCGTGACCACCCTCGAGATCAAGTCAGGCTACGGGCTGCGGCTGGAAGATGAACTCAAGCAGCTGCGCGTGGCACGCGCGGTGGGCAGGCATCTGCCGGTGCGCGTGCATACCACCTTTCTCGGCGCCCATGCGCTGCCGCCGGAATTCGCGGGCAGGCAGGATGATTACGTGACCTTCCTGTGCACGGAAATGCTGCCTGCCGTGGCGGAGGCCGGTCTGGCCGACAGCGTCGATGCCTTCTGTGAAACCATTGCCTTCCAGCCTGCCGAGGTCGAGCGTATTTTTGAAGCCGCACAGCGCTGGAAGCTGCCCGTGCGCCTGCATGCCGACCAGATGTCCGATCTCGATGGGGGCAAGCTTGCGGCGCGCTGGCATGCGCTCTCGGCCGATCACGTTGAATATGCAAGCGAAAGCAGCGTGCAAGCCATGGCCGATGCAGGCACCGTGGCCATGCTGCTGCCCGGTGCCTTCTATTTTGTGCGTGAAACGAAGCAGCCCCCGGTTTCCCTGTTCCGCAAGCATGGCGTGCCCATGGGCCTTGCCACGGACTGCAATCCCGGCACGTCGCCCGTGCTCAGCCCCACGGCGGTCATGAACATGGCCTGCACGCTCTTCCGCCTCACGCCGGGGGAAGCCCTGGCCGGGCATACCCATATCGCCGCAAGGGCGCTGGGGCTGGAGCATACGGTCGGGCGGCTGCGCACGGGCATGGCGGCCGACATGGTGGTGTGGGACATCGCCGGCCCGCATGAACTGTCGTACTGGATCGGGGGGGTAAGGCCCAGCGCACGGATTTTTGGTGGTTGTCCGCAATAAAAAGTTGCGATCAGCGCTGGATGGCACTCACTCCCTTATGCCAGTATAGACTAACGTCTTCTGAATAAGGTGTAATTGCGTGTCACTGGTCTTAAGCAAGGATAAACCCACAGCCCGCTACGAGCAGGTCAAGCTGTACATCACCGAGCGGATTGAAACCGGTGAATGGGCAATCGGTCATCGCCTTCCATCGGAAAGTGAACTGGTGGAACTGCTCGGTGTCTCGCGCATGACGGTCCACCGTGCCCTGCGCGAACTCACAGCCGAAGGGCTGGTCACGCGCGCGCAGGGCGTGGGCACGTTCGTCGCCGAGCCCGCCCAGCGCGTGGAACTGCTGGAACTGCGTGATATTGCTGATGATATTGCCTCCAACGGGCATGAGCACACCACGCGCATCATCACGCTTGATACAATCCGCGCGAACAGTGATCTCGCAACGGCATTCGAGCAGCGCCCCGGTGCGCGGCTCTTCCATTCCATCATCGTCCATTATGAGGATGATACGCCGCTGCAGGTCGAGGAGCGTTTCGTCTCGCCCCATTTCGCGCCCGATTATCTGGACCAGGACTTTTCCCTCACCCATCCGCACCGTCATCTCTCGGGCATTTCCCACCCCGAGGAGATCGAGCATGTGGTGTTCGCGGTGACGCCGAGCCTGGATATCTGCACGCTGCTCGAGCTTGATGAGCCCGAGGCCTGCCTGCAGCTCATGCGGCGTACATGGGTCGAGGGGCGAGTCGTCATGAAGGGCATCTTCACCTATTCCGGCAGCCGCTTCAGCTTTGTCGGTCGCTACAGGCCCTGATCTTTCTCCCCCATTGTTCTGAAACGGTATTTCATTACGTTTTCATGTTGACAAGGGGGAGGGTCTGCGGCAAACGAATGTATATACAAGTACATTCAAGGTGATGTCATGAGTAGCCCGACCTCGTCCCGTCTGTCCAATGATCGTATTATCCATGCCGCGCATGGCCCTGAGATCACGGCAAAAAGCTGGCAGACTGAAGCTGCTATGCGGATGCTGATGAATAACCTCGACCCCGAAGTAGCGGAAAAGCCTTCGGAGCTGGTTGTCTATGGTGGTATTGGCCGCGCTGCCCGTAACTGGGAGTGCTACGACCGTATTGTCGACACGCTGAAAACGCTGGAAGCCGACCAGACCCTGCTGGTGCAGTCCGGCAAGCCGGTTGGCGTATTCCGCACGCATGAGAATGCCCCCCGCGTCCTGATCGCCAATTCCAACATCGTTCCCCACTGGGCGAACTGGGACAAGTTCAACGAACTCGATCGTGCCGGGCTGATGATGTACGGCCAGATGACGGCCGGTTCGTGGATCTATATCGGCAGCCAGGGCATCGTTCAGGGAACGTATGAAACCTTTGTCGAGATGGGGCGCCAGTACTATGGCGGCGACCTGACCGGCCGGTGGATCCTGACCGGCGGCCTCGGCGGCATGAGCGGCGCGCAGCCCCTGGCCGCTGTCATGGCCGGTGCCTCCATGCTGGCGGTCGAGTGCGAGCCCGGCCGTATCGAGAAGCGCCTGCAGACCGGCTATCTCGACCGCAAGGTCGACACGCTTGATGAGGCGCTCGAGATCATCGACGCCGCCTGCAAGAGCGGCAAGCCGGTTTCCGTGGGCCTGCTGGGCAATGCGGCCGAGGTCTTCCCCGAGCTGGTGCGCCGTGGCATCCGCCCCGATGGCGTGACCGACCAGACCTCCGCCCATGACCCGCTCAACGGCTACCTCCCGGCAGGCTGGACGCTGGACCAGGCGGCCAGGATGCGCGTGACCGACCCGGCCGCGGTCGAGAAGGCGGCCAAGGACTCCATGAAGCTGCACGTGGAAGCAATGGTCGCCTTCCACCGCATGGGCATTCCCACCTTCGATTACGGCAACAACATCCGCCAGATGGCGCTTGAGGTCGGCTGCGAGGAGGCCTTTGAGTTCCCCGGTTTCGTGCCCGCCTATATCCGCCCGCTCTTCTGCCGTGGCATTGGCCCGTTCCGCTGGGCGGCCCTGTCGGGCGACCCGGAAGACATCTACAAGACCGACGCCAAGGTGAAGGAACTGCTGCCCGACGACAAGCACCTGCACAACTGGCTCGACATGGCGCGCGAGAAGATTCATTTCCAGGGCCTGCCCTCGCGCATCTGCTGGGTCGGGCTGGGTGACCGCCACCGCCTTGGCCTCGCGTTCAATGAAATGGTTGCCAAGGGTGAACTGAAGGCGCCGATCGTGATTGGCCGCGACCACCTTGACAGCGGCTCCGTCGCCAGCCCCAACCGCGAGACGGAAGCCATGCGCGATGGCTCTGATGCCGTGTCGGACTGGCCACTGCTCAACGCGCTGCTCAACACCGCATCGGGTGCGACATGGGTTTCGCTGCACCATGGCGGCGGCGTGGGCATGGGCTTCTCCCAGCATTCAGGCATGGTGATCGTGGCTGATGGCACGGATGACGCCGCAAAGCGCCTGGAGCGCGTGCTGTGGAATGACCCGGCAACGGGCGTGATGCGCCATGCGGATGCGGGTTACGACATCGCGGTCGATTGCGCCCACGAAAAAGGGCTTAACCTGCCCATGATCAAAAAAGGCTGATTTCAGATGTCAGAAAATCTCGTTCTTCATCCCGGTCAGCTTGATCTGGCTACCCTGCGTCGCTTCGTGTTCGAGGGGATGGATGTTACCCTGAGCCCCGAGGCGCAGGCCACCCTGGCGGCGGCCGCGCGTTCGGTCGAGCGGATCGTGGCCGGTGGCGCGGCGGTCTATGGTGTCAACACCGGTTTTGGCAAGCTGGCCAAGACCCGCATCCCCGATGACCGGCTGCGCGATCTTCAGCGCAACTTGGTTCTCAGCCATGCGGCCGGCATCGGCAAGCCGCTGCCCGAGCGTGTGGTGCGCCTGATCATGCTGCTCAAGGCCAATGGCCTCGGGCGCGGTTTTTCGGGTGTGCGGCCCGAGGTCGTGCAGCTCCTGCTCGACATGCTGGCCAAGGGGCTCATTCCGGTCATTCCCGAAAAGGGATCGGTTGGCGCATCGGGCGATCTGGCCCCGCTGGCGCACATGACCGCCGTCCTGATCGGCGAGGGCGAAGCCTTTTACAAGGGTGAGCGCCTGCCGGGTGCTGCGGCGCTGAAGGCTGCGGGCCTCGCGCCGGTGGTCCTTGGCCCTAAGGAAGGGCTTGCGCTGCTCAACGGCACGCAGGTTTCCACCTCGCTGGCCATCATTGCCCTGTTCGATGCCGAGCGCCTGTTCCAGGCGGCCCTTGTGACCGGCTCGCTCACGCTTGATGCCGCGCGTGGTACGGATGCGCCGTTTGATCCGCGCCTGCACACGCTGCGCGGCCAGCAGGGGCAGATCGAATGCGCCGCGGTGTATCGCAAGCTGATGGAAGGTTCGGCCATCCGTTCCTCCCATGAGGTTGATGACGAGCGCGTGCAGGATCCGTACTGCCTGCGCTGCCAGCCGCAGGTCATGGGGGCGGCGCTCGACAGCCTGCGCCATGCCGCCCGCGTGCTGCTGATCGAGGCCAATGCGGTTTCCGACAATCCCATCCACTTCCCCGATACGGATGAGATGATCTCGGGCGGCAACTTCCATGCCGAACCGGTTGCCATCGCGGCTGATCTCATGGCGATCGCGGTCTCGGAAATTGGCGCCATCGCCGAGCGCCGCCTGGCACTGCTGGTGGACCCGGGCATGAGCGGGCTGCCGCCCTTCCTGGTCAATGACAGTGGCGTGAATTCGGGCTTCATGATCGCGCAGGTCACGGCGGCGGCGCTGGCGTCGGAAAACAAGACGCTGGCCCATCCCGCCAGCGTGGACAGCCTGCCGACTTCCGCCAACCAGGAAGATCACGTGTCCATGGCGACCTTTGCAGCCCGCCGCGTCACTGATATCAATGACAACGTGCGTACCATCCTTGGCATTGAATATCTGGCGGCCGTGCAGGGGCTTGACTTCCTTGCGCCGCTGACCTCCTCGCAGCCGCTGGCGCAGGCCGCAGCGGCCCTGCGTGAGCATGTGTCCTTCTTCGCGCAGGACCGGCTGTTCACCCCTGACATGGAAAAGGCCAATGCGCTGATCGCCGCAGGCGCGCTGAACACCGCGGTGGCAGGCGCCCTGTCCCTGCCCACGGTCGAGGCTGCCTGATGGTGGATGACGGCGCGTTCATTGCCGCTGCGCGAAAGGCGCGCCGTCGTCTCCCCCGGCTCTTTGCCGATTATATCGATGGCGGTGCCCATGGTGAACGCACCATGGCCCGCAACCGCAACAGTTTTGCCCGGTGGGGCGTCGTACCCCGCGCTTTGTGCGATGTGGCAGCCATTGACCTGACCACGCGCTGCTTTGGCCGGACATGGCAGATGCCGGTCTTTCTGGCTCCGGTCGGGTTTGCGGGCATGTTCCACCACCATGGTGAGCGCGGTGGGGCCCATGCAGCGCGCAGTCGCGGGGTTGGAATGGGCGTTTCCACCTTTTCCATCGCGCCCATGGAAGACGTGGCCGCGACGGGCGCTGATGTCATGGCGCAGATTTACGTGCTGCGCGACCGTGCCCTGACACGCGACATGCTGGCCCGCGCAAAAGCATGTGGCATTACCGGCATTATCCTGACCGTTGATACCGCCATCACCCCCGTGCGTGAGCGCGATGTGCGCAACGGCTTCCGTCATCTTTCGCGCCCGAGCGTATTGCAGATGGCGGGCCTGCTGAACCATCCGGCCTGGGTTGCGGGCCTGTTGCGTGGCGGCATGCCCGTCGTGGGCAATGTTGATGCCTATACAACCGCCCGCAATGTCATGGGGCAGGCGCGTGATGTTGCAGCCCAGATCGACCCCACGCTGGACTGGGATGACCTGGCATGGCTGCGCGAAAACTGGGATGGCACTTTGGTGGTAAAGGGCGTGATGTGCCCCGAAGATGCCCTGCGCGCGGCGGATGCCGGGGCGGATGGCATTGTGGTGTCCAACCATGGTGGCCGCCAGATGGACCCGGCCCCCGCAACCCTTGATGTGCTGCCCGGCATCGCCGCGGCGGTAGGCGGGCGGCTGGATATCATGCTTGACAGCGGCATCCGTCGCGGTGGGGATGTGGTCACGGCGCTGGCGCTGGGCGCGCATGCGGTTTCCATTGGCCGCCCCTGGGTATGGGGGCTTGCCGCACGGGGCGCGCCAGGTGTAGCGGCCGCCCTTGACATACTGGCGCAGGAAACGCGCGATGTCATGGCCCTTGCAGGGCTGCGTGACATCGAGGCCGTGCGTGCAGCGGGCCAGAAGGCGCTGTGGCGGTTCTGACTGGCCGCGCATCGGCAGGCTGCCTGACCTGCTGGCCGTAAAAACATTCTAAAATTGTACAAAGGTTTCCGCGGGCATCGCCTTCATGAAAAGGCGATAACCCGGACCTTTGGTCATTTTCCAAAAAACACCACAAAAACCGACCCGCATGCCTGATGGCAGCCCCGCCGGGTCATGGCGGGGCTGTGCGGGTCAGGCTTTGGTGGCGCGGGGTTTCTGGGAATCGCGGATGCGGCCCATGATGTAATCACCAGCGGAAACCGGCTCGAAAAGCGGCTGCGTGCCGGTGGGCAGGTTCAGGTCGCGCGGGTCGACAATGGCGTCGTAATCCGGGTCATAGAAGGTCGCGATGGACAGGCGCTCCTTGCCGGAGCGGTTCGTGACCCGGTGCATGTTGGAATTGTAACGCTGGTTGGACCAACGGCACAGCAGGTCGCCAATATTGATGACCAGCGTGCCGGGAATGGGCGGGGCCGGAATCCAGTTGCCATCCGCGCCCATGACATCAAGCCCGCCGGTCTGGTCCTGCCACAGCAGGGTGATGCAGCCATAATCGGTATGGGGTGCGACGCCAAACTGGTCTTTCTCGCGTTCCGCCGGGTGCGGGGGGTACCAGATGGCCTGCGTGCGTTGCAGCGGGCGATCATATTTTCCCACAAAAAAATCCGGCGCAATGCCAAGCGAGTGGGCAACGGCGCGCAGCAGTACCTGCCCGCAGGCGCCAATGGCGTTGAAGTAGTCCATCATGGCCGCGCGAAAGGCGGGGCGGCTGGCAGGCCACTGGTTGGGGCCGCGCAGGGGCTGGCCGGCAAGCACGGCGGGATCATCGGCTGGCAGTTCCAGCCCGATCTGGAAGAACTCCTTGTAGTCAGGCTGTTCCGCGCCGTACATGGTCGTGCGGTTCAGGGCGTTGAAGCCGCGCACCGCCTCCTTGGGTTTGCAGGCCAGTTTTTCTTCCATGGGGGCATGGAAGAAATCCAGCGCCTCCGCCCGCAGGCGGTCGATGATCGCATCAGGCACGCCGTGATTGCGAATGTAGCAGAACCCCGACGTGGTGAAGGCATGGCTGATCAGGGCACCGGTTGTTGCGTAGTCACCTTGCCGCGCGGGACCGAGATCAATGATGGGAAGACCGGCAGGCTCACTCATGGCATGACTTTCTCAGTTTGGGATGTTGAAATGATGGCAGCCAGCAGGCAGGCGGGCAGGGCGGGGGCAATGGGCGCGACGTGGGTCGCGCGCGTGGTGGTCCCCCATGCAATCATGCCTGTCGGCAGCGTGCGGTCGCAGCCTTCAATCCGCCACTCACCCTGAAGGGGCAGGAGGGCGACCGCATGGGCATGTTCGAGGCGGAAGGGCGCCTGAAGGCGTTCCAGCCGCGCGGGCACCGCAGGCGCTGCCATGAGATTGAAGGCCTGTACGGCCTGCCCATGGCATGACGCGCTGACCGCAAGGGTGCCGTCAAAACGGATGATGTCGCCCGGGTGGTCCAGTGTCGTCCCGCCCGGTGCGATCCCGGTCAGGGTCAGCCTGCCGGGGGAGGCAAGGGCCAACTGGCGCACAAGGCCGGGAAACAGTGAAAAAGGGCCATCGCCCACGATGCTCGCCACGCTCACGCGCCATGAATGCGCCGTGCCCGGCGCAGGGGCATCATGCGCCATGATTTCACGCGTGGTGCCCCGCCCGTTGCGCCATGGCCGGGGTGCGAAGGCATCCAGCGCCGCGATGCTCAGCATGGCGGGGCAGGGGGGGGAAGCAGCTTGCCCGGGTTGAGGATATTGTTCGGGTCAAGCGCGTGCTTGATCGTGCGCATGACATCAAGCGCCACCGCATCATGCTCGGCCGGCATGAACCCGATCTTGGCCAGGCCCACGCCGTGCTCGCCACTGGCCGACCCGCCCAGAGAGAGCGCACGGGCAATGATCTTGTGGTCGAGCGCGCGGGCTTTTTCCACTTCCGCCTCGCCTGGCGGCACAAGCATGACGGTGTGGAAATTGCCATCGCCGATATGGCCCACGATAGGGGCGGTAATGCCGGATTCCTCAATATCGCGCTTGGCGCCCAGGATCATGTCGGTCAGGGCGGAAATGGGCACGATCGCATCGGTCGAGATGCCGGTATATCCTGGCCGGTAGGCAAGGCAGGCCCAGAATACGGCATGGCGCGTCTTCCACAACGCCGCGCGTTCCTGCGCCTGGGTGCTCCATGTAAAGGCCGAGCCGTTATTGTCTTCTGCAATGGCCTCGACTGTCGCGATCTGTTCGCGCACGGCTTCCGGCCCGCCTTCAAATTCGAAGAACATGGTGGGGATGGGGCGGTAGCCTTCCAGCTTGGCGTAGCGGATGCAGGCATCCATCTGCACGTCATCAAGCAGTTCCATGCGCCCGATCGGCACGCTCATCTGCATGACCTGCACGGCGGTTTCCACGCAGTCGGCCAGTGTCTCGAACTGGCAGACGGCGGCAGCCATGGTCTCGGGTATGCCATGCAGGCGCAGCTGCACCTCCGTAATGATGCCCAGCGTTCCTTCCGAGCCGATCATGAGGTGCGTCAGGTCATAACCCATGGCGGATTTGCGCACCCGGCGGCCCACGCGCATGATGCGCCCATCCGCCAGCACCACGGTCAGGCCAAGCACGTTTTCACGGATCGTGCCATAACGCACGGCCCCCGTGCCCGACGCGCGCGTGGCGCACATGCCGCCAATGGTTGCCTCCCCACCCGGATCAACGGGGAAGAACAGCCCTTCATCACGCAGCAGCAGGTTGAGATCCTGCCGCGTGATGCCCGCCTGCACGCGGCAGTCCATGTCGCCTGTATTGAGTTCAAGCAGGCGGGTCATGCGTGACAGGTCTATGGATATGCCGCCCTCGATGGCGTTGACCTGCCCCTCGAGCGACGTGCCTGCCCCGAAGGGTATGACAGGCGCGCGGTGGGCGTTGCACACGCGCAGCGCGTGGGCCACGTCCTGCGTGGTCTCGGCAAAGATGACAGCCTGGGGCGCATGCTGGGCGTGATAGCCCTCGCCATGGCCATGGTGTTCGCAGACTGACTGGCTGCGCGACAGGCGCTCGCCAAAATGGGGCAGCAGTTCGGCAATCGCCTGTTCAATCCTGTCCGCTGTCGTCATTTCACGCATTCTCCACGGTGCTGGCGGATGGGGCCGGGTGCAGGACCGCCTGCAGGGCTGCAAGGAAGCGGGCGTTCTCTTCAGGCAGGCCCACGCTGACACGCAGCCAGTGCGTATAGCCCGCCTCCTTCCATGGTTTGACGATCACGCCGTGATGCAGCAGGGCTTCGGCGATGTCGCCTGACGGGCACCCTGTCCTGAAGAACAGGAAATTGCCGTAGGAGGGTGCAACCGTCAGCCCCATCCCTTCCATCTCGCCGCGGAGTTTTTCACGGGCCTCGACCGTGCGGCCCGTGCTGTGGTCCATGTGCTCCAGCCCTTCAAGCGCGCCAAGGGCGGCAAGCTGTGCTGCGATGTTGGTGTTGAATGGATCACGGATGCGGCCCAGCGAATCGATGATCGCCGGGTTCGACCCGATGGCGTAGCCGATCCGCAGCCCCGCAAGACCGTATGCCTTGGAGAAGGTGCGCAGCACCAGCCACGGCCGCGCCTGCTCGCGCAGGATGGTGCGGGCATCGGGGTAGGCGGGGTCGTAGCGGGCATATTCGTAATAGGCTTCATCGACCACGATCAGGCAGTCGGGCGGGCAGGCGGCGAACAGCGCGCGCATGTCATCCGCCTTCATCATGCAGCCCACGGGGTTGGACGGGTTGGCGAAGATCAGCACCTTGAGCGGGGTGGAGACTGCCTTCATCAGCGCGGGCAGGTCGAATGTACACGCCGGTGTCATGGGTACCGCGTCAACCTGGCCGCCCATGGCCTCGGCCGTGATGATGTGCAGGCCAAAGGAGGGCACCACGGTCACGACGCGGTCACCGGGGCTGATATAGGTTTCCGCAATCATGCGGATGATCTGCTCGGACCCGTTGCCAAGCAGGATGCATGACGCGGGTTCGTGCAGCCTTGCCGCGAGCGCGGCCTTCAGCTTCTGGTCGGCCTCAGGGTAGAGTGCCACCTGTTTTGCAAGCCCCTGCAGGGCCGTGGCCACGGCGGGGGCGGGGCCGTAAGGGTTTTCGTTGCTGCCCAGCTTGGTAATGGTTTCTGCACCGTAACGTCTCCGGACGGCTTCCGTGCTCAGGCCCGCATTATAGGGTGCAAGCTGCGCGACTTCCGGCCGACATGCAGGACCATTGACCTTTGCTGTGGAAGCGGGCTTGGCGGACATGACCAGATCTCCTGTTCGTTCATGTATATACAATCATATAAGATTTCGTTGGTCGAGCGAAATTTAATTGGTTGTGTGGCTGGCCCAGTCCTGGATAAGTTTTTGATGAACCAGTCTTATTTCGCTAATTTTTTAGGATTGGCCCCCTTTTTTTATTGCGCATCAGTATTGACGCTTCTTGTACAGACAACATAACATCGTTGCATTGTCGCTCATATCGGGAACGGCCAGAAAATGAACCAGGCAGTATCAATACTTCCCCCGACCGGACAGGCGGCGGATTTTCACGAGAATGGTGCGGTCGTGCTGCGTGGCGTATTCGCCCCGTGGGTCGAGACATTGCGCGCGGGCGTCGCGCGCCTGATGGCGGACCCCAGCCCCCTTGAACGTTCCTACCAGCCTGCTGGCTCAGCCCCCTTTTTTCAGGATCTATGCAACTGGCAGCGTATCCCTGAATTCCGCGATTTTGTCGAGCATTCTCCCCTCGGCCAGGTTGCGTGCGAACTGCTGGGCGCGCATGAGGTGCGTTTTTTCCATGACCATGTTCTGGTCAAGGAGCCGGGCACGTCCCTTGTCACCCCGTGGCATCAGGACCGCCCCTATTACTGCGCCCGTGGCCCGCAGACCGTGAGTTTCTGGATCCCCCTCGACCCGGTGCCCGCTGCCAGCGCGCTGGAATGCGTGGCCGGCTCCCACCGATGGGGGTACGACCACAGGCCCATGCGCTTTGATGGCACGCCCCTTTATGCGGTTGATGACAGCCCGCCCATGCCCGATATCGATTCGGCGCGCGGGGATTATCCCATCCTGAGCTGGGACATGGCGCCGGGTGATGCCGTGGCGTTCGACTTTGGCACCGTTCATGGCGCCGCCGCGACCACGGGGGCGGTCAACCGGCGGCGCGTTTTCTCGGCGCGGCTGGTGGGGGATGATGCGGTCTTCGCCTCACGCGGGGGAAAGGGCTCGCCCCCCTTCGCGCATCTTGCCCTGAAGGATGGCGAGCCGCTGGCAGGGCCTGATTTTCCCGTCCTTTACACGGCGCCGGCGTGAGGGCGCCCCTCCTGCTTGTGTTGGGCCTCCTGGCGGCTGGCGTGCCGGCAGGGGCCAGGGCGGGGTGTCTGGATGATATCCGCAAGGCAGGGGTCATGCGGGTGGGCAACGGGCTGCTTGGCGCGCACCCCTCCCTGTGGCAGGATCATGATGGGGTCTATCATGGCATTGACGCCGACCTCCTGGCCGAACTGACACGGCGCATGGGGCTGCCCCGCTCGGAGTTTGTCATTACGGAATGGTCAACCATCGTGCCGGGCCTCAAGGCCAGGCGGTGGGATATCGTGCTGTCCGATGTCCATATCACGCAGGAGCGTGAAGTGATGGGGCATGTGCGCTTTTCCATGCCGTATTTCATGCTGTACGACTACGTGATCGTACCGCAGGATTCGCCCATACATTCCCTTGCCGACCTGAAGGGCAAGACAATCGGCTCCGTGCTGGGCACCAACGATTCCGCCACGGCCCACCGCCTGGTGGAGCAGGGGATGGGGGCCGCCGTCGCGGATTACGACACGTTTGGCGACCCCTTCCTGGCCCTGCACAACCGGCAGGTCGATGCAGTCGTGGTCGATCAGGGCACGCTGCACGCGCAGCAGGCGCATTTTGCGGGCCTGCGCACGGTGGGCGGGCCGATTTTCTATACAGCCAAGCCCAAATGGGCCAGCGCGCAGGCCGCAGCCCCCTACAGGCTGGGGAGCGAGGGGATCGTGGTGCGGCCAGCCTGCACCGACCTGCTCGCCGTGATCAACCACGCCCTGGAGGACATGCATGAAGATGGTACGATCCGCACGATCCTGAAGCGTTATGGCGTGTGGGAACCGCAGCAGGACCATCTCCTCAAAACATCCGGACAGGACTGAGCGGGCGGCATGTACAATTTTTTCTTTTACGCGGTGCCGGAGCATTTTCCCTTCCTGCTCCAGGGCGCGCTGGTTACGGTTGAACTCTCGCTGATCTCGATGCTGCTGGGCACGCTGCTGGGTTTTTTCCTGGCGGTGGGCCGGCTGTCGGCCCGGCGCGCGCTACGCTGGCCGCTTGATGCGTTTGTCGAGGTCGTGCGTGATACACCGCTGATCGTGCAGCTGCTGCTGATCTATTTTTCCCTGCCCGAGGCCGGAATCGTGCTGAGTGCATTCTGGGCGGGCATCGCAGGGCTTACGCTCAACCTCGCCGCCTACCTGTCCGAGGTGTTCCGCGCGGCGATCGTGGCGGTTGACAAAGGCCAGCGTGAGGCCGCCATCTCGCTTGGCATGTCGCCCGTGGCCGTTTATTGCCGGGTCATCATTCCGCAGGCGGCGCTGGCCTCCCTGCCAACGCTGGGGGGGTATTTCATCGCGCTGCTCAAGGACTGCTCGCTCGTTTCGTTCATCTCGGTCAATGAACTGCTGCGTCATGCCACGATTGTCATCTCCGACACGTTTGACAGCATGGACACATACATCATGGTGGCGATCATCTATTTCATGATGAGCTTTATCAGCGCGCGCATCATCCGCTACGTTGAAGTGTGGCTGACCCCATCGAACCGTAGGGCCACCCTCAGCGTGCCACTGACCATGGACAAGGAGGGCGCGCGATGACCGGGCCGAAGCCTCCCGTCCTGACCGTGCGCCAGTTGCGCAAGACCTTTCAGGGCAATGCCGTGCTCAGGGGCGTGGACCTGTCGCTGCATGAAGGCGAGATCGCCTGCCTGATCGGCCCGAGCGGCACGGGCAAATCCACCATCCTGCGCTGCCTCAATTTTCTGGAGCAGCCCGATGGCGGGGAGATCACGTTCTTCGGGCAGTATCTGTGCGCGGAAGATGGCAACAGCAACATCTTCCGCATCGCCCCGCCGCGCGTCTTGCAGGCGGCACGGGCACGCATGCCCATGGTGTTCCAGCACTTCAACCTGTTTTCACACCGTACGGTCATGGAAAACGTGGTGGAGGGGCAGGTAGTCGTGCTGCGGCGTGGCCGGGCCGAGGCCCGCGACCGGGCGCGTGACTGCCTGGCGCGGGTGGGCATGCTCGAGCGTGCGGATTTCTATCCTGACCAGCTTTCGGGCGGGCAGAAGCAGCGGGTCGCCATTGCGCGCGCGCTGGCCATGTCGCCTGCGCTGATCCTGTTTGATGAACCGACCAGCGCACTCGACCCGCAACTCGTGCAGGAGGTGCAGGGCGTGATCCGCGACCTGTCGGCGGAGGGGATGACCATGCTGATCGTGACGCATGAGATGCGTTTCGTGCGCTCGATCGCCCATACGGTCCACTTCTGCGAAGGCGGCCGCATAGCCGAGAGCGGGGCGGCGGCCGACATATTCGGCCCCAACGCGCCGCCGCGCATCCAGACCTTCATGGAGGTCGCCCATGGCTGACCAGAACCGTTTTTCCTATAGGGCTGATTCATGATGACCACGCAAGGCACAACGACCGAACAGCATACCGAACTGCCCGAAGATTTCCTGCCCCGGCAAAGCGTCGAATTCCAGACGATCTATCCGGTTGCGGCATCGGAGCGGCACGGTCGTGCGCGCGACCTGCTGGCCCTGTGGTTTGGCGCCAACATGACCATGCTGACCGTAACGACGGGCGGCGTCATGCGCGGGACATTCCACCTGACCCCTCTCACCGCCGTTATTGCGGCCATCGTGGGCAACCTGATAGGCGGGCTGTTCATGGCGCTGCATGCGGCGCAGGGGCCGCACCTGGGCATACCGCAGATGGTGCAGTCGCGCGCGCAGTTCGGCATGATTGGCGCCGCCCCCATGACGGCGCTGATCGTCATCATGTTCCTGGGGTTCTCCGCCTCCAACCTCGTGCTGGGGGCGCAGGGGCTGGCCACGATGAACGGGCATATGGGCGGCACGGCGGGCATGCTGATCGTGGCGTTCCTCTCGCTGGTGCCGGCAGTGCTTGGCTACAGGGCCATCCATGGCGCCACCCGGATCGCCTCGGTGCTGTGCGGCGCGGCCGTGCTGACATGCCTTGTGGTGGCGCTGTATCACATACCGCTCACCGGCGCGTGGTGGGTCAGTGACGGGCATGACACGGTGCCGGGTTTCCTGGGGGCGATGTCGCTTGCGGCCCTGTGGCAGATTGCCTATGCGCCCTATGTTTCGGACTATTCACGCTACCTGCCGAGCAGCCGGGCAGGGGAGCGGCAGGCCTTCCATGCCACGTACTGGGGCTGCGTGCTGGGGTCGTTCGTCGCCATGCTGATCGGCGTTGTAACGGGCGCCAATGTTGCCGCCGTGCTGGGCACTGAACTCGGCTGGCTGGCCGCGCCGGTTCTGGGCGTGCTGTCACTGGGCATCATCATTGCCAATGCCATGAACCTTTATTGCGGGGCGCTTTCCTCCATTACCGTGTTCCAGACCCTGGCCCCCCACCGGCATTTCGGGCGCGGGTGGCGCGTGGCGATCTCGATCACGCTGCTGATGGTGGCGACCATGCTGGCGGTCATCATGTCCGATCAGTTCGACAAGGCCTATGCAGGCTTCCTCGAGCTCCTCATGGCGATCATGGTGCCATGGTCGGCCATCAATCTGGTTGACTATTATCTGTTGCGCCATGGCAACTATGACCTGCCATCTTTCTTTGCAGCAGATGGGGGCGTATATGGCCGCTTCAACCTCAGGGCGATGCTGTCCTACCTGTTCGGGCTGGTAGTACAGGTGCCGTTTCTGGCTAACGAACTGTATATGGGACCGTTTGCCCATGCCTTCGGGGGGGCGGACCTGTCATGGGTATTCGGGCTTGCCCTGACAGGGCTGGTATATGCCGTGGCCATGCGGAACACAGGGCAGGGGAAAACGACGGAGTGATTACATTTTCGATACGAATCTTATTGACTGTACTCGTATAGACAACCTAGCCTGTTTTCAGGACAGACAATGGCCTCCGGGCTGAACATCTTTCACCATTTCATGCTAACGGGGCGTGGCTATTGCCTGCGGTTATGCGTCGTAAGTAGGGGTCAATAATGATACGGAATTTTTCGTTATCAAAATTATGTCTCTTTTCCACCACGCTCGTCACAATCGGAACCGGCGTGGCTTCGGCGCAGGCGGTACCGCAGGCTGCCGAGAAGGAAGGCGACCGGGCGCACCATGCCGCCGGCCGCACCGCCGCGCATGCGACAGCGCCCGCCGCCGGCAAGGAGGCGGTCTATGTCAGCTCCACGTCGGAAACATTTAACGTCAAGTCCAAGCATGTCTCGCACGGCGCGCTGGTCACCGTCGGCCAGAAGCTGCTGTCACAGGCACCGGCGGGCACCAACCCGCTCAAGACGCTTGGGCAGCTGCCCGGTGTCATGTTCCAGTCCGCCGATGCGCAGGGCGTGGATATCTGGTCCGAGCAGATCTTCATGCACGGCTTCCAGCAGCAGGAGATCGGCTTTACGCTCGATGGCATGCCGCTGGGCGAGCAGTCGCTGCGAAACTATAACGGCTTCAACGCGCTGCTTGCCATTTCATCTGAAAATGTCGGGCGTATCGATGTCTCCCAGTCCGCAGGTGCGGAAGATATCGCCGCTACCAACAACCTTGGCGGCTCGATGGCCTATGTCTCGCGCGATCCGTCGCACAAGATGGGTGGCATGGTCAGCCAGGGCTTTGGCAGCTTTGCCAATTATCATACGTTCGTGCGCCTGGAGAGTGGTGACCTGAACCGCACCGGCACGCGTTTCTATGCATCCTACAGCCGCCAGGATGGCCAGATCTGGAAGGGAACGGGCGAGCAGTTCGTCCAGCAGGTCAATGCCAAGCTGGTGCAGCCGCTGGGTGAGGAAAGCTCCCTGTCCGCCTATTTCGACTGGGCCGACATGCACCAGTTCTCCACGCCCGATGCCTCGCCTGAAGTCATCCGCAAGGCGGGTTACAACGTAACCAACTATTATAACGGCCAGCAGAGCGGCCTGCAGGCTGCGATCAATGCGGCCAATGGCATTTTCCCCTCATCCTTCTCCGGCCTGGCCGACCCTGAGGATTCCGCTTATTATGACGCGGTTCTCAACAGCGAGGACTATTTTGGCGGCGTAAAGGCGCATATCAAGCTCTCGCGTGACGTGACATGGGACACCACGGCCTATGGCCATGGCGAGACGACCCAGTCCACATGGACCACGCCCTATTACCCCTCGCCCAACGGCTCGCCGCTGTCCGAGCTGCGCAAGTCACCGGGCATCCGTCGTTTCGGCATCATTTCACAGGTGCATTACGATACCGCCAAGAACCAGCTGGCCGGTGGTGTATGGTATGAAAACAATAGCTACCAGTCGCCTGAATACGATTTCCAGATGCCCAACATCGTCAACGGCCAGCTGACGCAGTCCCTGCCCAACCCGCTCAATTACTGGAAGAACCCGTTCGCCGAGATCTATAACCAGGATTACAACACCAACACCTTTACGGCCTTCGTGCAGGATACCTACCGCCCGATCAGGCACCTTGCCCTGCATTTTGGCTTCAAGTCCGTTCTCAGCACCACGCGCGTTGGCAATGGTTACGCCAACCAGGATTATTATGCCGCGGGCACGCAGCTTGCCAGTGGCGTGGGCCTGACCACCGCCAAGCCGTTCCTGCCGCATATCAGCGCGGACTGGCATTTCATGAAGCATCATGAACTGTATTTCGATATTTCGGAAAACGTACATACCTATGCACAATGCGGCTATAATCTCTGCGCCTCACCGTTTGCGGTAACGCAGGCTGCGTTCAATGCCGAGCGCAATTCCATCCGCCCTGAAACGGACTGGACCTATGCGCTGGGTTATCGCTATTCCAGCCAGTATGCCGGGCTGTCACTATATGGTTACCGCACGAACTTCAACAATCGCCTGCAGCAGATCACCTCGGGATCATCAATCAATCCGTTGTCTACCGTAGCAAACGTGGGTGGTGTCACCATGGATGGCGTGGATGCCGCCCTGACCCTCATGCCGATCCACGGCCTGGCGTTCACCAACAGCTTCAGCTACAACCATGCCACCTATGACAGCAACCTTGTGGATGGCGGCGTCAGCTATCACACCAAGGGCGTGCAGGTCATCAATTACCCGCGCTTCATGTACAAGACCCGCCTGTCCTATGACTACAAGGGGCTGACGGCCTATGTTGACGCGACCTTCACCAGCCACCGCAACTACAGCTATACGGGTGATGTAAAGGTGCCGTCCTACTGGCTGGCCAATTTGGGCGTGCAGTACAACCTCAGCAAGATCGGTTCGGTGCATCGCAAGCTCGCTCCGGCCAAGGACCTTATCCTTTCCTTCAGCGTAACCAACCTGTCGAACTCGCACTACATTTCCACCATGGGTGAAAACGGCAACCCGCTGAGCCTGTCCCAGGGAGCGGATGCCTACCAGTCCTTCCTGGTGGGTGCACCGCGGATGTTCTTTGGTTCGCTTAGCGCGAGCTTCTGATATCGCGCAGGATCAGTAACAGCAGTCGGTATATGCCCGCGTGGCATATGCCGGCTTTTTTATTGTCTCGGGAGCCCGTGCCTTTTCATGACCGCCCTGCCAAGCCAGAACGCCCTTGACTGGATCGCGCGCCTGATCGCGCATGAGAGTATTTCCTCCTGCTCCAACATGGCGCTTGTGACAGAAGTCGCCGCCCATTTTCGTGCACTGGGCATGGAGGTGTTGCTGACGCGCAATGAAGTGGGAACAAAGGCCAACCTGTTTGCAACCCTGCCGGGGCGCGAGGGCAGCCTGCATAACGGGCTTGTGCTGTCCGGCCATACGGATGTCGTGCCCGTGGCGGGGCAGGACTGGACATCGGACCCGTTCGTGGCCACGATCCGTGACGGGAAGCTGTATGGCCGCGGTGCCTGCGACATGAAGGGCTTTCTGGGCACCGCCATCGCCCTTGCAGCGGAATTCGCGCAAAAATCCCTGCAATATCCACTTCATTATGCCCTGTCGTTTGATGAGGAACTGGGCTGCATTGGCGCGCCGCTCATGATCCGTGATATCGTGGCGCGTGGCTACCGCCCGCGTGTCTGCCTTGTGGGGGAACCCACGGACATGGCCCCGGTTACCGCACACAAGGCATCGCGGGTGTTTGAATGCCGCGTGCATGGTCGGGCGTGCCATTCCTCATCTCCGGCCGATGGGGTGAACGCCATTAACTATGCCGCCAAAATCATAAACTTTCTTGATGGCATGGCGACAACCTTCCGTTATGAAAAAATGCAGGACCCGGATTTTGATCCGCCATACACTACATTTTCGGTCGGCACGATTGAAGGGGGCCTGTCCACCAATACGGTGCCGGACCTGTGTGATTTCAGCTTCCAGTTCCGTTGCCTGCCACACGAGGATGGTGAGGCCATAGAACAGGAGATCCGCGGCTATATCGATCATGACATCATTCCCGCCATGCGGCGTGACGACCCTGATGCGGGCGTGACCCTGTTCCGGCGCGCCAACGTGCCTGCCCTGGCCGGGCTGCAATGCACGGCGATTGATGACATAAAGGACAGGCTGGGAAACCGGCAATGTCGCTGCGTGTCATACGGAACGGAGGCCGGGCTGTTCCAGCAGGTTGGCATGGACGCCGTGGTGTGTGGTCCCGGTTCGATCGTGCAGGCGCATAAAGCAGACGAATTTATTTCGTTGCAGCAACTGGCGGAGTGTGAGAATTTTCTGCGCCGTCTGGTGATCTAGTTTTTCCATATGAATGGAAATACTGTATACTTTCAACATGATGCGCCCGGCCCCATCATCTGCAGGCCGGGTTGCCGCCAGAAGTTACACCGTATGGGAAATATTGGTGGCCTGAAAAGATGACCGGGCACAGGATGGGCCGATCATCATTTTATACCTGTCCCGATATGTCCCGCTTTATGTTTCCTGCCCGTTTTCCATGGCAGGATGACCTGTTTCAATAAGGAGAGAATGCGTGAAATCGCGTGCCGCTGTTGCGTTTGAAGCCAGGAAACCCCTTGAAATTGTCGAGATCGACGTTGAGCCGCCGCGTGCGGGCGAAGTACTGATCAAGATCACCCATACGGGTGTATGCCATACCGATGCCTTTACCCTGTCCGGTGATGACCCGGAGGGGCTTTTCCCCGCAGTGCTGGGGCATGAGGGTGCCGGCATTGTCATGGAAGTAGGCGAAGGTGTGACCAGTGTAAAGCCGGGTGACCATGTCATTCCGCTTTATACGGCGGAATGTGGCACGTGCCTGTTCTGTAAATCCGGCAAGACAAACCTGTGTGTCTCGGTCCGGGCAACGCAGGGCAAGGGGCTCATGCCCGATGGCACGACGCGTTTTTCCTATAAGGGAAAGCCGCTGTATCATTACATGGGTTGTTCTACATTTAGTGAATATACGGTTGTGGCCGAAGTATCCGTGGCCAAGATCAACCCGCAGGCCAATCCCGGCCATGTATGCCTTATGGGGTGTGGCGTCACCACCGGTATTGGTGCCGTGCATAATACAGCCAAGGTACAGCCTGGTGATTCTGTGGCTGTATTTGGTCTTGGCGGTATTGGCCTTGCTGTCATCCAGGGCGCGCGGCAGGCCAGGGCCGGGCGGATTTTTGCCATTGACACCAATCCAGACAAGTTCGAGCTGGCAAAGGCGTTTGGCGCGACGGATTTCCTTAACCCGAACGACTACAGCAAGCCGATCCAGCAGGTTATCGTGGAAATGACGGACTGGGGCGTGGATCATACCTTTGAATGTATTGGCAATGTCAATGTCATGCGGGCAGCACTTGAATCCGCCCATCGTGGATGGGGGCAGTCCATTGTCATCGGTGTGGCCGGTGCCGGGCAGGAAATTTCCACCCGTCCGTTCCAGCTTGTTACGGGACGGTCCTGGAAAGGGTCCGCATTTGGTGGCGTAAAAGGACGCAGCCAGTTGCCGGGCATGGTGGAAGACGCAATGCGGGGCGATATCCAGCTTGAGCCTTTCGTGACACACACCATGCCGCTTGAAGATATCAATGAGGCGTTTCGCCTGATGCATGACGGCAAGTCCATCCGCTCTGTCATCCATTACTGAGCGGGCCTGTTCCCCTGATTTTCAGTCCACCAGACTGGGGCAGGGGGCAGTATCTGCAATGCATGAATTGTGCATGGTTATAAGATACAGGTATAACCATGCGCTTTTCAGGTTCATCAGGGGTTGTTTAAGTACAGATGTAAGCCTGATCCGATTGCGGTGCCTGTAGCGCCTCTTGCCCTGCTGTCATGCAGGAGTGGTTTGTTTCTCTTCTAGCGTATTGGGCAAAACCAGTCAGCATCGGGGCGCATTACGCCAGTGCGGGCTCTGGCACCGGAGCCGTTCTGTTCTCAGGCTTCTGAATAAGGGTTTGACAACCGCAGTCTCATGGCAATGTCGCGGCCATGCCGTTCATCGATATACGGCGAAAGTTTCAGCATGCCAGCATGCGGGCCACGATACCCTGTATTCCCTGACAGCAGGGAAATGCCGGTGTGCCAATGGTACGCGAAGATATGCGCACCCATGGCGCAAGGCTGGCTGTTGAAAGTCTTCAGCGGCATGGGGTACCGTATCGGTTTTCTTATGCCCCATGCCGGTTTTATCTGGTCTGGGCCAAGCTTTACTTCAGCCCGTCCACAAAGGCTGCGATGCGGCGGCAGCCTTCGCGCAGGGTGTCCGTGTCGGTGGCGTAGGAAATGCGGAAGAATGGGCTCATGCCATAGGCAGCGCCCTGCACGGAGGCAACCTGCTGCTCTTCGAGCAGGGCCATGACGAAATCAGCATCGGTTGCGATCAGGCGACCGCCTGCCGAAGTCTTGCCCATGCAGCCCCTGATGTCAGGATAGACATAGAATGCCCCCTGCGGCGTATGGCACTGCACGCCAGGAATGGCGTTGAGCAGGGAAACCACCAGGTCGCGCCGGGCCTGGTATTCAGCCGCCCGGTCCTTGAGGAAGTCCTGCGGGCCATTCAGCGCCGCGACCGCGGCTGCCTGCGCCAGCGTGTTGATGCCGCTCGTCGACTGGCCCTGCATGTTGTTCATGGCGGCGATGAGCGCGCGCGGACCACCGCAATAGCCCACGCGCCAGCCGGTCATGGCATAGGCCTTGGACACGCCATTGACGGTCAGCACCCGGTCCTTCAGGCGTGGCTCGACCTCGGCAATCGTGCAGAAGGTGAAGCCGTCATAGATCAGGTGCTCATAGATGTCATCGGTCATGATCCAGACCTGCGGATGCTTCATCAGCACGGCGGCAATGGCTTCCATGTCCGCGCGCGGGCAGCATGCGCCGGTGGGGTTGCCGGGGAAGTTGAGCACCAGCCACTTGGTCTTGGGCGTAATGGCTGCCTCAAGGGCCGCGGCCGAGAGGCGGAACCCGCCTTCGGCAGGGCAGGGCACGGAGACGATGGAGGCCCCGGCAAGGCGGGCGATATCGGCATAGCTGATCCAGCTCGGGGTGGGCAGGACCACCTCGTCACCGGGGTTGATGGTTGCCATCATGGCATCATAGATGATCTGCTTGGCGCCGTTGGCCACCAGAATTTCGTTCAGGGCGTAATCAAGGTTATTTTCACGCTGGAACTTGGCCTGGACCGCTTTTTTCAGCGCGGGCTTGCCGTCCTGCGGAGGATATTTGGTATCGCCCGCGCGGGCTGCGGCAATGGCTGCATCCACCACATGCTCAGGCGTGGGGAAGTCCGGCTCGCCCGATGACAGGCTGATGATCTTCATCCCTTCGGCCTTCAGTGCCGATGCCTTGTCGGTCATCGCGGCCGAGGCCGAAATCCCAATTCCATTCAGTCGATCAGCAAACCCGGGCATCAGACACGTTCTCCAATTTCACTCAATGCAACAGCATGTTGGATGTTCATAGCGATCGTAGATCGTTTCGCTACAGGTTAGATAGCGGTGAAAACCGTCTGGCCCCATACAACAATCCTATGAAGGCCAGCGTGTTTCCCTTACCCGTCCATCCGGATCGGGTTGCGCACCATGGCAAGTGACAGCCCGCCTGCAACGAGCAGGGCGGCGGCGCATATATACCACGCCATGTCAAAACTGCCGGTCCAGGACACGATATACCCGGTCAGGATAGGCGAGAGCAGCCCCAGCGAATTGCTGCATGTCAGGGTCACCCCCGTTACGGCGCCCATTTTGCCGCCGTCTTCCACCATATCGGTCAGCAGCGCGGTATTGGCGCCATTGGCCGCCATCAGGCACGCCAGCGCGCCAGAAAGCACGAGCAGGATGGGCATCATGGTATGGAAATGCGGTAGCAGCCCGATCGTGGCGGCGCCCAGCAGGCAGGTTGCGACAACAAAACGCCGGTTGGGCGGATGAATGCCCCTGCGAAAGACCAGATGCTCCAGAATGCGCCCGATAACCACCGCGCCAATGGCCGCGGCCAGATAACACAGGGCCGTGCTGTTGCCCGTGCCGGTCGTGTTGATGTGCAGCTCATGGATCAGGTACAGCGGCATCCATGACATGACCAGAAAGTTCAGGTAGTTCTGGGTGCACTGCACCGCCAGTATTCCCAGGAAGGAGGAGGAACGGAACAGGTTCCTGATCTCGCGGGCCGAAATGGGCCTGCGCGGGGCGGCGTCGGGCTTTTCCTTCGGGTTGCGGTACACCAGCCACCACACCAGCGCCCAGGCGATGCCTATGCCGCCCAGCGCCATGAACTCGCACCGCCACCCGAAGAACGTGATCAGGTAGGCCCCCGCAATCGTGCCGCCTGCCAGCCCGAGCTGCATGCCGGTGAGCAGCATGGTCATGACCGAGCCGCGCTCGCGCTGCTGCGCCCAGTTGCGCACCACCGTGGCCCCCACGCCAAAGGTCGGCGCCTCACCCACGCCAAGCAGCACGCGGGTCATCAGGAACTGGGTAATGTTCTGCGCCATGCCACCAAGCAGCATGGCAAATGACCATACGCCCACGGCAAGGCTGCCAATAGCGCGCGCGCCAACCATGTCGAGCACGATGGTCGAGGGCAGGTTGAGCAGGAAATACGACCACAGGAAACTTGACGAGACCCAGCCCATCTGCACCGGTGTCAGCGAAAACTCCTTGCCCATCGTGGGCAGGGCGATGGAGAGCGCCGCGCGGTCGCCATAGCTGATGGCGTACATCAGGAAGACAAGAAAGAAGAACACGTAGCGGGCAGGAATTGCGCGCCTGCTTCGTGCGTCGGTGGTCATTTCACCTGTTGTCACGCTGTAGGACTCCTGGTGTGCCATGAATTACGAGAGGGAAGGGGGCGGGGCCCAGGGTGTGCCGCGATCAGGGCGGGGTGCCGGTGGCGGCATCCATCGTGCCTTCCGCCACCGCTTTCTGTTTGGCCGGGCGGTCATTGCGCAGCATCCACACGCCGGAGCCAATGATCAGCAGCCCGCCAATGCCCATGGCGATGCCGGGCATCTCGCCAAACCCGAACCACCCGATCAGCGCGGCCCACAGCAGGCCGGAATAGGCAAACGGGCCAATGGCGGAGACCTGCGCCGAGGCGAAGGCCTCGGTCTGGAGCACCTGCGCAATGCCGGCGAATGCCCCCACGGCAACAAGGCAGCCCGCTTCGGTCAGGCCGGGTGTGGTCCAGATGAAGGGCAGCGGCAGCGCGGTCATGATGGTCATGAGAATGGCCTGCCACAGGGCGATGGTGGTGCTGGATTCCGTGGCCGAAAGCTGGCGGATCTGCATGGTGGTCAGGGCGCCCACGGCCCCCTGCGCCAGGGCTACGAAATAGGCCCAGCTCGGCACGGCAGCGCCTGTCGCGCCGTGGCCATGCAGCAGCCCCTTGCCAAGAGCCACCACGATCACGCCCGAAAACCCGATCGAGACCGCAACCCAGCGCTGGAGCGAGGGCCGCTCATGCAGCAGCGGGATCGAGAGCAGGACCAGGAACAGCGGCTGCGTGTAGGACAGCACCTGCTGCTCGGCCAGTGGCAGGCGCGTCACGGTGATCACGACCATGATCATGCTGATCAGCCCCACGACCGAGCGCAGGACATGGCCGCCAAAGTGATGTGTTTTCAGGACAATGCCGGAGCGCGAGGCAATCAGCAGCACGAAGGGCAGCGAAAACAGGTTGCGGAAGAAAATGATCTCGAGCGCGGGAAGCGTGGAGCCGGTCAGTTTCTGCAGGGCATTGAGGGCAGCGGTAAAAAATGTTGCCGATGCCAGAAGAAGGGCGCCACGTTTCAGGTCATGCTTCATTTTATCCGTACCTCAATGCACGACATGGACAGCGGCGCGCTTCATCAATCAATGCTGCCGGATGCCCCCACGCGCGTCATGTTACGGCACCGTAACGCAGGGGGCTGGGGCCGGGTCATAGGCGTTCGTTGCGGTGCAATAGGAAATTCTTATGGATGGAGGGAGGCTCCGGTTCCTAAAGCTGGCAGGCGGGCGTCAGCACGCCGCCGCTCGCCTCGATTTCCGCGCGGATGGCGCGGGCGAGTTCCAGTGATCCGGGCGTATCGCTGTGCACCAGAATGGACTGCGCCCTGACCGGCAGGCGCGCGCCGTCAATGGTCGTGACCGATCCGTCCTGCAGGAACTGCCGCACGCGCGCGCGCACGCCCGCCAGGTCATGGATGACCGCGCCTGGCTGCCCGCGCGGCACCAGCGTGCCTGCGGTAGTATAGGCACGATCGGCCAGGAACAGGGTCTGCGCCCGCAGGCCGGCCTTCTCGGCGGCGCGTTCGGTCGCCTGGCCAGGCATGCAGAACACGCTCAGGTTCCGGTCAAGGGCCGCGATGGCACGGGTCAGGCGCAGGGCCAGACCTTCATCCGCATTGGCCATGTTGCCAAAGGCGGCATGATAGCTGACATGGGTGACCCGGTGGCCGTGGCGGGCGGCAATGCCCTGCAGCGCGCCGATCTGGTAGCACATCATGGATTCCATATCCGCGTCCGATACGGCCATGGCGCGGCGGCCAAAGCCCATCAGGTCGGGCAGGCCGGGATGGGCGCCGATGCCCACGCCCTTTTCCTTCGCCAGCCGCACGGTGCGGTCCATGATGGCGTAGTCACCGGCATGGAAGCCGCAGGCGATATTGGCTGACGAGACGGTGTCCATCAGCCCGTCATCATCAGCGATGCTCCAGCGGCCAAAACCTTCGCCCATGTCGGAATTGAGGTCGATCTTCATGCCTTGGCTCCAGGTTTCATGCCAGCACGGCAGCGGGCGGATGAGCGGTAATGGGCAACCATCAGGCGCAGGTCGTCAAGATAGGCGTTGACCGGCTGCATGGCGGCGACGCCTTCGGCAAAGCTGCATTCATGCAGGCGGATGCGCATGCCGATGCGTGCCTGCGCCAGCCGCCACAGATCGGCCTCGATCACGGTGGCGATGCGCGGGTAGCCGCCCACGGTATTGGCGTCAGCCAACTGCACGATAGGCTCGCCCGCGGGCGGAACCTGCACGATACCGGCAATCACGCCATAGGAACGCAGTTCAACCCGGTGGCGCAGTTCAAGCGGGGCGCCCGAGAGGCGGTAGCCCACGCGGTTGCTCTGCGGCGTGATGCGCCATGCGGTCTCCCATAGTCGCTTCTGGCCTTCAGGCGTGAACAGGGCGTAATCGGTTGCGGGCATCGCGCGCAGGTTGATGACCTTCGCATCCTTGTCGCCCGCCATGGTATCGAGCACCGCGGCGGGGGGCAGGGCGCCATAGCCTGCCACATCCAGCGCAGTGCCCGAGGTCCTGAGCGTATCGCCCGCCTCCAGCGGGCGGCCGTCGAGCCCGCCAAAGCTGCCACGCAGCTGCGTGCTGCGCGAGCCCAGCACGACTGGCACCTCAATGCCGCCTGCAACGCAGATATAGCCGCGCGCGCCCGCCTTGGGCGGCCCGATACGCAGCACCTGCCCCGCCGCCGCCGTCTCGACCATCCAGGGCAGGACCGTGCGGCCATCGAGTTCGATCAGGGCGTCAATGCCTGTCACGGCAAAGGTGGCGGGTGCGTCAAAGCGCAGCACGAAGGGATAGGT
This sequence comes from Komagataeibacter sp. NFXK3, assembly GCF_054182245.1. NCBI lineage: Bacteria > Pseudomonadati > Pseudomonadota > Alphaproteobacteria > Acetobacterales > Acetobacteraceae > Komagataeibacter > Komagataeibacter sp. NFXK3. Next base: position 130,594 of record NZ_JAPIVJ010000003.1, read on the forward strand.
CTGCAGTTCGATGCAGGCATCATCCATCTGGTTGCCCAGCAGGATATTGCCGACCTGAAGGGCGAGCGTGTCCATCGCGCCCGAGGTGCCCACGCCCAGGTTGCGGTAGCCTGGGCGGCCGAGATCCTGCACCGTGTTCAGGGCGGATGTTTCAAGGATCGTAATCACAGCTCTATGCTTTCGGGGTAAAAGCGGATGCGATCGCCAACGGCAAACAGGGCAGGGGGCTGCTTGGCGGGATCGAACACGCGCAGGTCGGTAAACCCGATGGAGTTCCACCCGTTCGGCCCCGTCAGCGCGGAAATGCCCGCCTGCATGCCGCCGATGATGACGGTCCCGGCCTGCATGTTCAGCGATGGCACGGTCTTGCGCGGCGTTGCGATGCGTGGGTCAAGGCCATGCAGGTAGCCAAAGCCCGGCGCGCTGCCAATGGCGCAGACCGTGTATTCACTCCCGTGATGGATGGAAATGACTTCCTGCGCCGACAGGCCTGAATGGGCGCAGACCGCTTCCAGGTCCTCGCCCAGCGCGCCGCCATAGCGTACGCCGATCTCGAACAGCTGCCCGTCGATATGCCGCTCGGGCAGGGTGTTCCAGGCATGGCGCAGCCACTCCGCCACCGCCTGCGGGCGCTCGGGGGGCGCGGAAAAGATCAGCATGAGGTTGGTCACGCCGGGAATGAGCTCAAGCACGTCGGGCCGCGCCTGTGCTGCATCCATCAACGCCCAGACCCGGCGCTGGTGGGCCATGGTGAAATCACCCGGTGCCTCGAACAGCATGGCGCGCGTGCCGATCATGCTTATGGCAGGCGCCGCAGCCGTATCGCGCGCCACATCGTTCTTTATATCCGTGTTCAAAATACACAGTCCCTGGAACGGCGCCGGTTATTGAGCCTGAACCGTAACAATATAGGTTTCGTGGCATGAAGTGCCAGATGCAAGAGTATGACCGTTTACGTAACGATGGCCAGTGCAATTGTGGTTGTGAGGCTATTGAATAATCTTATGGCTCAGCATGATAGCCGGGCCATCATATTATGTTATGGCGTGAGAACGAAGTGCTCTTGGCGCTTGTCGCCCATGGTGGTTAGCATGAAAATCAATAGCTGAGCATCCGGTATCCGCTGTGGGGCCGGGTGGTGTTAGTGTTTCTGTTCAGGATCGGGTTTTCTTACCATGAGCAACCAGCCGTATCGTACCGCCCTCGTCACTGGCGCATCTTCTGGCATTGGCGCGCAGATCGTGCGCCGCCTGGCGCAGGAAGGCATCGAGGTTCATGCCCTGGCGCGTGACGCGGCCCGGCTGGAGCAGCTGTCGAAGGAAACCGGCTGCGTCGTGCATGCCGTCAGCGTATCCGACCAGGCCGGGATCGAGGCGCTGGTCAAGGATCTCGAGATCGACATCCTGGTCAACAATGCCGGGCAGTCGCGCACGGGCAACATCACCAACACGACGCCCGAGGATATCGATGCGCTGGTGGACGTGAACCTGCGCGCCGTGCTGCAGCTGACCCGGCTGGTGGTGGCGGGCATGATCAAGCGTGATCGTGGCCATATCGTCAACATCACCTCCATTGCCGGGCATTATGCCTTTGCTGGCGGCAATACGGTCTATCATGCCACCAAGGCAGGCGTGCATTCGCTCTCGCAGCAGCTGCGCTGCGACCTGTTCGGCCACCGCATCCGCGTGACCGAAGTCTCGCCCGCGCGTTGCGAAACCGAGGTGTTCGGTCGCCTGATCGGCAACATGGAAGAAGCGAAGAAGCGTTTCTTTGATGAATATGAGTCCCTGCTGCCTGAGGATATCGCCAACTCCGTCGCCTTCGCCGTCATGTCGCCGCAGCGCATGAATGTCAGCTTCATGGAAGTGCTGCCGACCATGCAGGTCGTGGGCGGGCTGAACTTCGCCAAAAAGACAACCGGCGCGGCGTAAGACCAGTGGATCTCACGCATGTCAGGCGGCTGATCGACCTGCTGGCCACGGCTCCGGTTACGGAGCTGGAGGTTGAGGAAGGTGGCTGCCGTATCCGCATCACCCGTGGCGGCAGCACGCAGCCTGAGGCTGCGCCCCCCGCAGCGCTGCCCACAGTGGCGGCGCACGTTCCCGCAGCGGTTGCGCAGCCGGTGGCGGCACCCGTGGCGGAGGAGGCGGTCATTGCCGCCCCGTCCTATGGCGTGTTCCATCTTTCGCCCGCGCCGGGAGCGCCGCCGTTTGTTACGGTGGGGCAGGACGTGCAGGCCGGGCAGGAAGTGGGGCTGGTCGAGGCGATGAAGGTGTTCAACGCCGTGCGCGCAACACAGGCTGGCAGGATTGCCGCCGTGCTGGTGGAAGACGGCACCGAAGTGGAGGCAGGCACCCCCCTGTTCCGGCTGGCATGAGTGAGACCCCACGTTTCAACCGGGTGCTGATCGCCAATCGCGGCGAGATTGCCCTGCGCATCCAGCGCGCCTGCCGCCAGCTCGGGCTGGAGACGGTGGCCGTGTATTCCGAAGCCGATGCCGACAGCCGCCATGTGCACGAGGCCGATGTGGCCCTGTGCATTGGCCCGGCTGCCGCGGCCCGCAGTTATCTCGACCCCGACGGGCTGCTGCTTGCCGCCCGGCTGACCGGGGCGCAGGCCATTCATCCCGGCTACGGCTTCCTGTCGGAAAATGCTGATTTTGCCGATGCGGTGGAAAAAGCGGGCCTGACCTTCATCGGCCCCACGGGCGCGTCCATCCGCATGATGGGCGACAAGATCACCGCCAAGCGCGCCATGCGCGAGGCGGGCGTGCCCTGCGTGCCCGGATCGGACGGGCCGCTACCCGCTGACATGGATGCCGTCAGGGCCATTGCGCTGGAGGTGGGCTTTCCGGTTATCGTCAAGGCATCAGGCGGTGGCGGCGGGCGTGGCATGCGTGTGGTCGAGCGCGTGGAAGACCTGGCACAGGCCGTAACGCTGACTGCCAAGGAAGCCGAGCAGGCTTTTGGCAACCCGACGCTCTACCTCGAACGCTTCATGCAGAAGCCGCGTCATATCGAAATTCAGGTTCTGTGCGACACCCACGGCACAGCGCTGTGGCTGGGCGCGCGCGACTGCTCGCTGCAGCGCCGCCACCAGAAGGTGCTGGAGGAGGCATCCGCCCCCGGCATCGCTCCCGAAACCATTGCCGAAATTGGCGCACGCTGCGCCGAGGCGTGCAGGCGTATCGGCTACCGGGGTGCGGGCACGTTCGAGTTCCTGTACGAAGATGGCGTGTTCGCCTTTATCGAGATGAACACCCGCGTGCAGGTCGAGCACCCGATTACGGAAGAGACAACCGGCATCGACATCGTGGCCGAGCAGTTGCGCATCGCCCAAGGCGCACGGCTTGGTATGGCCCAGGCGGATATCGGCCTGCAGGGTCATGCCATCGAATGCCGCCTCAATGCCGAGGATCCGTTCACCTTCATGCCTTCGCCCGGCACCATCACGCGCTGGGACCTGCCCGGTGGCCCGGGCATCCGGGTCGATACGCATGTCGTGGCGGGCTACACGGTGCAGCCTTATTATGATTCGCTGATCGGCAAGATTATCAGCTACGGCGCGACCCGTGAGCAGGCGATTGCGCGCATGCGCGTGGCGCTGGCGGAAATGAAGGTGGAAGGGGTATCAACCAACATCGCCCTGCATCAGGACCTGCTGGCCGACCCCGCGTTCGCGCGCGGCGGGGTGGATATCCACTATCTCGAACGCTGGCTTGCAAAAAGGACGGCCTCATGAGCAACCGCTCCGAACAGCTGGTGCCCCATTTTGATCGGCTGCCAGAGCCTGAACAGATTGGCCAGATGGCGACATGGCTGGCGCAGGCAGGGCTGGAAAGCCTGGAACTGTGCAACGAGGCGGCAGGGCTGAAACTGCGCATCCGCGTGGGGCAGGCCGCACCTGCGGCAGCCTCATCCCATGCCCCGCCTGCATCGCAGCCGGAAGCCGGGGGCGGGCTGGTGGCGGTGAAAACACCGTATTTTGGTCATCTGTGCCTGACCCATCCGCAGCGCGACACCGCTTTCGCGCCGGTGGGCGCAAAGGTGGCGCAGGGTGATATTGTAGCGCTCCTTACGCTGGACAGCCTGCAGGTGCCTGTTCTGGCACCGGCGGCAGGCACGGTTGCCGAGGTAACGGGGCAGCCCGGTGCGCTGGTTGGATATGGCGCCGCGATCATGCAGATCCAGCCTGACTGATACGCCCGGGCCGGATGTCGCGACGGTGCGCCGGTCGTATCCGTCGCGTTTTTCTGGCCTGATGTCGTGTCATGACATGCGAATACTGGCGTGGCGCGGGTTCTGCTCCGCCCGCGTCGTGGCATTATTCTTAACGTGGACAGACCGAAATGATTAATATGCCCGCTCCGGCGCGAGATCACGCGACCTGCACCCAGACGGGCCAGGCCAGCCCTGTGGCGGTGGAGAGCGGGCAGTTCGGCCCCCGCGTCGAGCGCGACCTTCTGGGCGAGGTTACGCTGCCCCCCGGCGTGCTGTGGGGCGTGCATACCAAGCGTGCGCTGGACAATTTTCCCATAAGCGGCATCACGATCGGCAGTTTTGCCGAACTGGTGCAGGGGCTGGTTGTGGTCAAGCAGGCGGCGGCGCGGGCCAATCTTGCGCTGGGCCATCTCGACCCCACGCGCGCCAATGCCATTGACGGTGCCTGCCAGCAGATACTGCAAGACCCCGCCTATAACGCGCAGTTTGTGGTGGATGCCATGCAGGGCGGGGCAGGCACCTCGACAAACATGAATGCCAATGAGGTCATTGCCAATGTCGCTTTGGGGCTGCTGGGTGAAAAACCGGGCGCCTACGGCGTGCTGCACCCCAATGACCATGTCAACATGGCGCAGTCCACCAATGATGTTTATCCCACCGCGCTCCGCCTGGGCCTGCTGCTCGCGGTTGATCCGCTGGTGGCGGCCCTTGAAGGGCTGCACGCGGCGCTGGATGAAAAAGCAAAGGCGTTTGATGCCATCCTGAAGGTTGGCCGCACCCAGTTGCGCGATGCCGTGCCCATGACGCTGGGGCAGGAATTCGGGGCGTTCCGCACGGCGGTGGCGGGTGAAATCAGGAGCATCAGGGCCCATGCCGCGGCCTTTGAGCAGGTCAATCTTGGCGGAACGGCCATTGGCACGGGACTGAATACCGACCCGCGTTATGCCCCTGCTGTCATGGAGGAACTGCGCGGCCTGACTGGGCGGCCCATGAGCAGTGCGCCCGACCTGATTGAAGCGACATCGGATGTGGGGGCTTTCGTGCTGTTTTCGGGCGCGCTCAAGCGGCTGGCGCTCAAACTGTCAAAAATGTCCAGCGACCTGCGCCTGCTCTCCAGCGGGCCGCGCACGGGCCTGGGTGAAATCGTGCTGCCGGCGGTGCAGGCCGGGTCTTCCATCATGCCGGGCAAGGTCAATCCCGTCATACCCGAGGCGGTCAACCAGGTGGCCTATCTGGTCGTGGGCCATGACCTGACCATTACCATGTGCGCCGATGGCGGCCAGTTGCAGCTCAATCCGTTTGAACCGATGATCGGCTATTGCCTGTTTACGTCCATCGCGACACTACGCGCCGGCATCGAAACCCTGACCAACCGCTGCATCAGCGGCATTTATGCTGATCGGGCGCGGTGCCAGTATCTGTTTGACCTGAATATCGGCATCATTACCGCGCTGGTGCCGGTGCTGGGGTATGATACCTGTTCGGCCCTTGCCAGGCGCGCGCTGGCCGAAGACCGCAAGGTGACGGACCTGATCGTGGAGGACAGGCTGCTTTCTCCCGAACAGCTTGCGACCCTGTTGCAGCCCGATGCGCTGACCCGCCCCAATATCGGGCGTGTTGTGGTCTGAGCCCTCTCAGCCGAAAGGCTGGGCGCCCGGCCAGTTATGTGAGGCGGCCATGGTCTTGGCGAGGTCGATAAGCAGTTCGCGCACGGCCACGGAGGCCTCGGTCTCGGGAATGATTTCAGGAATGCAGAGCGAAACGTCTTCCTGAATGACGGGGTTGTGCAGCGGAAAGATGCGTGACTTGCCCGGCACGACAATGCGGCTGGCAACGGACCAGGGCAGGATGGTGCTGCCAATGCCCTGCTCTATGGCGCCCTGCAGGGTGATCAGCGCCTCGATTTCGGCCACGATGCGGGGTTCAAGCTGCTTGCGTATGAAGGCCATGTCCACGCTCTTGCGGACAAAATTATGTTTGGGCGGCAGCAGGAGGGGAATGTCGGCGATGTCGGCAAGCTGCACGGCCCCATTTTCATTCTGGGGGAATTCGAGGCCATGCGGCGCGAGCAGGAAGAATTCCTCCTTCATCAGCGGCGTGAAAATAACGCCCTTGATGGGGCCTGCGCCATGGATCACCGCCATGTCCAGCCGCCCGGTCATGATCAGTTCGCTGTATATGTCATCAAAGCTTTCGGTCAGGTGCAGGGTAATGTCGGGCAGGCGCTCGCGTACGAGCTGCAGCAGCTTGACCGAAAGCGTGGACCCTGCGCTGTAGGGGGAGAGCCCGACCGAGACCTTGCCCACCAGCGGGCCAGCACCCTGGCTGATTTCAACCATGGCCCGGTCGAACTGCTTGGTCAGGGTCTGTGCATGCCGGTACAGTTCCGCCCCGGCGGTGGTGGGGGTTACGCCGCTCTTGCTGCGGATGACAAGCTTCTGTTTGAAAGCATTCTCGAGTGTGGCGAGCTGCTGGCTCAGTGCGGGCTGGGCAATATTGAGCAGGTCAGCCGCACGCGAAATGCTGCCAAGGTCGATAATCTTAATAAAAGCCTGTAGTCGGCGTATATCCAACGGGAACTCCGTAAATGTATTAGCTATGAATTTATAACCTTGACATTAGGGATTTTTCTTTAACTGTCAACATATTGTACCATATGCGGGCTATATGGCCGGTGGCGCGGCAGGGTGCTGCAGGGGCCCATGCAGGCCTGTGCGGCCATGCTTCCTGATACTTGAAACTATTATGCAAAAAAGCAACACGTTCGCAAAAATCAGAGCGTTTTCAGTTATATAATTTGTCATGTGAAAGTAAGAACCAATCCGGGTTCCTAACATATCAATAATTCATATGACGCCAAATCATAACGCACGCGCATCATAAGATCGCACATATTCATTACGGAACGTTCGGTCGAGTTTCAGGGGGGAGAGGCAGATGTCAGGCCTGTCAAAGCGCAAGTTATATCTGGTGGCCGGGGTGGCATTTGGTACATTCGTGCCGGCCGTGGGTGATGCCGCGACCGCTACCGTTTCGTCGGCGCAAAAACACTACCGGATTGCCGCCGATAAAAAGGCGCCCGCCCCCAGGCACGCCATGCCCGCAGCCCTGCAGGCCTCGAGCCACCCTGAAGAGATCCATGTAGGCGGCCACCAGACAAATTCCGTCTTTTCCCCCAGCACGCCACAGCACAGCACCACGCAGGTTACGGTCGTAACAGGCGCGGAACTGCTCAAGACCGGCCAGAGCAACGTGCTGTCCGCGCTGGCGCAGGCCAACCCTGCCATTACCACCGCAGCCCTGCCCGGTGGCGGTGCCAGCTCCTTCGTGCAGACCATGCAGCTGCGTGGCCAGTCGCCCGATGATACGCTGATTTTGGTGAACGGCCATCGCCGCCATATTGGCGCCAACTTCAACGCCAACGCAGGCACCAACTGGGGCAGCGAGCCGGCCGACATCTCGCTCATTCCCATCACCGCGATCGACCATATTGAAGTGGTGACCGAAGGCGCCTCCGCGCTGTACGGGCAGGATGCCATTGCGGGCGCGGTCAATATCGTGCTCAAGCGCGATACGCATGGTGGCACCATCAACTTCAAGAACAGCGGCTATTACGCGGGCGATGGCCAGGCGCTTGATGGCTCGGCCAGCTACGCCATGGCGCTGGGCAACAAGGGCGGCTACCTTGACCTTGCGGCACAGGTGACCCACCAGCTGCCCACGACGCGCGGCGGCGATTATTATGGCGACCTGTTCGATGGCGCGCGTAACAATACGGCAGACCGCAATGTGCAGCGTGGCCTGGGCCTGCCCAAGAGCACGCTTGAAACCCTGAGCGAAAACATGTCCGTGCCCCTGGGGGATGGATTCAACTTTTACAGCACGTCGACCTTCTCGCACCGTCGCGCCAACGTGGCTGAAACCTTCCGCGCCAATGCGGATAATAATATATGGGTCAACCCGTCGCTCTACCCCAATGGTGACCAGCCCTACATTACCATGGACCAGTACGACTTCGAGACCGATAACGGCATCCGTACGCGCAAATTCGGCTTTGCATGGGATGCGTACGTGACATTCGGGCGCGACCAGCAGACATACGGCACCAAGGATTCAGAAAACGCTTCGCTGGCGTCTGGCGGCGGATATGCATACGACCCGACCCAGACGTCCTTCTATGATGGCAAGTCGATCTCGACCGAGCTTACTACCGGGCTCAGGGGGTCACGTTCGTTCCATACCGGTTTCCTGCCCAGGAACATCAACCTGAGGTTCGGTGCGGAATATCGCCACGATACCTTCCAGATGACCGAAGGTGAGACCAATTCATGGAGCGGGCAGGGTGCAACCGATCATCCCGGCAACCCGGCGCTGGCCGTTTCGAACACGAACCGTGACGTGTACGAAGGTTTTGCCAACCTTGATTTCTATGTGACCAAGAAGTGGGAATGGACCCTGGGCGGCCGTGTTTCCAACTACAGCAACATGGCGACCGTCGAGACCGGTTCGGTCGGCACGCGCTACAACTTCAACAAGCGCTGGGCCATCCGCGCCAACATCAATTCCGGCTATCGCCCCCCGACGCTGGGTGAGATTTCGTACTTCTATTCGGCGCCCTATCCCGGTTATACCGTGGATCAGGTTCCCTCCAACAGTGCCCTGGCCAAGTCCTATGGTGCGACCACTCTGAAGGGTGAGTATTCGCGCAGCTATACCATTGGTATTGATGCAACACCCGTAGATGGTTTTCACCTGGCAGGTAACCTGTATTACATCGCCATTAATGACCGGATGGGTAGCTCCAGGAGTTTTGATGTCGACCAGTATATCAACGGTCTGGGTACCGTGTCGTCGATCAGTTACTATGCAAACCTGTATAATACGCAGACATTTGGTGGTGACCTGACCGCTGACTACACTCTCAATACCCACCGTTACGGCAAGTTCCGCTTTGCCATGGGCATCAACTTCTCGGATAACGAAATCCGTTCGAGCAAGAGCAACCTGGTCAACGAATACACCAAGGAAATGGTGCTGCATGCGGCACCTAAAAACCGCGAGCAGATCAGCGTAAACTGGCAGTACAAGAAGTGGTCGGTCTTCGTACAGGAAATGCGCTATGGCTCCATGACCTACATGGCAGCCCCCACGGGCCCGGGTGACGTGCCGTTCGAGCAGAACCCCGCCCTCATCACCAACATGGAAATTGACTACAAGCCCGTGCCGCGCTGGACCATTGGCGTAGGCGCCAACAACCTTGGCAACAAATACCCGACCCGCGTTGCCCCGGGCATTGCCCAGTCGCAGCTGGGCCTTGCCAAATACGCGTCCTATTCCCCCTACGGGTTCAATGGCGGCATGTATTACGTCAAGACGTCGCTCGATTTCTGAGCCATCGTATCGGAACACAAGGAGCATCTGATACGGAGCAGGGCAGGGGTTTCATGACCCCTGCCTTGCGCGCCAGTCCGGGAAAGTTGGTTGTCAGCTTTTTGCCTGATGAGATGATTTAAAAATAACAGAAGCTGCAGGATGCCGCCTTTTGAGGGCGGCGTTTTTTTTGGGCAGGACGGAATGTTTCCTAGGCTGCTTTTTCATCCTGCTGTCCTGTTATTCATAATGTCGGGCATGCCGCCTTTTTCCGGTATAACAACATCTCCCTGTTGCCTGCACAGTATTTGCGCCTGCGTCACGATGCGGAGATACGTATTTTCATGCTTGGGCGACGAGGCTCCGAAACCCTGATCAATTATCCTGGCCACATATTATGAGGTACGGAGGTCGTTATGATTGCGACCTGTGTATTTCTGGCCTGGCCTGTGCTTCTGGCGGCATGTCGTTCATGATTTCCCATAGCAGGCGCAATGTCGGGGGCAGCCTCGCGTCAATGTCCAGGCCGGGGTCGGGTATTGCGTGCAGCGTATAGGCAATGGCTAAGGATCTGTGATCATACAGGCAGGACAGATCAGCCAGGATACGTTTGGTATCCTGCAACAGCTTGGCGCCAGGACGAGCCACGTCCTGCCTGCTGTCGGAACAGGTGATGGCCCTGTGGGCATGCATGGGCAGGCTGCCCGTTTCGCGCAGGGCGGGACCGGTTGCGCCGCCGTGTCTGGAAAGATGGCGTCCGCGCAGAAGAAAGAGCCAAAATGCCGGGAGCGCAGCAGTCCCGCTGCTGGCGACAGAGCCCATGGCACGCCACCATGAAAAATGCCGCCTTTTGTGAAAAAGGCGGCACCCTAGAATTTTGATCAATGCGTGGTTTGCAAATGGTTTTTATAGGGGTTGCGCAGCCTGCTGGTGCCGCAGGGGCACCATCCGGCCAATCAGGCGCGGATAGGCCCATTTGAACAGGCCCGACGCGGTAATGACCGCAATGCCTACAAAGGTCCAGCTATCAAGCGGCTCATGAAAGACATAGAAACTGAAGGCCACGGCCCACAGCATCTGGCTGTATTGCGGCAGGGCGATCGCGCTGGCCGTGGCGCGGGTGGCGGACAGCATCATCAGCAACTGCCCCAGTGCGGCAAGGAAGCCATAGCCGAACAGGAACATCCAGACCGTGGCACCCTGCGGCCAGCTTGCATGGGCTGCCATCAGCACGCCATTGCCCAGCAGCGGGCCGCACAGGCTGGAACTGAACATGGACAGGCGCGGCGTGTTGTGGCCCGACAGGCGGTAGGCAATGACGCCCACGGCGTTGGCCACAGCCGCGATCAGGGCGCACAGATGCCCGAACTGCAACGCGCGCAGGCCGGGCCGCAGCACGATCAGCACGCCGATAAAGCCCACGATGATCGAAAGCCACCCCAGCGTGGACACTTTCTCGCGCAGCAGCACGACCGAAAGCACGGTCACGAACAGCGGCATGAGGAAAATGAGCGAAAAGGCCTCCGGCATGGGCAGGAGCATGAAGGCCTCGACACTCGCTGCCGTGGCGGCAAAGGTGGCGGCTGCCCGCATCAGCCACAAGACCGGCTGCCGGACCACGAACAGGTCACGGTAGGATTCGTTTTTCCCCCGGATAAAGGGAATGAGCAGCAGGCCGAAAACACCGCCGAAGAACGCGACCTCAAACGGGTCGATCCGGCCTGCCAGCAGCTTGGAATAGGCATCACTGATCGAAAACGAAGCGTATGCCGCAAACGCCAGCATCATCCCCGCCGAAAGACCGGTATTCTTCATCCGCATTGCTCACGAAAAAATTATTCAGGCGCAGATATGGATTCAGGAAGGGAAAGACCAGCGCTTGTCGGTAAATCCAGTCATGCATTTTCTGCAGCTGATTTCATATGACGCCCTGCATTTTTTCGGGTAGTTGATTTCGCCCTGAAATCAAGGCCTAACCCCAGATCGCCGGATGATTTTCAAGCTGCCCGGAAGCAGCATCCGGGCATGCCGGCACGCATTATCCGGCATGGGCATCAAGCCAGTGGCTGATGGCGTCAATCACCTGTCCTTCAATGCCGAAATAGCCGTGCGGGGTGAGCGATCCGCAGTCTTTTTTTGATCGGGTCGCACCCCCCGCCACCATCAGCACATGCACGTCCCGGCTGGCCGTCATGGCATCCGCGATCTGCCGGGCGGCCTGGGGTGGCGCCACTTTGCACCGATCATCATGGTTGGCAACGACAAGAACAGGCGTACGGATGTCTTGCGGGTCGGCGCTGAAAACTGTTTCCCGGCTGCCTCCCATGACGGACACGGATTCCGTCAGCACGACACCGGCAAGGCTGCCTGCCGGTGCATGGGCCGCGCCATTGACGGCCGCGATGCTGCCCTGGCTCGTGCCCAGCACAAAAACAGCCTGTGGTCCCTGCTGGTGCGCAAAGGCGACGAGATCCGTGATGATGCGGGCATAGGCGGGGGAACTGCGCTGGCCCCTGAGGCTGGCATGGTCATGCGTATCGGGAATGAGCACGGCGTAACCGTGCTGGTTCCACAGGCTGCGCGTGCGTACGACAAAATTGTCGCCGTGCCGGATGCTGCCATCTGCTTCCAGGCCGACATCACCCGCCCCGCCGGGCAGCATGACGAGGATCCCACGCGGTCGGGCCGGGGTGGCCAACAGCACCCGTACCTGTTCCCCATCCTTCAGCGGCAGGTTGAAAACCCGCTCGTTCCAGCCCCCGTCCGGGCTGAAGGCTGGCATGTCCCGGTGGGGGCGATCATGCGCATATGCCACGGCTGGCAGCAGTGCGAGACAGGCGAGTGCCACGATCACGAGACGGGGGGCTTGTCGCATCGGATGTCCCGGTGGGGCTGGTTGGGGTGGGGGAGGGGGACTGTAAAAAACGTCTCTCACTTCAACTGTCTTTTATGCACGATGTCCATCCGCAGGAACCCCGGTCATCGTGCCGCGCGACGGATGGCCTGTGGCGGCAACCCGAACACACGCACGAACGCCCGCCGCATGCGCTCGGGGTCATGAAACCCCGTGGCGATCGCAATGGCCTCGATTGGTGTGGTGGAATGCACGATCCGTTCATGCGCCGCCTCCACACGCAGGCGTTCAACCGCCTTTGCCGGGCTGGTGCCGACGGCGGCCTGAAAGGCACGGGAAAAATGGCGCGGGCTCATGGCCATCCGCTCTGCCAGTACCTCTATGGTCAGGCGTTGCGACAGGTGGGCGCGTATCCAGCCCAGAAGGGCATCAAAACGCGCGGCGCCCCCTTCCATTTCCAGCAGGGCTGAAAACTGTGACTGGCCGCCGGGGCGGCGATGAAACACAACCATCTGCCGCGCCGTCTGGCGGGCAACATCTTCCCCATGGTCCTGTGTTATCAGTGCCAGGGCAAGGTCGATGCCCGCACTGATGCCGGCCGAGGTCCAGACAGGACCGTCATGGATGAAGATGGCGTCAGGCTCGAGCCTGATATCGGCAAACATCTGGCTGAATTTCTGCGCCTGCTGCCAATGCGTGGTCACGCGCCGGCCCCGCAGCAGGCCTGCTGCGGCCAGCACGAACGCGCCGGAGCAGACACTGCACATGCGCCGCGTGCGGCGGGCCTGGCGTTGAAGGAAGGCGTGCAGGTCAGCGCAGTGCATGGCCGTGCCGTGGCCTTCCCCGCCAACGGTGATGAGGGTGTCAAATACCTCCGCCGCATCGAGCGGCAGCGTCTGCACGGCTATTGCGGAAGAGGACTGCACCAGCCCGCCATGGCGCGACAGCATTCTGAGCGCGTAGTCCTGCCCGCTGATACGCCCGGCAAGCTCGAACGCCGTGGCAGGCCCGGCGGCATCAAGCAACTGGAAATCGGGATAGAGCACAAAGCCGATGGAACGGGTCATGGCCTGAAATGAGGGATCATTGTCATTTCGTCAATGTGGTTCAGGAACCACACTCATCCCACGCACTTGTTTTGTATTGAATACAGGAGTTTCCGCATGTCACGTCCTCCCCTGCCACCGTTTGATGCACAGACCGCAGCCCTTAAGGTCCGGCTCGCCGAAGATGCCTGGAACAGCCAGAACCCCACGCAGGTGGCCCAGGCCTATACCCCGGACAGCCAGTGGCGCAACCGCACGGAATTCATCCATGGGCGCGATGACATCATCGCGTTCCTGACCCGCAAATGGAGCCGGGAACACGAGTACCGCCTGATCAAGGAACTCTGGGGTTTTCGCAACAATCGCATGGCCGTCCGTTTCGCCTATGAGTGGCATGATGCCACGGGCGCGTGGTTTCGGTCCTATGGCAACGAGTTATGGGAATTCGATGCGGCGGGACTCATGCAGTACCGCTTCGCGTCAATCAATGACCTGCCGATTATGGCGGCTGACCGGCTGTTTCACTGGTCAGGCGGTCGCCGCCCTGATGATCATCCGGGGCTTTCCGATCTGGGGCTATAATCTGTCATAAGCCACCAATCGGGCCAGGCGCGCGGCCGGGCCGGGCGCGCAATGCGCCCCTGTCAGCCCGCGTTCAGGTTCACGTCAGCTTCGCGCCCTAAAACTGTCCTGACCGGTGCCCGGCACCATTGATCGACAGAGGGAGCCTGACAGGCCATCATGCGCGTAAAGCTACGTTATCTCCCGGTTCTGCTGGCTTCCTTCGTGGCGTGGGGATGGGCCGCGCCTGCAGCAGCCAGGACGGACCTGGTCTGCGCGGGCCAGGCGGCAGGGGTCAGGCTGCATGTTGATGGGTTGTATGGCGGCTATCCCCATTCCGTCCTGCGTCAGGCGGTGCTGCGCAGCGTAGCCTGCCCCACGGGCCCCGATGCGCAGGCGGCCTTTGGCAGGATCGCGCAGCCCGCCCCGCACCTGCGGGTGTCGGTCATCCGCCCCATCGGGCAGGGGCAGCAGGGGTCGATTTCGGTCATGCTGTTCTCGCGCGGGCAGTTCGTGATCGGGGAGCGGATGGGCCTGTCCGTCCTGTCGCGCAGCCAGTCGCCCTTTGCGGTCTCGAATGACATCAACCTCGCCACCCAGCGCATGTGGGATGATCTGGCCGCCCGCATCAAGGCAGGAGGCCCCGTTGCACCATGAACGCTGGCCCGGCATGCGCCGCCCGGTATCGCTTTTGTGCCCGGCCTTGCTACCGAGGCGGTGGAAAAGCGCATCACCTTTCCCGTCGAGGGCAGGCTGAGTGGCATTCCGGGCATGCCCGACCTGCTTTCCGTTTCGTGCTGAGGGGTGTCAGTGGTGTATGTGCAGTTCAATGAAAATGGACATCAACCTTGACCGCACCCACGTGAACGGGCGCCTGCAGCAGGCCCGTGGCGCCATTTCGGTGCCCGGCGTGAGCCTGGGCATGAGGGCGCTGGCCACAGGCATGGGCGAGATCATGCAGTTCCAGATAAAGGGGAAGGGTCGCACGCTGATGGATCTGAACCGCATCATGAACTGGACCGTGAAGCCGCAGATGCGCCTCGTGCCCGGCGTGGTGGATGCCAATGGCGGGTTGGTCTTCTCCACATTTCTGGCCCTGCTGCCACCACTCCTTGCGCGGGTCATGGGCGGGAAGGATCGGGGCTGATGCGTATCCTCGTTGTTGAAGATGAAGCCGATCTGGGGGCCGCGGTGCTCGAGCGCGTGCGGCAGGCTGGCCATGCGGTGGACTGGTTTGCCACCATCGAGGAGGCACGCGCCGCCCTGGCAACGGTGGCCTATGACTTCATACTGCTCGATCTCGGCCTGCCAGACGGCAACGGGCGTGATCTGCTGCGCGCGGTCAGGGCGCGCGGCCTCGACATTGCAGTGCTCATCACCACCGCCGAGGACCAGATCAGCGACCGCATCGCGGGCCTGTCTGACGGGGCGGATGACTATATCGTCAAACCCTACGACCTCAATGAACTCGTGGCCCGGATCACCGCCGTGGCCCGGCGCTTCGCGCCACGCCAGCACGCAGCGCCGATATGCGTGGAGAATGTTGCGATTGACCGGCAGAACCGCGTGGTGCGGCGCAATGGCGTGCTGCTTGAACTGACGGCGCGGGAATGGGCCATCATGGAACTGCTGTCGCGCAGGCCGGGCATGATCCATTCGCGCAGCCAGATCGAGACCGCCCTGTATGCGTTTGGCGATGATGTGGAGAGCAACACCATCGAGGTGTTCATCAGCCGCCTGCGCAAGAAGGTGGGCAACACGGTCATCCGCACCGTGCGCGGGCGCGGATACCGCCTGGCTGTGGGAACGCCGGCATGAAAAGCTGGAGCCTCGCCAACCGCATCATCAGCGGCGTGCTGGCTGTTGTCATCATCAGTCTGCTCGCCCTTGGCGTCGCCATCGGTTTTTTTACCCACCATGAAATGATCGAGCGGCTGGACAACTCGCTGCAGGAGGTGTCGGAGCGGTTGCAGAGCGCGATCGTCACCCAGCTTCATGCGGCCCCTACCGGCACGGTTGCGGTGGTGCCGGGGGCAGGGGCATGGGCGCTGGCCTATCAGATCGTGGATGCCGGGGGCCATGTGGTGCTGCGCTCGCAAAATGCGCCGGTGGCGGCTTTTGTATGGCCCGCGCAGGCGGGCTTTGCCGATACGCAGCACTTTCGTGTTTATGTGGCGGGGCCCGATGCCACATCCTACCGGGTGATGATTGGCGAGCCGATGCGCCACCGGCATGGGGCAATCCGGCGGGCCATGATCATCCATCTCCTGCCCATTCCCATCTTCATACCGGTTATCTGGCTGCTGGTGCGCCTGACGGTGCGCCGCGCGTTGCAGCCGCTCGACCGGCTCAATGCCGAGATGCACTCACGTGGCAGCGGGAACCTGCGCCCCGTGCCCCCGCTTGACCTGCCGGTGGAACTCATTTCCATCCAGACATCGCTCAACACCCTGCTGCTCCGCCTAGAAAAGGCGCTGGAAACCGAGCGCGCCTTTGCGGGCAGTGCCGCGCATGAACTGCGTAACCCCATTGCAGGGCTGCAGGCACAGATCCAGCTGCTCGAAGCCAGCCTTGCGCCGGGTTCGGCCATGGCGGCGCGTGTGCAGGTCATTGCCGGGCGCACCCGGCAGCTGGGCCGGACGGTGGAAAAGCTGTTGCAGTTTTCAAGGGCCATGTCCGGCGTGGCGTTCAGGCGCGAGCGCTTTGACCTGCTGGCTGTTCTTCACATTCTGCTTGATGACATGGACAATGCTTCACAAGGCCCGCATCGCGTGGAAATCGAGGCGGGGGACATCGAAAGCATATTTGTCCATGGCGACATGGATGCCACCGGCATCCTGTTCCGCAACCTGATTGAAAACGCCCTGCTGCATGGCACGGGGGCAGATTGCGCACGCATCAGCCTGCGTGATGACGGCACGGTGGATATTGCCAATGACTGCCCGCCCTTGCCGGGGCCTGTCCTGGCGCGGCTGACCAGCCCGTTCGTGCGCGGTTCAGCCACCACGGATGGCAGTGGGCTCGGTCTTGCCATTGCCAGTAACATTGCCGGGCAGATGGATGCCGCACTGCATATTGCATCCCCCCTGCCGCAACAGGAGCGGGGCTTTCTCATATCCATCCGCTTTCCTGATGCCGAGATTGTCAAAGGGATGGCGTGCGAGGGGTGATGCCCTGGCTTGATAAAAGTTTCCGGGGCCGTCGTTTTTCAAAAAAATGAGGTTTTTCGAAGGTTTTTGAGGAAAGCCGCGTCAGAATTTTTCTTCTGTTTTTCAGGGTATTTTGGCCTTTTCCCAAAGGCGGGGCTGCGTTTTGCCTATGGTTTATGAGAATGCAATTCATGTACATATGTATTGCAATTCATTATCATTAGCCTGATAAGGCGGGTATGAAACGTGACCTTGTGAGCTTTGAAATGAGTCTTCGCACCCTATGCCTGACCACGATCTGTGCCTCCCCGCTGCTGGCGGCGGGCTATGGTCCTGCGGTTTTCATGGCCGCGGCGCGGGCGGCGGACCAGCCCGGCGTCGTGGCGGATGATGCGGGCAGAACCGGTGTCACACCGGCCCCGGTGCACAAAAAGAACGGCGCGGCAACGCCAGGCCCCACGCCCGATGCGGGCGCTGAAACAGCGCGGCATGAGGACATGGTCGTGACCGCCGCGCGCCGCAACCGCATGTATGTCAGCAGCGGGGGCGATCTTGGCGCGCTGGGCAACAAGAAGGGGCTGGATGTGCCCTTCAACATCCGCAGCTACAATTCCAGCCTGATCCTCAACCAGCAGTCACAGACACTGGGCGATGTGCTGCTCAATGACCCCACCGTGCGCACCACCATGGGCTACGGCAACTATGCCCAGCTCTTCCAGATCCGTGGTTTTACGCTGTATGGCGATGATGTCGCGATTGATGGCCTGTATGGTGTCACCCCCCGCCAGCTTGTCTCGCCCCAGCTTTATGATTCAGTGCAGGTGCTCAATGGTGCCAGCGCATTCCTGAATGGCGCTGCCCCTGGTGGCTCGGCCATTGGCGGCAATGTCAACCTGATCCCCAAACGGGCGACGGCAACGGATATCACACGCATCACCGGCGATTACACCAGTAGTGGACAGGGCGGTGGCGCGTTTGACATAAGCCGCCGGTTTGGCAAGGACCATGCCTTTGGTTTCCGTTTCAATGCCGCCGGCATGGATGGGGAAACCCCGATCAAGGGCGAGCGACGTGATGACGTAGCCCTTGGCGCGGCCTTAGACTGGCATAACGACGATACGCGCATCGACATGAACATGAATTACCAGAAACAGCAGGTTTATGGCGGACGCAGCGCGATCATCGTCTCCAGCCTGGCGGATGGCATGCCCGCGCCAAAGGCGACCGCGCCGTCGGAAAACTGGGGGCAGCGCTGGGCCTATACCGATCTGAGCTACCTGTTCGGCACGCTGAACATCGAACATGATTTTGGCAGCCACATTACCGCTTACGGCAAATTCGGTGCGCAGGGCGGCAATGAAATGGGCAATTACGCCACCACCACGCTGACCAACTCCCGCACCGGAGCCGGTGGGGTGGGGGCCATGGCGGATGCGTACAACGTCATGAACGAGGCCACGCAGGCCGGCATTCATGCGCATGTCACCACCGGCCCCATCAAGCACGAGATCAATGCTGGCGGGTCCGCGATATGGGAAGAATCAGACGCCGCCTATTCCATGAGTCTGACGTCACAGGCGGGCAACATCTATCACCCCACGCAGTTTACCCCGCAGGAAACCTATAGTGGTGGCATCCTGAACAATCCTGGTCGGGTGGCGTGGAACAAGCTGTACAGCCTGTTCCTGTCCGATACCATGACGTTCTGGCACGACCGCATCGCGCTGACGGGGGGCTTCCGGTATCAGGATATCCTGTCGGATTCCTTTGCCTATGGCACCGGCACGTTGAGCACCCATTACGATGCGGCGGCGTTCTCGCCCGTCATTGGCCTTGTCATCCATCCGGTCAAACATGCCGCCCTGTATTTCAACCGTATTCAGGGCCTGTCGGCGGGGCAGACGGTGGGGGCGACTTACGTCAATGCCGGGCAGGTCTTCGCCCCGTACCAGAGCACCCAGTACGAAGTCGGCGCCAAGTACGACGTGGGTCGTTTCGCGGCCGGTGTCGCATTTTTCCAGACTGCCATGCCACAGGGCATGACCGAAGCCTACGGAAATACCGGGCAGGAGATTTACACGCAGGACGGCAGGCAGCGGAACCGGGGCATGGAACTGACCTTCAATGGCGAGATCCTGCGCGGCCTGCGCTTCAATGGTGGGCTGACACTGATCGACGCCAAACAGATGCATACCGCAGGCGGCGCGTATGACGGCAAGACCGTGATCGGCGTGCCGAACTATACCATCAACGGCAACCTTGAATACGACGTGCCGTTCGTGAAGGGGCTGACGCTGGTGGGCCGCGTCATCAGCACCGGCAAGCAGCAGTTCAACAGCATGAACACGACGCACCTGCCGGCATGGTCACGCTTCGACCTTGGCGCGCGCTATACCTTCCTTGCGGCGAAGAAACCACTGACCGCGCGTTTCGAGGTCGATAACATCGGCAACCAGCGCTACTGGGCCTCGGTTTACCAGAGCGATCTGGTCATGGGTGATCCGGAGACCTTCAAGTTCTCGATCAGCGCCGATCTGTAAAAAACGTGATGCCTTCGTAAACCCGCCTGTTGCCAGCCCGGCAGGTCAGCATTGAAAAAGCTGTTGAACCCGCGTGGAGCCAAAGCGCTATGATGGATGCCACGAGGCAGCACGCAGGACCTGCGCCATGCCGTGCTGCCAGATGCATGAACGGAGGAAGCACGGCACATGACAGACAGCAAACGGTTTGGCGGCAAGGTCACGCTGGTAACAGGGGGGGCAGGCAATATTGGCCTGGCCACGGCGCAGCGGCTGGCGGCATCAGGCTCGGCCATCGCCCTGCTCGACCTTGCGGGCGACAAGCTTGACGAGGCCGTGCGCACGGTAGCCGCTGCCGGGGTTACGGCACGCGGCTATGGCTGCGACGTAACGGATGCAGCAGGCGTGCAGGCGGTGGTGGATCGGGTGGCGGCTGATTTTGGCCAGATCGATTTTCTGTTCAACAATGCGGGCTATCAGGGTGCCTTCGCGCCGGTGCAGGATTACCCGGTGGAGGATTTCGCCCGCGTCATGACCATTAACGTGTGTGGCGCGTTTCATGTGCTGCGCGCGGTCTCGCGCCATATGGTGGCGCGCAAATTCGGCCGTATCGTCAACACGGCCAGCATGGCGGGCGTGGGCGGCCCGCCGAACATGGCGGCCTATGGGGCCTCGAAATTCGCCATTGTCGGCCTGACCCAGACGGCCTCGAAAGATCTGGCGCCCTATAATATCCGCGTCAATGCCATCAGCCCCGCCTTCATGGGCCCCGGCTTCATGTGGGAGCGGCAGGTGGAGCTTCAGGCCAAGGCGGGCAGCCAGTATTTCTCGACCGACCCCAAGGTCGTGGCCGAGCAGATGATCAATTCCGTGCCGATGCGCCGTTATGGCGATATCAGGGAAATTCCCGGCGTGGTGGAATTCCTGCTTGGTGATGATTCCAGCTACATGACCGGCGTCAACCTGCCGATTGCAGGCGGTATCCTGTAAAGCCAGCGTAATAAAAATGCAGCCTTTTTTATTAAAAGGCTGCATCTTTTATAGACTATTTAAAAAGTTGGCCCCGAAAACATACAGGAATCATAAAGAAGTTTCTGGTGAAGCTTTTTTCAGAAAGCTTCGAAGAACGCCGCCTTTTTGAAAAAAGGCGGCACCCAAAAACTTTCAGTATTTCTCCGGCACGAACATGGTCTCGGGCACGGGCTGGCGGATGTAGTCCGGGCTGTAGACCCGCTCGGGCAGCCGCACTTCAGGCTTGTGAACCTCATGGTATGGCACCTGCGAGAGCAGGTGGCTGATGCAGTTGAGGCGGGCCTTCTTCTTGTTGTCCGCGCGCACGATCCACCAGGGGGCTTCATCAATGTTCGAGCGCTCGAGCATGATCTCCTTGGCCAGGGTGTAGGATTCCCAGCGGCGGCGGCTTTCAAGGTCCATCGGGCTGAGTTTCCACTGCTTCAGCGGGTCTTCCATGCGGGCGCGGAAGCGCAGTTCCTGCTCGTCATCGGAAATGGAAAACCAGTATTTCACAATCTGTATGCCGCTGCGCACCAGCATGCGCTCGAATTCCGGCACGGCGCGGAAGAACTCGTCATATTCCTCATCCGTGCAGAAATTCATCACGCGCTCGACGCCCGCGCGGTTGTACCAGCTCCGGTCAAACAGCACGATCTCGCCAGCGGCGGGCAGGTGGGCCACATAACGCTGGAAATACCACTGTGTGCGCTCGCGGTCATTGGGGGCGGGCAGGGCGGCCACGCGGCAGATGCGCGGATTGAGGCGCTGGGTAATGCGCTTGATCACGCCACCCTTGCCCGCCGCGTCACGCCCTTCGCAGATCACGACCAGACGGTGGCCGGTCTCCTTCACCCAGTCCTGCAGCGTGACCAGTTCGCCCTGCAGGCGCAGCAGTTCGCGGAAATAGGTTTTCCTGAAATCGGGGTTGTCCGCCCCGTTTTCCGCACCGAGGCGGGCATCATCGAGTTCGAGTTCAATTTCCTCGTCAATGTCATCAAGCACCTCCTCGCGCAGGCGGTCGCGGTCTGACGGGGTCTTGCAGGTGTCGTTCATGTCAGGGGGCGTTCCCATTTGCAGTGCGCCTTACCAGCTCAGCACGTAGAACAGGCCGGCGGCGATGGTGATGGTGACAGGCAGGGTAAAGACCCATGCCAGCGCAATCTTGACTAGCATGCCGCGGTTGATGCCCGAGCCCGAGCCGAGCATGGTGCCCGCGATGCCGGCGGTGATGATGTGCGTGGTGCTGACCGGCAGCCCGGTATAGCCCGCCGTTGCGATCAGGCCCGCGCCCACCAGCTCGGCCGAGGCGCCCTGTGCGGGGGTGAGGTGCGTGTTGCCGATCTTCTCGCCCAGTGTGTGCACGATGCGCTTGTAGCCAATCATGGTGCCAATGCCCAGGCACAGCGCGCTGAGCAGGCGCACCCACCACGGCGCGTATTCCACTACCGGGCGCATCTGGTTGCTCAGGGTTTTGGCGGTGGCGCGGTCATGGGCGGAGGCCTGCGTGTTGAGCGAGACGGCCTTCAGCCCGGCTACGACCTCATACAGGTCGGCGCGCAGCTGCGAGGGCACGACCGTATCGGGCGTGGTCTGGGTCAGGCGGTTGACCGAGGCGATGGCTTCCTCGCGCAGGCCGTCATGGTCATATTGCGTGATCAGGGGGGCCGCGTCGGTAGCGTATTGGGCGATATGGCTGATCTGGGGTTTGCTGTCAGGGGCGAGCGCAAAGGTCGCGGGCAGGATGCCGATGATGGTCAGCATGATGAGGCCAATGCTTTTCTGCCCGTCATTGCTGCCGTGCGAGAAGCTGACCCCGGTGCAGGTCAGGATCAGCAGCCCGCGCACCCAGCCGCGGGTCGGCTTGTCGCCCTGCGGCGGCTGATACAGTTCGGGGTCATGCACCAGGTGCTTGAGGATGAAATACAGCCCGCCCGCACCAATCAGCCCCAGCAGGGGGGAGATGGCCAGCGCGCGCAGGATCTTCCAGATCTGTGACCAGTCAACGCTGTTGCCAATGGCGCGCGTGTGCAGCAATGCATCCCCAATGGCAATGCCGATCAGCGCGCCAATGACGCAGTGCGAACTGGAATTGGGGATGCCGAACCACCAGGTAAACAGGTTCCACGCCAGCGCCGTGCCGAACAAGGCGATGAGCATGGGCACCGCCGGGTCGCCATTGGGGGGCGAGAGCACATCGGCAGGCAGCAGTTCCACCAGCCCGTAGGCCACGCTGATGCCACCCAGCACCACGCCCACGAAGTTCATCAGCCCCGACCAGATCACCGCAGTGCGGGGCTTGAGCGATTTGGTGTAGATGACGGTGGCGACCGCGTTGGCCGTATCATGAAAACCGTTGACGAATTCGAATACGCACACCAGCGCGAAGCACACGACCAGCGCCAGGATGGAAAAGGTTGAATAGGGTGCGAAATGAAGCATGAAACAACACCAGAAGTTATTGTCATGCCAATTTAAATAAAAAGTTCCTTAAAATAAATAATAATCATTCTTATTTAATATAATATTCATATTTATGAATATGGAATACTGCTTTCAGGCATAGTGCCGGGCGGCGTCCATGCCGCGGGCAGGCTTGCAGCGCCCGAGGCGGAAGCGCGTGCGTGCGCGGGCCACCGCATCTTCATAGGAGGGGAGGATATCGCCATCCATCTGGGTCACGCGTTCGTGCATGGCGCGGAAGGTATAGGGCGCATCGGGGCCATCCTGAAATACGATGCCAATGAACACGCCATCGATTTCAATAACGCTGGATTCAAACATGAGGCTCGTTCCTGCCTGTTGTTTTAAGGGCAGCCCGTCTTTCCCGGCCTTCCCGTTGCGGGTGCTATGCCGCATTTTTCCGCGCGGCTTCAACCCGAAATATGTGAACTTTATATGACGTGCCGCAAGTAGATATCAGGCATACATGCATGTAATGGCAGGTGTCATAAAAACTTCATGAAAAATGCCACACGTTATTATTGTCACGAGTCAGTTAATCCGCTTAGTGCTGCATTCATGTCATGCATATCAGGAACTACATGATGGAAGTGCCATCCACCACCACAGGCCCTGGCGCGGCCGCCTCCGGGCGCAACGCAGGGGGCAATGCGGGCGATATCGCCTTCGGCGTGCTGGCCCGGCTGGCCGGGTGGTCCATCCTGCTGGTCATGGCGGGCATCATCATCGTGCTGGTCAGTGGCGGGTGGCAGGCTTTTGCCACCTTCGGGCCGGGGTTCGTCACCAGCAAGGCATGGAACCCCATTACGCACAATTTTGGCGCGGCGACATCCATTTTCGGCACGCTGGTCACAACGGTCGTAGCCCTTGTGTTTGCCGTGCCCTTCGCCTTTGGCGTGGCGTTCTGGCTGGTTGAAATGGCGCCCCCGGCACTCGCCCGCGTGATCGAGACGGCCGTGCAGCTTCTCGCCGCCGTGCCGTCCATCATCTTCGGCATGTGGGGGTTCTTCATCGTGGTGCCGTTCATGGCGCATTATGTCGAGCCGGTGGCCACGCACTATCTGGGCCATGTGCCGGGCATCGGGCTGCTGTTCCGTGGCGCGCCCTATGGCACGGGGCTGCTGACCGGCGGCCTCATCCTGGCCATCATGGTCACGCCCTTCATCTGCTCGGTCATGGCCGATGTGTTCGTCTCCATCCCCACCGTGCTGAAGGAAAGCGCCTTTGGCCTGGGGGCGACCCGGTGGGAGGTGATGCGCAAGGTGGTGCTGCCGTGGTCGCGGCAGGCGGTGATGGGCGGCATCATGCTGGGTACGGGCCGCGCTTTGGGCGAGACGATGGCCGTGACCTTTGTCATTGGCAACAGCAACCGGCTGGGCTGGTCGCTGTTCGCGCCGGGCAACACCATCGCCTCGCTGATTGCGCTTGAGTTCCCCGAAAGTTCGGCTGGCAGCCTCAAGCTCTCCGCGCTGCTGGCGCTGGGCGCGATCCTGATGGTCATTTCATTCATTACCTTGGCCTGCTCGCGCATGTTCCTCCAGCGCGGCATAAAGAACTAGGGAAGTAGCCTTACATGTCAGCCCAGAAAGTACAGGCCGTGGCCACCGACGGGTGGCAGCGCGGTGGCGCGCAGGCCGTGCGGCGCAGGATTGTCGAGCGGCTGGTCAACGTGCTGTGCGCCATCGCCACCGTGGTTGTCCTGTTCCTGCTGTTCTCGATCTTATGGACGCTGGTCACGCGCGGCGCGGCGGGGCTGTCGCTTGCAACCTTCGTGCACAGCACGGCAGCCCCCGGCAGCGGGGGCGGGCTTGCCAACGCCATTATCGGCAGTTGCGAGCAGACCCTGCTCGCCGCCCTGCTCGGTACGCCCATTGGCATGCTGACCGGCATCTACCTGTCGGAATTCAGCCATGACGGCAAGATTGTCTCGTTCGTGCGCTTTGTGTCGGACATGATGCTGTCCGTGCCTTCCATCCTTGTCGGGCTGTTCGTCTACCTGGTGGTGGTGGAGCCCGCGGGGCATTTCTCGGGCATTGCGGGCACGCTGGCGCTGGCCATTCTGTTCATTCCCATCGTGGTGCGCACGACCGAAGACATGCTGCACCTCGTGCCCCGCGCCATGCGCGAGGCGGCCTATGCGCTGGGCGCGCCGGGGTGGCGGGTGATCGTGAGCATCTGCCTGCGCGCGGCGCGCGGCGGCATCATGACCGGCATCCTGCTGGCGCTGGCCCGCATCTCGGGCGAGACGGCGCCGCTGCTCTTCACCTCGCTTGGCAACCTGAACTGGTCCACCAACCTCAACGCGCCGATGGCGAGCCTGCCTGTCACCATCTATCAATATGCCGGTTCGGCCTATGATGACTGGGTGCAGATGGCCTGGACCGGCGCGCTGCTGATTACGGTTGCGGTGCTGGCAACCAACATCTTCGCCCGCTGGTGGCTCTCGCGTAATGGAACCGCATCATCATGAATACCCTCACCATGGATAACAGGCCCGCCCCGGCACAGTCGTCGGTCCCGGCCATCGCCATCCGCAACCTTGATTTCTGGTACGGCGAAAACCATGCGCTGCGCGGCATCTCGCTTGATTTCCCCACCCGGCAGGTGACCGGCATGATCGGGCCTTCGGGGTGTGGCAAGTCAACGCTGCTGCGCATCCTCAACCGCATGTATGACCTCTACCCCGGCCAGCGCGCCATGGGCGAGGTGCTGTTCGATGGTCGCAACATCCTCTCACCCGGCATCGACGTGAACGTGCTGCGCTCGCGCATTGGCATGGTGTTCCAGAAGCCCACGCCGTTCCCCATGTCGATCTATGACAACATCGCCTTTGGCGTGCGGCTGCATGAGCGCCTCTCACGCGCTGACATGGACCAGCGCGTGGAGAACGTGCTGCGCCGCGTGGCCCTGTGGGGCGAGGTCAAGGACCGGCTCAATGCCTCCGCCGCCGCCCTGTCGGGCGGGCAGCAGCAGCGCCTGTGCATTGCGCGCACCATTGCCACCCGGCCCGAGATCATCCTGCTGGATGAACCGACCAGCGCGCTCGACCCGATCTCGACTGCCCGGATCGAGGAACTGCTTGATGAGCTCAAGCAGGAATTCTCGATTGCCATCGTCACCCACAACCTCCAGCAGGCGGCCCGCTGCGCGGATCGCGTGGCCTTTTTCTATATGGGCGAACTGGTTGAAGTGGACACGGCGGACAAGATGTTCACCGCACCGCATGAAAAACGCACCCAGGATTACATTACCGGCCGCTTCGGTTGATGACGAAAGACGTGATGATGCCACAGGAATCAATGCACACTGTTCAAAGTTACGAACAGGAACTTGAACAGCTTCGTTCGCTCATCAACAAGATGGGCGGCATGGTCGAGCGCCAGGTGGCGCAGGCCATTACGGCGGTGGTCGAGCATGATGAGGTCGCAGCCCTGGACGCGCCAGAAATGGACCCGCATGTCGATGAACTCGAACGCCAGACCGAGGCGCTGGTCATTCGCCTGCTGGCTCTGCGCGCGCCCATGGCGGGCGACCTGCGCGAGGTGGTGGCGGCGCTGAAAATGTCGGGCGACCTTGAGCGGATCGGGGATTGTGCGGCCTCCATCGCGCGCCGGGCCATGCGCAACGAACTGCTGTCATGCCCCATATCACTCACGGGGCTGCACAGCATGGGCCGGCTGGTGCAGGAAAACCTGCGCCGCACCATTGATGCGATGGACCAGCGCGACCCCGAACTCGCGCGCATTGTCTGGCAGTCCGATACGGCGGTGGATGAACTCTATGTGTCGCTCTTCCGCGAACTCGTAACCTACATGATGGAAGACCCGCGCAATATCGGCCCGTGCACCCACCTGCTGTTCATTGCCAAGAACCTTGAACGCATTGGCGACCACGCCACCAATATTTCCGAGCGCGTCTATTACTCTGTTACCGGCAATATCTTGCCCATCATCCGCCCCCGTGGCGGCACGTTTGACTGAAGCGCCTGCCTGATCCCTGCCTGGCCCTGCGTGATTGCGCTACCGTCTGTCTTTTGCAACACTTGCCCTGACAGACGGCCCGTGCCGCGCCCCACCAACCAGGCAGGTTTTTTACATGCAGCAACGTGAACTCGGTCGCACTGGCATCATGGTCAGTGAGATCTGTCTTGGCACCATGACCTTCGGCCAGCAGAATACGGAAGCCGAAGGCCACGCCCAGCTTGATCTCGCACTTGATCACGGCATCAACTTCATCGATACCGCCGAGCTTTATTCCATCCCGCCCCGTGCCGAGACCCAGGGTGCTACCGAAACCATCATCGGCACCTGGCTCAGGGCGCGTGGCGGCCGTGACCGGCTGGTCATTGCCAGCAAGGTGGTGGGTCGGGGCACATCGCCATGGTTCCGCCCCGGCGGGGAGGAAACCCGGCTGACGCCCAGGCAGATCCGTTACGCGCTTGATGGCTCGCTGCGCCGGCTTGGCACGGATTACATCGACCTGTACCAGTTGCACTGGCCGGACCGCAAGCTGGGGCTGTTCGGGGCAGGGGGCACTACATTCACCGCCCTGCCCGAGGCTGACGAGGTGCCCATTGCCGAGACGCTGGGCGTGCTGGGCGACCTGGTGCGCGAAGGCAAGATCCGCCATGTCGGCCTCTCTAACGAGACGGCATGGGGTGTTTCGCAATATCTGGCCGAATCCCGCCACGGCGCGCCGCGCGTGGTGTCGATCCAGAATGCCTATAACCTTATCAACCGCACCTTTGAGATCGGCCTGGCCGAGATCGCCCTGCGCGAGAAGGTGGGCCTGCTGGCCTATTCGCCCCTGGCGCAGGGCTACCTGACCGGCAAATACCTGAACGGCGCGCGACCGGCAGGTGCGCGCACCACGCTCTTCAACCGCGCCCAGCGCTACGAGAAGCCGGGCGTGGAAGAAGCGGTCAGCGCCTATATCGCGCTGGCAAAAGCGGAAGGGATCGACCCGGTGCAGATGGCCATTGCCTTTGTCACGTCGCGACCGTTCGTGACCTCGAACATCATTGGCGCCACGAGTATCGAACAGCTCAGGACCATTCTCGGTTCGGTTGATCTGGTCATTACGCCGGAACTCGAGGCCAAGATCAACGCGATCCATCAGGTGCATTGCAATCCTGCGCCCTGATCAGTTTTGTTTAACCCACCCGGTTGCCGGGTGGGTAGGACGAACTGATGCGAAATCGTCATTTCTTATCTGGGATTGCCGCTTCCCAAGGCTATATGGGAAGGCAAGGCTCTGCTAAAATGAAAGCGGATTGTAACGGGCATCTGATTTTTAATTGCTGATAGGAGTGACATTAAGGTCTGTTTACGCCTCATACTGGACAGACTCTCTTTAAAAATAATCGTTGCATGAAGATATTATTGTGAACAATAAATATTTATTACTCATATGATTTGAAATTTCTAGATTATTTCAAACAACAGTCTCTATGTCGGCATCTCATTAGTTCAGTCGATCGGATGATCTCGTGAACTGTGTACGCGAATGCATTCGGGATAATATTGGGTGCGCGATAAACCGCCCGGAATGGTTATTGATGCAGGAACACAATCAGGTCATCCGCAGTCGTACCTGGACTATCCGCTCATCAGGTTGAGACTTTGATTGCCGATCGACGCTCAGTCTGCAAGCATTGGCATCTGTCGTCACGCGCAACGATAGATGCCCGACCGTCTTTTTCTCAGCCACCCATTCGGTTTTGGTTAGCTATCAATATCGATGATTCCTCTAATTTTATGGTTTCTCCAAGGCTGTGATAGCAGAAATCACTTCAGATCCAAGCTGATGGGTATTTCGTTTATTGCCTGTATTGTTGAGAAAACTGACACCCAATGATGCAGCTAGTTCGCGCAAGGCAGGCTTTGTAACCCTTTCAGGAACGCCGTCCTTTTCCACTTGGATTGTACCGCTTTCGTATTCGATAACTCTGTAAGGACCGTAGGAAGCTTCCCTGACGATCTTCTGGTCATCTATGGGTACGAATGCCTTCTGTTGACGCGGGGAGTAGATGTAGACGCCTTCCGCTTCACGGCATAAGGGCAGGAAATCAGATGCAGACATATCAGTGACCTCCTCAATTGATATGTCATCATCATCAAAATTCAATCGCAGAATAACGACACGATGAACAACATCGAAAGTGTTTCTGTTAAATCTAATATGCTGGGTAGACGTTACTGTTTTTACAGATATCTGCTCTCCTTCGGCTGAAACGACATCGTAGCCCTTCTGATTGACTTCAGGTGCCATCTGGCCACGCGTTTTCATGGCGACATACAATTCACCAATTCGTCCGGTCAAATGCCGTAATTCAGCAGGATTGACTCCCCATTGGATTTCCTTTTCAAGCCAACCTAAAGCATCTCCAAGCGAACGGATAATCTGTATCTGTGAGAGAGCCATCAGAACCTTCGAGTCCAACCTAAAAATCATATCTGATTATTTTAACTGATGATTCAGGACGAATAAATATCGTAATATAATTTTTTCATCGCCGTTTTTGTACCGAGATCGATACAATCGTGAATAGTAATTTCTCTGATCTCACTGTCCAATATCGGACATTCCACGTCCCCGCCAAAGCCACCAATCCGTGATGCCTTACTGAAAACTAGTAGCAGTTCCGTAATGGACCGTGTGCAGTGTGTCACCGTGTAAGGCGAAGGAAACAAGCTGATCCTGCCCTCATCTTCAAACTCTTGTGATGCCACCTCGCACCATGCGCCCTGCAAGCGCCCGCCCAGCCCCCTGAAACCAGCCATTCCAGCCCGTTTACAGGCGTATGAGCGCAGGGCTGCCCTGTCAGGCGCGGACATTGACACGCTACGGCGGAATATAGTCACGATACAGGGAGCATTGCATCAACACGCAGGGCATGGCGCAATCTGCAACCAAAGAGTGGCAATCCGTTGGTGCGTTCACACAACACCAACCCTTGCCCGGCTATAACGCCATCCATGCCCGCACCCTGTAAGGATATGATGACATGAGTCCCTATCGCACCATTAATCCCGCCACCGGCAAGACGGAAAAGGTCTTTGACCTGCATAATGACAAGGAAATGCTGGCCCGGCTCGAAACCGCCCATCAGTTCTGGGAGGGTGACTGGCGCCGCCGCACCATCGCCCAGCGTCGTGACATCATGCTCAAGGCGGCCGAGATCCTGCGCCGCGACAAGGAAAAGCATGCGCGCCTGATTTCCATCGAAATGGGCAAGATCCTGCCCGAAGCCATTGCCGAGATCTCGCTTTCGGCCGATATTCTGGCCTATTACGCCGAGAAGGCCGAGACCTTCCTCGCCCCGCGCGAACTGCCGGTGTCGCAGGGTCATGCCTGTGTAACCAGCGAGCCGCTGGGCATCATCTACTGCGTGGAGCCGTGGAACTTCCCCTATTACCAGCTCGCCCGCGTGGCAGCCCCCAACCTGATGGCGGGCAATGTGGTCATGGTCAAGCACGCGCCGGGCGTGCCGCAATGCGCCGTGGCGTTTGAAGAGCTGTTCCGTGAGGCTGGTGCGCCTGCAGGGGCCTATACCAACCTGTTCATTACCAATGACCAGTCGGAAAAACTGATCGGGCGCCCCGAAATCCGCGGCGTCGCCCTGACCGGCAGCGAGCGCGCCGGCAGCGCCGTGGCTGGCCAGGCAGGCCGCGCGCTCAAGAAAAGCACGATGGAACTTGGTGGTTCCGATGCGTTCATCGTGCTTGATGATGCCGATCTCGACACGGTCGTGCCGCTTGCGGTGCAGGCACGCATGTCCAATAACGGCCAGGTCTGCACGGCAGCCAAGCGCATGATCGTGCACAAGTCACTCGTTGAGGAATTCACCTCGCGCCTCAAGGTGGCGATCAATGATTTCAAATACGGCGACCCGCTCGAGCAGGGCGTGACCCATGGCCCGATGAGCAGCCAGGTGGCGATGGAACATGCCGTAGCCCAGGTGGAAAAGGCCGTGGCGCACGGGGCAAACCTTGTTGTGGGTGGCAAGCGCATCGAGCGCGAGGGCTTCTTCATGAAGGCCGCGATCCTGACCAACCTGACCAAGGACAACCCCATCTTCTACCAGGAAATCTTTGGTCCCGTCGCCATCATCCATTCCGTGGATAGTGAGGATGAAGCCGTAGCACTGGCCAATGATTCGCCATATGGCCTTGGCGGCTCCATCCAGACCAGCGATGTGGAACGTGGCCGCCGCGTTGCCGCCCGGATCGATACGGGCATGGTATTCATCAACAGCGCGACCGGCTCGGCGGCCGACCTGCCGTTTGGCGGCATCAAGAACTCTGGCTATGGCCGTGAACTTTCGGAATTCGGCATCGAGGAATTCCTGAACCGTAAGCTCGTCCATACGCCCTGAGCCATCAGGCGCCGGTCGCTTCCGTCATGCGATGGGGGCGGCCGTCCTGACATTGCTTCTGGCTGCCGCGACAGAACCGGGCCATGCTGATGGCCTAGCCATGTTGGGGGAGAGGGAGCGATGCAGTCACTACCGGTATTTGCAGATGTGGTCGCGGCGGCAGCACGGATCAAAGGGCAGGCGCATCGCACGCCGGTCCTGACATCGCGGTATCTCGATAGCACAAGCGGCGCGACGCTGTTTTTCAAGGCCGAGAATTTCCAGCGCGTGGGGGCTTTCAAGTTCCGGGGCGCGGCAAACGCCATCGCAGCCCTGCCGCAGGCCGCAAGGCAGCGCGGTGTGGTGGCGTTTTCATCGGGCAATCATGCGCAGGCCGTGGCCAGTGCGGCGCGTGATGCGGGCATACCCGCCATCATCGTCATGCCTGAAGATGCCCCGGCCATGAAACGGGCCGCAACGCAGGGTTATGGCGCGGAAGTGGTTCTCTATGACCGCTACACGCAGGACCGCCAGGCAATAGCCACTGCCATTGCCAACGAGCGCGGGGCCACCGTTCTGCCCCCCTTCGACCATCCCGACATCATCGCCGGCCAGGGCACGGCAGCACTCGAACTGTTTGAGGAAACCGGCCCGCTTGATGCGCTGTTCGTACCCGTTGGTGGCGGCGGGCTGGCCTCGGGCTGCGCGCTCGTGGCCAGTACGGTCGCACCGGACTGCGCCGTGATCGGCGTGGAACCGGCAGCGGGCGATGATGCGCGCCAGTCACTGGCTGCTGGGCATATCGTACGGATTCCGGTGCCCCATACCCTTGCCGATGGTGCGCAGACAACCGCCATCTCGCCACTGACCTTTGCCATCATGCGCCGTTATCTGCGCGAAATTGTCACGGTGGATGACGCGGCCCTGGTCGCCACGATGCGCCTTGTCGCCGAGCGGATGAAGATTGTTGTCGAGCCCACCGGATGCCTTGGCGTGGCAGCCGCCCTTGCCGCAGCGCCCCGGTGGCAGGGCAGGCGCATTGGCGTGATTGTATCGGGCGGGAATGTGGACATGATGCGCTTTGGCCAACTGGTTCAGGCCGCGCAGCCCGATTGACCGCGTGCATGGAAAAGTTTCTGGTGAAGACTTAAAAAAAGCCTTCAAAAAACGCGGCCTTGTTGAAAAAAAGCATGCTCGTGGCCGTGTGGCGCGGATTACGTAATTCTACGCAATGGACGTATCGCACCCGGCTGCTACGATGGCCCCAATGCTGTCAGGACGGAAATGAACGCGGGCATAATCCCACTCCAGCGCGCAAGGGGGCAGTTCGGGCTGGAAGTCAGGGCTGATGGCGCCCGCACCCGCATGGCCGATCTGGTGCAGGCAGGCTGCTGCCGCCTGCTGTTTCCGCGCGTGCAGGGCAACGGGCTGGAAGCCGCCACGGTCAATATATCGGGCGGCATCGCGGCGGGTGACCGTATCAACGGGCGGCTGTCCTGTGGTCCCGGCACGGAGCTGCTGGTCACATCGCAGGCGGCCGAGCGGATCTACCGCGCCCGCCCCGAAGACAGTCCGGCGGATATGGCGGTTTCCTGCCATATCGATGCCGGGGCGCGGCTGGAATGGCTGCCGCATGGCACGATCTTTTTTGATGGCAGCCGCCTGCGCCGCCACATGGTGGTGGATATGGCGCAGTCCGCCACCTTCCTCTTTCTCGAGAGCCGGATATTCGGCCGCCTTGGCGCGGGCGAGCAGCTTTCTAGCCTGCATGTGCGCGACCGGCTGACCATAAGGCGCGCGGGCGAACTGCTGCTCGAAGACATGCTGCGGCTGGAAAACACCACTGTCACGGCCCTGCTGGCCCAGCCCGCCGTGGCTGCGGGGCAGGGCGCGGTGGCCACACTGGTGCTGGCCAGCCCGCAGGCGATGGACCTGCTGGCCCCGGTGCGCGAACGGCTGGCAGCGCCCCAATGCGCGGGCTTTGCCGCATCCGCGTGGAACGGCATGCTGGTGGTGCGTGGCGTGGGCAAGGGGGGCTGGGCGCTTGAGGGGGCGCTGCGTCATATCCTGCCTGCATTGCGGGCGGGGCGGCCCATGCCCTCCACATGGCGGTCATGATACAGCACAGGCAGGCAAGGAGGCGGAGCACGACATGAAGCTGACACCAAGGGAAAAGGACAAGCTGCTCATCGCCATGGCGGCCATCGTGGCCCGCCGCAGGCTGGAGCGTGGCGTGCGGCTGAACTACCCCGAGGCCGTGGCCCTGATTACCGACCATGTGGTGGAAGGCGCGCGCGACGGGCTGAGTGTTGCCGAGCTCATGGCCAGTGGCGGCCATGTGCTGACCCGCGCGCAGGTCATGCCCGGCGTGGCCGAGATGATCCATGATGTTCAGGTCGAGGCGACCTTCCCCGATGGCACGAAACTGGTGACAGTCCATGACCCGATACGCTGACCCCCTGCCCGAAGGCGCCATACCCGGCGAGATCCTGACCGATGGGGGCGAGATTACCCTCAATGAAGGCCAGCCCCGGCGCACCCTGCGCGTGACCAATACCGGCGACCGCCCCGTGCAGGTCGGCAGCCATTATCATTTTGCCGAGGTCAATCCGGCCCTGTGCTTTGAGCGCGCGCAGGCGCTGGGCTGGCGGCTTGACGTGCCATCGGGCGGGGCGGTGCGCTTCGAGCCGGGGCAGGAGCGTGACGTCACACTGGTGCCGCTGCGGGGCCTGCGCCGCGTGATCGGCTTCAGGGGCGATGTGATGGGGAGTGTGGACCAATGACGCGGCTGACCCGGCATGATTACGCAGGCCAGTTCGGCCCCACCACCGGCGACCGCGTGCGGCTGGCCGATACGAACCTTTTGGTGGCGGTGGAAAAGGATTTCACCATCTATGGCGAGGAAGTGCGCTTTGGCGGCGGCAAGACCATCCGCGATGGCATGGCCCAGTCACAGGCCACGCGGGCGGAGGGGGCGGCGGATACCGTCATCACCAATGCGCTGATCATCGACCACTGGGGCATCGTCAAGGCGGATGTGGCGTTGCGTGACGGGCGCATCGCCGCCATCGGCAAGGCGGGCAACCCCGATATCCAGCCCGGGGTGGACATCATCATCGGGCCGGGCACGGAAATCATCGCGGGCGAGGGCAGGATCCTGACCGCGGGCGGCATTGACAGCCACATCCATTTCATCTGCCCCCAGCAGATCGAGGAGGCGCTGGCCTCGGGCATCACCACCATGCTCGGCGGCGGCACGGGGCCTGCCACGGGCACGGCGGCCACCACCTGCACGCCGGGGCCATGGCATCTAGCGCGGATGCTGCAGGCGGCGGATGCCTTTCCGGTCAACCTCGCATTTGCGGGCAAGGGCAATGCCTCGCGCCCCGAGGCGCTGGAGGAAATGGTGCGCGCGGGCGCAAGCTGCCTGAAACTGCATGAGGACTGGGGCTCGACCCCCGCCGCCATCGACTGCTGCCTCGGTGTTGCCGACCGGATGGACGTGCAGGTCATGATCCATACCGACACGCTCAACGAGAGCGGCTTCGTGGAGGACACGATCGCAGCCTTTGAAGGCCGCACCATCCACGCCTTCCATACCGAGGGCGCGGGCGGCGGGCATGCGCCCGACATCATCCGGGTGGCCGGGCTGCCCAACGTGCTGCCATCCTCCACCAACCCCACGCGGCCCTATACGCGCAACACGCTTGATGAGCACCTGGACATGCTCATGGTCTGCCATCACCTCGACCCCAGGGTGCCCGAGGACATAGCCTTTGCCGAGAGCCGCATCAGGCGCGAGACCATCGCGGCGGAGGATATCTTCCATGACATGGGCGTGCTGTCCATGATGTCATCCGACAGCCAGGCCATGGGCCGGGTGGGCGAGGTGCCGCTGCGCACATGGCAGACCGCCCACAAGATGAAGCAGCAGCGCGGCCCGCTGCCCGGTGATGGCGTGGCCGACAACAACCGCGTCAAACGCTATATCGCCAAATATACCATCAACCCCGCCATCGCCCACGGCCTGTCGCATGAGGTGGGGTCGATCGCGGTGGGCAAGCTGGCCGATCTTGTGTTGTGGGAGCCTGCGTTCTTTGGCGTCAAGCCCGATCTGGTCATCAAGGGGGGTGCGATTGCCTATGCCATGATGGGCGACCCCAATGCCTCCATCCCCACGCCGCAGCCGGTGCATGGCCGCATGATGTTTGGCGGCTACGGCGGGGCGCGGACCCATACCAGCCTGACCTTCGTGTCAAAGGCGGCGCTGGAGGATGATATCGGGCGCAGGCTGGGGCTGCAGAAGGGCCTTTCCGCCGTGTCGGACACGCGCGGCGGCATTGGCAAGCGCAGCATGATCCATAACGATGCCATGCCGCATATCGAGGTCGATCCCGAAACCTATGAAGTGCGGGCCGATGGCGTGCTGCTGACATGCGAGCCCGCCGACATCCTGCCCATGGCCCAGAGGTATTTCCTGTTCTGATGACCCGTGTCACCAAAATCCTGCCAGCGGGAAGCTGGCCCGTGGCCGAGGCCGCGGATGTGTTCGCCGCCGATTATGAAGGCCGCCACCGCAGGCGCATGATGCTCACCCTGCGCTCGGGTGCGCGCGTGCTGCTTGAACTTGAGCACGCCCGCCTGCTGGCTGATGGCGATGGGCTGGTGCTTGATGATGGCCGCATCGTTCGCGTCGAAGCCCTGCCGGAAGACCTGATGGAGGTCACCGCCCATGACCCGCTGCACCTGCTGCGGCTGGCGTGGCACCTGGGCAACCGGCATCTGCCCGCCGCTATTGGGGCCGAGCGCATCCTCGTGCGGCATGACCATGTGATTGCCGACATGATTACGGGCCTTGGCGGGCATGTGCGCCACGTCAGGGCAGCCTTTGACCCCGAAAGCGGGGCCTATGCAGGGCGCAGCACAGCACACGGCCATGACCACCATCACGACCATGCCCACACGCATGAGCATGGCGGCCACCACCACGCGCATGACTGAACCCGCTGGCCTGGCCGGGCAGGATTTCCTGCGGCTGCTCTCATGGGTGTCGCCCGCTTTCCCCACGGGGGGGTATGCCTACAGCCACGGGCTGGAATGGGCGGTCGAGCGCGGTGACGTGCGTGATGTGGAAACCCTGTGCGCGTGGGTTGGCGCGTTGCTGCGCCATGGCAGTCTTGGCAATGACCTGATCATTGTGCATGCGGCATGGCAGGCGGGTGAGGATGATGCCCGCCTGCGCGAGATTGCCCGTTTTGCCTGCGCCTCCGCCGCCTCGCGCGAGCGGTATGAGGAGACGGTGTATCAGGGCGAGGCCTTTTTGCGGGCGGCGGCGGTGTGGCATGTCGTGCCGCCCAAGGCCATGCTGGCAGGCACGCGCTGGCCGCTGCCGGTGGTGCAGGGGCTGGTGTTTCGCCGTGGCGGCGTGGCCGTGGGGCAGGCCGTGCTGTCGGGCGGGTATGCGGCGGTGGCGGCCCTGGTGTCGGCTGCCGTGCGGCTGGTGCCGCTGGGCCAGACGGACGGGCTGCACGCGCTGGCCCGGCTTGAAACCGTACTGGCACAGGCCGCAGCGCAGGCCAGGCACCAGACGCTGGACGATGTGGGCGGAGCCTGTTTTGCCGCCGACCTCGCCGCCATGCATCACGAAACCCAGGAAACGAGGTTGTTCAGAACATGACAAAGGCAAAGCACGGCCCGCTGCGTGTGGGCATTGGCGGCCCGGTGGGCACGGGCAAGACAGCATTGATGGATGCGCTGTGCCGCCGCTTTCGCAATGATTACAATATTGCCGCCATCACCAACGATATCTACACGCGCGAGGATGCGGAGTTCCTGACCCGCGCGGGCTCGCTCCCGCCCGAGCGCATCATGGGCATCGAGACCGGTGGCTGCCCGCACACGGCCATACGCGAGGATGCCAGCATCAACCTGGCAGGCATTGAGGAACTGACGGAGCGCTTTGCCGGGCTGGACCTCGTGCTGGTGGAAAGTGGCGGCGACAACCTTGCCGCCACGTTCAGCCCCGAACTGGCTGACCTGACCATCTATGTCATTGATGTCTCGGCAGGGGACAAGATCCCCCGCAAGGGCGGTCCCGGCATTACGCGCAGCGACCTGCTGGTCATCAACAAGATCGACCTCGCCCCCCATGTCGGCGCTGACCTTGGGGTGATGGACCGCGACAGCAGGCGCATGCGCGGGCAGCGGCCCTTTGTGTTTGCCAATGTCCGCGCAGGCGAGGGGGTGGAGGATATTGCCCGTTTCATCATTGAACAGGGCGGCCTGTAAAAACATTTCTTTGAAATAATGAATATTCCTGCGGGCCGCCTTTTTTCAAAAAGGCGGCTTTTTTGGTATCTGCGTGCCAGCGATCATTGCACGATGGCATGCGCTGCCCCGCGTTGGTGGCATGAATAAGCTCATAAACGGCCATTATAAGTAATTTCACGCATCCCGTCCTGATGGTGCAATTGCGTAATGTTTCCCTGTCGCCGGTCGGTGACCGCAGCCACAAGGGGATGTTCATGATTGCGCTTGTGTCCCGGTTCAGGATGAGCCGGAAGAAGAAGCTGCTGCGTTGCGGCAGTATCCTGTCGGCCTGCGTGGCGCTTGGTGCCAGCATGCCCCATGCCCGCGCGGCCACCACGGTCAATTTTGGCAAGGACCAGTTCTTTACGCTGGGCCTGGGCGTGCGGGCGCAGTATCTGAGCCACGACACCACCATGCCCGGCAACAAGGATGCGGCAAGTGCCAGTGACCTGCGTATCTACATGGGCGCGCAGTTCCACAAATACGTCAAGTCAACGCTCAACCTCGAGCGCCTGCGTGATGGCAACTGGAACGTGCTTGACGGTGTCCTGCAGGTCGAGCGGTGGAAGGCGTTCAATGTCTGGGGCGGGCGCATGCTCACGCCAAGTGACCGCTCGAACCTTGACGGGCCATACTTCCTCAGCACCTATGCCTTTCCAATAGTATCGCAGTATCCGGGTGCGTGGTCGGGCCGTGATGATGGCATCTCGGTGTGGGGCAGGCTGCTCAAGGATCGCTTCCGCTACGTGGCGGGTGTCTATCGCGGGCATAACTGGGTGCGCGGCGGCTCCAATTATGGCGAGCATCCGCTCTTTGCCGCGCGCATGGAATACAACTTCCTCGATCCCGAGCCGTCGCCTGCCTACTATACGGCCAGTACGTATTACGGCAAGGCTGACATCCTGGCCATTGGCCTTGCAGGCCAGTACGAAACCGATGGCGTGGGCACCGCGCAGGACAAGGGCGACTACAAGGCGTGGAATGTTGATGGCCTGTTTGAAAAACGCATTGGCGAGGGTGCGAAATACGGCGTCTATACGCTCGAGGGCGCGTATTACCAGTATTATACCGGCGGCGTGAAGGACATTGCGGCAGGCTACGGGCAGCGCTCGGCCGATTATGGCAATGTGGGTGGCGTGAACGATGGCACGGCCTTCCTGGCCAGCACGGCGTATCTCATTCCCTACCGGCTGGGCTGGGGGCGCATCCAGCCGCTGGTGCGTTACCAGCAGTTCCGCTTCAAGAAGGACATGTACGGTCCCGGCCACCCAAAGACCACCCAGTTCGATGTGGGCGGCAATTATGTCATGGATGGCCACAACCTGCGCTTTACGTTCGATTACGTGCGCTACAAGGCCATGGGCACGCGCGCGGTGGGGGCTTTTTTGCTGGGCATGCAGTTCCAGTACTGAAAACGGCTGGCCTGTTCATGTCATTTAATCAGGCGGCAGGGCTGACCCACCGCCAGGAGAGATCGGAATGCTGACCCTCAAGCGAAACGCCGCATATGGCCTTGCCCTGCTGGCAGGGATCATGGGCGCGGGCCTGGCACAGGCCGCCCCCGCGCCTGAAAAAATGGATTGTCGCCACCTGCTGGCCGAGGATGTGCGCCTGTCGGACCGGCTGGCGGCCCTCAGCCACAGCGAAGCCCAGGCCGAAGCGCAGGACAAAGCCCCGGCGGAGAAGGGCTTTTTTGTCAAATTCGATCCCGTGCCGGGCTTTGGCATCATGAAAGGGGCGACGCTTACGCCAGCGGGCCACTCGATCCGGGAGGATGCCACCGAGCGCAGCCTTGACCAGGTACGCCAGAAACTGGCCGTGATACGTGGCCATGAACAGCGCAAAATGTGCCCTGAAATCGGCACGCCCGACATGCAGCAGGACCGCCTTTCGGATGATGCGGCAAGGGCCGTGCCCTAAAATATAAAAGCTTCAGGAAACACCGCCTTTTTGAAAAAGGGCGGCACCTTTCGCGCCTAGCGCTCCTGCAGCAGGCGCGATGCGGTAGCCGCCGCAGCCGCCCGCGTGCTCAGTCCGGTCTTGTTGTAGATCTGCTCGATATGCTTGTCGATCGTGCGCGGGCTGACCTTCAGGATATCGGCAATGTCGCGGCTGGTCTTCCCACGCGAGATCCACAGCAGCACTTCCGCCTCGCGCGCGCTCAGGCCCAGCCTGTCTTGCAATATGCGCTGGGGGAAAAGTGGCTGCCGGCTGATGCGCAGCAGCAGTTCATCGGGTCCGCTCATGCCCACAAGGGTCAGCACAAGCTCGTTTTCACCCACATTATGGCGCATGAGCACGCTGCCGGGCGCGGGCAGGGGCGTGGGTAGGGGCAGGGCCGCGCCCGCATCGCCGGGGCCTGAAAGCTCGCCCAGCACAAGTCCTGCCTGCGGCGTGGCCCACAGCACGTCGCCCGCCTGGCTGGTGGCCAGCAGGAAGCGGCCCGCATGGTCAAGCGCCCCATGGGCCGCGCGGATGCGTGCGGCGGATTCCATGCGTACGCCAATGCGGGCCATGACTTCCTCCAGCCGCAGGGGCTTGGTCACGTAATCGGCGGCACCGGCCTCAAACGCGCGGATCACGTGCTCGGTCTCGGTCAGGCCGGTCATGAAGATGATGGGCACGAGGCTCAGACGCGGGTCGTCATGCAGGGCCGCGCACACGTCCCACCCGTTCATGCCGGGCATGAGGGCATCGACCATGATCAGGTCCGGCACCGTGCGCGCCACCACGGCAAGCGCTGCCATGCCGGACTGCGCCAGCAGCACCGTATAGCCGCCATCGGTCAGTTTCTCGTCCATCAGGCCCAGAACGGCCGGGTCATCATCAATGACAAGAACGGATTTGCGGGATGGATCGGGCACGGTCATGGCGTGGGTCGCTCCAGGTGGTGGCGCAGGGCTTCAAGCTGGTAGGACGCGGCAAGAGCCAGCAGCGGTTCGATCGCGCCGCCCAGGGCCGGGTGCTGCGCGCGCAGGGTGGCCAGGTGGGTGCGCAGGTGGCGCAGGTTGCCGCCATCAAGCAGGGCAAGCAGAGCCACGCGCTCCGCCTCGGGCAGGGTGGCGGGTGTGTCGGGCGGGGGAAGTGGCGCACTGTCAGCCCCGGTGGCGGGAAAGATCCATTCAAGGCCGAGCATCTGGCCCATTTTTGTGACCAGAACCGACAGGTTCACCGGCTTGCCCAGCACGGGGCAGTCCTCAAGCGAGGGGACATGGCGGTTGGCACTTTCCACCAGGTTGCCGGTCAGGAACATGATCGGCACGCGGGCATGGGGGGAGTTGCGGATGCGCAGGGCAAGGTCGCGCCCGTCCATGCCCGGCATGGACAGGTCGAGCAGCAGCAGGTCGGGCTGTACCAGCGGCAGGCGGTCGAGGCATTCCGCCCCGCTTTCCGCCCCTTCAAAGGCAAAGCCGCAGCGTTCAAGGATTTCGCGCATGATCAGGCGGTGCTCGGCATTGTCATCCACCACCAGCACCGTGCGGCGTGGCCCTTCATAGCCGGTGGGGAAGGCGGGCAGGCGGGGCGGTAGCTCCACCTGCCGGTCAGATAGCATGAGCCGCACCCTGAAGCGCGATCCCTTGCCCGGCGTGCTGGTAAAGGTCAGTTCGCCGCCCAGGACTTCGGTCAGCAGCCGGGTAATGGTCAGCCCCAGCCCGGTGCCCGGCACGCCCGCGCTGGCGCCGCCGCGTTCAAAGGGCTCGAAAATGCGGGCATGATCTTCCGCAGCAATGCCGGGGCCGGTGTCTTCTATGATGAATTCCGCAATCTGCCCCTGCCACCTCGCCCCGAATGTGACCGTGCCCTGCCGGGTGAACTTGACCGCGTTTGACAGCAGGTTGAGCAGGATCTGGCGCAGGCGGTGCTCATCACACGTGACGACGGCGGGCAGGTAGCCGGGCCGCCATGCCAGCTCCAGCCCGCGCGCCTGCGCCTGCGGGCGGATCATCTGGGCCACGGATTCCAGAAAGGCGGGCAGGGCGATGGTATCGGCATGCAGTTCGATCCGCCCGGCCTCGATGCGCGAGATGTCAAGCAGGCCGGAGAGGATGCTGGTGATGTGCTCGCCACTTTCGCGCATGATGCCCAGCGCCTGGTGGCGCTCGGGCGGCAGGCGCGTATCGTGTTGCAACAGCTGGATATAGCCCATGATGGCGTTGA
Organism: Komagataeibacter sp. NFXK3; assembly: GCF_054182245.1. Lineage (NCBI taxonomy): Bacteria > Pseudomonadati > Pseudomonadota > Alphaproteobacteria > Acetobacterales > Acetobacteraceae > Komagataeibacter > Komagataeibacter sp. NFXK3. Next base: position 172,610 of record NZ_JAPIVJ010000003.1, read on the forward strand.
GCGGCGAGCGGATCTCGTGGCTGATGCCGCTGATGTAGCGGGTCTTGGCCAGGCTTGCGGCCTCGGCCTTTTCGCGGGCCAGCTTCAGCGCATGGTCGGTGCGGCGGCGGGCGCGGATCTCGTTCATGAGCTGGCGGGTCTGGTGCAGGGTCTCGCGCGTGGCGGTGCGCCGTCCCTCCTGCGCCATGACCAGCAGCCACGCGCCCACCGTGCCCGCCAGGAAGACCGGCACCATGATGCCACTCCACGCATGGCCCGTTGCCCATGCCAGCAGCCCCATGCCCAGCGTCATGCCCGCCAGCATGAGCGTAAAGCGCCCCGCAGGCGCCACGAGCCACCGGCGCAGGCGGGGTGGCAGGGTGCGGAGCGGGGCGGCAAGCTGGCTGCCCATGCGGGTCGAGACCGGCTTGCAGCGGTCGCGGCAGCGCCCGTCCAGCGAGCAGCACAGTGAGCAGATCGTGCCGCCATAGGCCGGGCAGGGCGCCATGTCCCGTGCCTCGAAGGTATGTTCACAGATGACGCAGGTCATGGCGGGCCGTGCGTTCCAGCCTGCGGGCTGGGGGCGGGCCAGATAGGTGCGCCCCCCGGTCAGCCACGCCAGCGCCGGTGCCGCGGCAAAGGCTACCCCCAGCGTGAGGAAAGGCGCGTAGGCCGCCGCCATTGGGCCCAGATAGCCTGCAAAGGCCCCAACGCCCGTGGCTGCGGCGATACCCCATGCCCCCAGCCCCACGATGTTGAAGTCCGGCAGCAGCGCGCGCTTGAACTCGACAAAGGGCGGGCTGAGGCCAAGCGGCTTGCACAGCGTCACATCCCCCAGTATCGCGCCAATCCATGCACAGGCCAGAACGCCATACAGCGTGATGCCGGTCTGGATGGTGCTGACCAGCCCGGCTTCCATCAGCAGCAGGGCGATCATGACATTGAAGATGACATAGAACACCCGCCCCGGATGGGTGTGGGTCAGGCGCGAGAAGAAGTTCGACCATGCCAGCGACCCGGCATAGGCATTGGTGATGTTGACCTTGACCTGCGCCAGCGCCACCAGCGCCACCGTCAGCACGGTCGCGACCGGGGCGGGGGTGAAACTGCCCCAGGCAAAACGGTACATCACCCCGGGCTGGACCGCCTGCAGCGGTGAAAAGCCTGCCTGCAGCACCACCCATGCCAGAAACGACCCCGCCAGCAGCTTGAAGGCATCAAGCACCACCCATCCCGGCCCCCCCAGCACCAGCGCCACCCACCATTGCCGCCGGTTGCAACGCGTGGGTTCGGGCAGGAAGCGCAGGAAATCGATCTGTTCCGCACTCTGGCACACCAGCACGATCATGAGCGAGGCGCCGGTGCCCACGGCAAGGGGGTCGATGCGCCCGGGCGGCCCGTAGGGCGCGCTGAAATGGGTCCATTGCCCCAGCAGTTCGGGGTGCAGGCCAGCCAGCACCACGAGGGGGATGAGATTGAGGGCCAGCCAGACCGGCTGTGTCGCGATCTGGAAACGGGCGATGAACGTGATGCCCCACGTCACCAGCGGGATGATGATGGCCGCGCACAGCAGGTACGCCAGCCACAGCTCCATGCCCAGCAGCCCGTGCAGCGTGCCCGCCAGGATCGCCGCCTCGAGCCCGAAGAAGATGAAGGTGAAAATGGCATAGAGCAGCGAGGTGATGGTCGAGCCGATATAGCCAAAGCCGGTGCCGCGCGTGAGCAGGTCGATATCCAGCCCCGCGCGCGCCGCCGTTGCGCATAGCGGCAGGGTAAGGGTGAAGATGACCACCGTGACAAGGGCTATGGCCGCGGCCGTGTTGGCAAAGCCGAAGGCCAGCGTGAGCGTGCCGCCCATGGCCTCGAGGGCGAGGAACGAGATGGAGCCCAGTGCCGTGCGCGCCGCCCGCATGGGCGTGGCCATGCGCGCGCTGCGCGCGGTAAAGCGCAGGGCGTAGTCCTCGAATGTCTGGTCGGCGGCCCAGCGGCTGTAGGCCCGGCGGGGACGCACGATGCGCAGGCGGCTGGTCGGGTGCGGCAAGATCACGGCTTTCGGGTGTTACGGGTGGCAGCGTGCATAATCGTAACGGAATGCCCGTGATGGACATACGCAGGAATGCGTATGGGAAGCGCTTTTGTGTACGCCGACAATGCAGGCAGCAGCAAAAGGACCATTCATCATGCCTGTCACACTGCCTCACCTTTCCCGTCGCGCGTTCGGACGTCTTGCCCTTGCCTCCTCGGCGGCTGCTGTGGGGGGCATGTGGCGCACGGCGCCGGTGCGGGCGGCAGCGCCCACGGGCGAACCGATCAAGGTTGGCATCCTGCATTCGCTGTCCGGCACGATGGCGATCAGCGAGACCACGCTCAAGGATGTCATGCTGATGCTCATTGCCGAGCAGAACCGCAAGGGCGGCCTGCTTGGCCGCCCGCTTGAAGCGGTGGTGGTGGATCCCGCCTCGAACTGGCCGCTCTTTGCCGAGAAGGCGCGCCAGCTCCTGTCGGTGGACAAGGCATCGGCCGTATTTGGCTGCTGGACCAGCGTTTCACGCAAATCGGTGCTGCCGGTGTTCGAGGAACTCAACGGCATCCTGTTCTATCCCGTGCAGTACGAAGGCCAGGAGTGCAGCCGCAACATCTTCTATACGGGTGCGGCCCCCAACCAGCAGGCCATACCGGCGGTGGACTACCTGCTGAGCGAGGATGGCGGCGGGGCGAAGCGTTTCGCGCTGGTGGGCACGGATTACGTCTATCCGCGCACGACCAACCAGATCCTGGCCAATTACCTCAAGGCCAAGGGCATCGCGGAAGCCGACATCATGGTCAACTACACGCCGTTCGGGCAGTCGGACTGGCAGACCATCGTCTCGCAGATCAAGGCTTTCGGCTCGGCGGGCAAGAAGACCGCCGTGGTCTCGACCATCAATGGCGATGCCAACGTGCCGTTCTACAAGGAGCTGGGCAATCAGGGCATTTCAGCCACCGACATCCCGGTCATGGCCTTCAGCGTGGGCGAAGAGGAACTGGCCGGCATGGACACCGCCCCGCTGGTGGGCCAGCTTGCCGCGTGGAACTACTTCGAGAGCATCGACACCCCGGCCAATACCGCCTTCATCAGGCAGTGGCACGAATTCACCAAAAACCCCAGGCGCACCACCAACGACCCGATGGAGGCGCATTACATCGGCTTCAACATGTGGGTGCAGGCGGTGACCAAAGCGGGTACCACCGATCATGACAAGGTAATTGACGCCATGATCGGCATCCGCCAGCCCAACCTGACCGGCGGCGTGGCCGAGATGCTGCCCGACCACCACCTGACCAAGCCGGTCTATATTGGCGAGATACAGGATGACGGGCAGTTCTCGGTGGTGTGGAAGACCCCGGCACTCGTGCCCGGGCAGGCCTGGTCGCCGTGGGTGCCGGAAACGAAAGACCTGATCGGCGACTGGCGCAAGCCCATTGCCTGCGGCAATTACAACACCGTTACCAAGGCGTGCCTCGGGCACAGGCATGCGTAAGGCGCGCACGACCTGCCTGCTGGCGGCGCTGTGGCTCGGGGCAATGCTGCTGCCGGGCCACAGCGCGCGGGCAGACGCCTTTGCCGACCTGGCCAGCCCGCAATTCGGGGTGGTCACGGCGGCCATTTCCACCCTTGCCACGTCAGATGACCCGCAGGCCGGGGCTACGTTGCAGGCGCTGGGCGAGCGGAGCCTGTTCGCAGCTCCTGATGGCAGCGTGTATATCCGCCACGGCGAAAACTACGTGGAGGCCCGCACGGGCCAGCCCCAGGTGTTCGTGCCGGAGGGGCTGAAGCCGATCCGCCTGAACAACCGCATCCGCACGGCACTCGCGGGCGTGCAGGCCGGCAGGGACCTGCTCGCGCCCCAGCCCGCAACGCGGCTCAGGGCCGCCGACGCGCTTTACGCCCGCCACGACCCGGCCATGCTGCCGGTTGTGGAGCATGCCCTTGCGGTGGAAAAGGATGCCGCCGTGCGCACCCGGCTGGCCGAGGTGCGGGCCGCGACCATTCTTGGCCAGCCTCCCGCCCCCGATGCGCTTGCTTCCCGGCTTGAGGCGGTGCGCGCGCTCGGCGCGGTTGGTGGCGCGCAGGCGCGTGGCATCCTCGCCGGTGTTGCCGGGTCGGATGCGGAAGCGCCAGCGCTGCGCCGTGAGGCACAGGCCGCCGTATCCCGCATCGACTGGCACCTGCGTGCCTGGGGCGTTGCGCAGAATGCCTTTTATGGCCTGAGTTACGGCTCGGTGCTGCTGCTTGCGGCCACAGGGCTCGCCATTACCTTTGGCGTGATGGGCGTGATCAACATGGCCCATGGCGAGATGATGATGATTGGCGCCTATGTGACGTGGATGGTGCAGCAGGCCATCCGCGCGAGTGTGCCCGCGCTGGAGCCGGTGGCCATTCTCGTGGCCATTCCGGTGGCGTTCGTGGTGTGCGGGGCGCTTGGCATCTTGATCGAGCGCGGGCTGATCCGCTTCCTGTATGGCCGCCCGCTCGAAACGCTTCTGGCCACATGGGGGCTTTCGCTCATCTTGCAGCAGGCGGTGCGTTCCATTTTCGGGCCGACCAACATCGCGGTGCAGACGCCGGGCTGGCTTTCCGGCTCGGTTGCGGTGGGCGGCATGGACATCACGCTCAACCGGCTGGCCATCCTTGTCTTTGCTGGCCTGGTGCTGGGCGGGCTGATGCTGGTGCTGCGGCGCACGCCGCTTGGGTTGCAGATGCGCGCGGTCACCCAGAACCGCCGCATGGCGGCGCTGATGGGCATCCGCACCCCACGGGTCGATGCGCTGGCCTTCGGGCTGGGGGCAGGGCTTGCGGGGCTTGCGGGCGTTGCGGTCAGCCAGATTGATAATGTCAGCCCCAACTTCGGGCAGTCCTACATCATCGACAGCTTCATGGTGGTGGTGTTTGGCGGGGTTGGCAACCTGTGGGGTACGCTGGCGGCGGCGCTGGCGCTGGGCATGGGCGGCAAGGTGCTGGAGCCGACCATTGGCGCGGTCTCGGCCAAGATCGCCATTCTCGTGCTGGTCATTCTCTATATCCAGCGCCATCCGCGCGGCATGTTTCCCGTGCGCGGGCGGGGAGTTGAATCATGAACCCGTTCTCAACCCATGCCCCGCGTTCCCTGCGTGGCGTGATCTGGATGGCGGTGGCCGTTATGGTGGCGGCAGGCGGGCTTGCCGCAGCCAGCCTGCTGCCCGAGGGCAATCCGCTGCATGCCTCCGCCTTCGTGGTGTCGCTTGCGGGTAAATACCTGTCCTATGCCATGCTGGCGCTGGCGGTGGATCTGGTATGGGGCTTTGCGGGCATTCTTACGCTGGGTCATGCCGCGTTCTTTGCGCTGGGGGGGTATGCCATGGGCATGTACCTCATGCGCGAGATCGGGGCGCGCGGCGTTTATGGCAATGCCGAACTGCCGGATTTCATGATCTTCCTCTCATGGAAAAGCCTGCCGTGGTACTGGTGGGGCTCGGAGCATTTTGCGTGGGCCGCCGTGCTGGTGGTGGCGGTGCCGGGGCTGCTGGCCGGGGTGTTTGGCTGGCTTGCCTTCCGCTCGCGCGTATCCGGGGTGTATCTGTCCATTATCACGCAGGCGCTGACCTATGCGCTCATGCTGGCGTTTTTCCAGAACGGGCTGGGCTTTGGCGGCAATAACGGCCTGACCGACTTCAAGGACATCCTTGGCGCCGACCTGCATGCGCCGCTGACCCGCGCGGTGCTGCTGGTGGTGACCGGCGTGCTGCTGGCCGCAAGCCTGCTGGCGGCGCGTTTTGTGGTGGGCAGCCGTTTTGGCAACCTGCTGGTGGCCGTGCGCGATGCCGAAAGCCGCACCCGTTTCCTGGGTTACCGCCCCGAGCAGGCCAAGCTGCTGGTGTGGGTGTTCTCGGCCATGATCGCAGGCCTGGGCGGAGCGCTGTATGTCACACAGGTTGGCATCATCAACCCCGGTGAGTTCGCGCCCGCCAATTCGATTGAATCCGTGATCTGGGTGGCGGTGGGCGGTCGTGGCACGCTGTGCGGGGCGGTGCTGGGGGCCATACTGGTCAATCTGGGCAAGACGCTGTTCACCGCGTGGCTGCCGGAGTTCTGGCTGTATGGGCTGGGCCTGCTGTTCATCTGCACCACTTTGTTCCTGCCCAACGGGCTCATGGGGCTGTGGCGGCATGTCCGTAAACCGCCACCTGAGGAAGTGACCCCCGAAGTGGCGGACACGCAGGGAGACGAGGCATGACCGATGACCTGCTGCTCGACATGCGCGATGTGAGCGTGACGTTTGACGGTTTTCGCGCCATCAACAATCTCAGCCTTGCGCTGCGCCCGGGCGAGATGCGCGCCATCGTCGGCCCCAATGGCGCGGGCAAGACGACGATGATGGACATCATCACCGGCAAGACCCGCCCCGATACCGGCACCGTGTGCTTTCAGGGCCGCGACCTGACCCGGCTTGATGAACCTGCCATTGCCCGGCTGGGCATTGGCCGCAAGTTCCAGAAGCCCACCGTGTTCGAGGCGCTGAGCGTAACCGAGAACCTGCTGCTGTCGCTCAAGGGCGTGCGCGCGCCCTTTGCCGTGCTCATGGCGCGCCGCAGCGCGGGCGAGCGCGAACGGATCGACCGCCTCCTGCACCTGACCCGGCTCGAGGCCATGGCCGACCAGCCTGCTGGCGGCATGAGCCATGGGCAGAAACAGTGGCTCGAGATCGGCATGCTCATGGGCCAGGAGCCTGACCTGCTGCTGGTGGATGAGCCCGTGGCGGGCATGACCGATGCCGAGACCATGGCCACCGCCGACCTGCTGCGCGAGATCAACCGCACCCGCAGCGTGGTGGTGGTGGAGCATGACATGGATTTCGTGCGCGCTCTGGGCGTGGATGTGACGGTGCTGCATGAAGGCAGCGTGCTGGCCGAAGGCACGCTGGACGCGGTCAGCGCCGACCCGCGCGTGATCGAGGTCTATCTTGGGCGCTGAGGGGCGCCGCACAGGCGTAAAGGGAGGCAACGCGCATGCTCGAGGTTAACGACGTGCACCTGCATTATGGCGCGGCGATTGCCCTGCGTGGCGTTTCGCTCGCAGCAAGGGCAGGGGCGGTAACCTGCGTGCTCGGGCGCAATGGCGTGGGCAAGACCAGCCTGATCCGCGCCATAACCGGCATGCATGCCACAAGTGCCGGCACGATCACGTGGGAAGGCGAGGACATTACCAGGCTCGCCGCCTATGACCGCGCCCGCCGCGGCATCGCCACCGTGCCACAGGGGCGCGACATCTTTCCGCTGCTCAGTGTGCGCGAAAATCTTGAAACCGGCTTCGGCCTGCTGCCACGCGGCCAGCGCCGGGTGCCTGATGAGATATTCGACCTGTTCCCCGTGCTGGCAAAAATGCTCGACCGGCGCGGCGGCGACCTGTCGGGCGGGCAGCAGCAGCAGCTTGCCATTGCGCGCGCGCTCGTCATCCGTCCGCGCCTGCTGGTGCTTGATGAACCGACCGAGGGCATCCAGCCCAGCATCATCAAGGATATCGGCACCATCATCGGCATGCTGCGCGACCGGGGCGACATGGCCATCGTGCTCGTGGAGCAGTATTTCGATTTTGCCTACGAACTGGCCGACACGATTGCCGTGCTCGACCGGGGCAAGGTGGTGCTGGCGGGCCAGGCCCGCGACCTCGTGGCGGAGGATGTGCGCGCCTACATCACCATCTGACCGGCGGGCGCAAGGAACTCGACATGTTCACGCATGCCCGGCATGGAACGCGCGCCATCATATGCGCCCTGCTGCTGGCCAACGTGGTGGCATGGGCGTGGGCGGTCGCCGCGCTGGGGGGCGCGCCCGTCCTGCTGGGCGCAGCCGGGCTGGCATGGGCATTTGGCCTGCGGCACGGGCTTGATGCCGATCATATCGTGGCGATCGACGTGGTGACGCGCAGGCTCATGCAGGCGGGGCGCGCGCCTTTGCTGGTGGGGCTGTTCTTCTCGCTTGGTCATTCCACCGTGGTCGTTCTCGCCACCCTTGCGCTGGTGGAACTGCCCGCCCAGGGCTGGCTGGAGCGGTGGCATCTGGTGGGCGGCGGCTTCGGCACGCTGGTCTCGGCAGGCTTCATGCTTGTGGCGGTCCTGGCCAATGCGCGCATGGCCGTGCGCCAGTGGCGGGCCCTGCGCCAGCCCGCCCCGTTACCCGCGCGCCCCGCAGGCTTTCTGTCCGGGCAGGCAGGGCGGTGGATTGGCCGGAGCTGGCAGATGTACCCGCTCGGTTTCCTGTTCGGGCTGGGGTTTGACACCGCAAGTGAAATCGGCCTGCTGGGCATGGCGGCGGTTCAGGCCCATCATGGGCTGGGTCTCGTGGGGGTCATGGCGTTCCCGCTGCTTTTTACGGCGGGCATGGCGCTGGTTGATACGCTCGACACCCTGCTGATGTGCCGTGCCTATGGCTGGGGCATGCGCTCGGGTCGCAGGCGCGTGGCCTATGATCTGGGCATCAGCCTTGTCTCCCTTATGGCGGCAGTGGGCATCGACATGATTGAAATGGGGCCGCAGATGGGGGCCATGGGCGGCAGCCTGCTCATGCGCGGCCTGGTGGCGGCTGGCAACCATCTGGCCGCGCTCGGTGCGGGCATCGTACTGGTTTTCCTGGCGTTGTGGGGCGGTGCTGTCGTGGTCAGCCGCAGGCAGGCCGATCGTGTATCCCCGACCTGACAGGGGCGAGCGGACCGGAATGCCTTTTTTGAAAAAAAGCGGTGTTTCCTGCGGTTTGTGGAAAAAATCTTCACCACGAAACCTTGATCGGCCTTTTCATGCCAGACGATACATGCGGGCATTCATCATGCATTTTATGCAATAAATATATTATTTAACGCAGAACATGCATGATTTGTCTTGATCTATGCGGAAGGAATTTTTACGTTCGCCACCAGCATCATTGGCTCTCTCCGCCATGGGCTGAGGCCCGGCCAGCGCAGTGTTTTAGGAACCACGATCAATGACGTTTTCACAGCCACCCGAAATTCCCGGCGGTCTTGCAGGGCTGGAAAGCCGCGTGCGGCAGGATCTGGCCTGGCTGGACCTGCCCACCCGCTCATGGGTGCCCGAACGCAGCGTGGACGGGCGGCACGTGCTCGACGTGGTCGTGATTGGCGGCGGCATGGCGGGGCTTACGGCGTCGGGTTACCTCAGGCGCTACGGGCTGCTCAATCATGTCGTGCTCGATCAGGCACCCGCAGGTGAGGAGGGGCCATGGGTCACCTATGCGCGCATGACCACGCTGCGCTCGCCCAAGACGCTGTCCGGCCCGTGCATGGGGCTGCCGAGCCTGACCTTTCGTGCCTGGTACGAAGCGCGTTTCGACACGGTCGCGTGGGATGGGCTGGACAAGATCCCCCGCCAGGCATGGATGGCCTACCTGGAGTGGCTGCGCCATGTGCTTGACCTGCCGGTGCGCAATGGCGTTACCCTGACCAATGTGGCCCGCGCGGCTGATGGCGTGCTGGCGCTGACGGTGGTGCAGGATGGCGTAACCGAAACCCTTCTGTGCCGCCATCTGGTGCTGGCCACGGGGCGTGACGGGCTGGGCGGCAGCTACGTGCCGCCGGTCATTGCCGGCCTGCCGCGTGATTACTGGCGCCATTCAGCCGACCCCATTGATTTCGAAGCCCTGAAGAACCGCCGCGTGGTGGTGGTGGGCGCGGGTGCTTCCGCCATGGATAATGCCGCCACGGCGCTCGAGGCAGGGGCCGCGCGGGTGGATATGGTCATACGGCGCGCAACCCTGCCTGCCGTCAACAAATTCACCGGCATTGGCAGCATGGGCGTGGTGCAGGGCTTTGTCGGCCTGCCCGACGGGTGGAAATGGCGCTTCATGGATACGGTGCTCGATGCCCAGACCCCGCCGCCACGGCCAAGCGTGCTGCGGGTGTCCAGCCACCCCAATGCGTTCTTCCATCTGTCCTGCCCCATCGACCGGATTGAGATGGCAGGCAATGCCGTGCGCTTGCACACGCCGCGCGGCGTGATGGAGACCGATTTCATCATCGCCGCGACCGGCTTCTGTTCGGATATGTCCCGTCGGCCCGAACTTGCTGCCATCGCGCCGCATGTCCGGCTGTGGAAAGACCGCTTCACGCCCACCGCGCAGGACATGCCCTCGGGCCATGTCAACGCGGAACTCGCAACCTCGCCCGATCTCGGGCCGGGGTTCGAGTTTTTGGAGAAAGTGCCCGGTTCGTGCCCGTGGCTGAAATACGTGCATTGTTTCTGCTTCCCTGCCACGCTGTCGCACGGCAAGGTCAGTGGCGACATTCCCGCCATAAGCGACGGGGCCGAGCGTCTTGCGCGCCACATAACCCGCGCCCTGTTCGTGGAGGACCGCGAAACCCATTACGCCAACCTCGTGGCGTTCGACACGCCCGAACTCAGGGGCGATGAATGGCGCGATACCCCGCTCCCTGCGATAGGGTAAGGGGAGGCCTGCCGCGTTTGCGTTTGCCGGCATGATTGTTGGTGGCTAGCATGAGTGGCATGGATAGCGCGCTCCCCGATCTGAAACAGCTTGAGGCCTTCTGCGCCGTCATGGCCACTGGCAGCATGACGGGGGGTGCGCGCCTTGTGGGCCGGTCGCAATCCATGGTCACGCGCATGGTGCAGGACCTTGAGGCCGGGCTGGGCTTTACGCTGTTCCACCGCAACGGGCCGCGTATCACCCCCACCGAGCAGGCCCTGCGCTTCCAGCCCGAGGCGCTGGCCCTGCTGGGCGGCGTGCAGCGCCTGCGCGAGCATGTGCACGCCATTGCCCATGATGTGGAAAATTCCCTGCATCTCTGCGCCATCCCCGCGCTGGCATCTGGCCTGCTGCCCATGGCGCTGGGTCGCCTGGAGCAGGGCACCCTCCCGCGTGAGGTGCATGTGCGCAGCGTTCCGGCCGATGAGGTGGTGCGTGCCGTGGGCCGCAGGGATGCGACATTCGGGCTGGTCAGTTTTCCGTTCAACCACCCCGGCGTGACATTGCAGTGGATTGGCATGGCGCCCTGTGTTGCGGTCATGCGGGCGGATGACCCGCTGGCCGCCCATGCGCGCGTCAGCCTGCATGACCTGGCTGAAAGCAGGCTGCTTACCCTGGCCAACCCGTTCAGGATACGCAACACGATCGAACGCGCCTTTGCGCAGATGGGCTGGACACCCGCCACCATCATGGATGCCAACATGGCCATGGTGCTGATGGGGCTGGCGCGGGCGGGCCTCGGGGTGGGCATTGTCGATCCCGTAACGGCAGGCGCGTTCCACCAGCCTGATCTGGCCATACGCCCGCTTGATGTAAACCTGCCGTTCTTTTTTGGCGTGGTGACACCGGCGGGCCTGACCCCGTCACCCGCGCTCGAGACCCTGTCGCGCGCGGTGGAGGACGCCGCCCGCAGCCTCATGCCCGACCTCAGGCGCTACACGCACGAAAGTGCGGACCTGATTGAAAGCGCGCTTTACGGCACGGAGCCTGTTGAGGACGCCTGATAAGGCACTGTTTGAAAACAATGCATTGATGGGAAATGATAAAAGTTTTTGGGTGCCGCCTTTTTTTTAAAAGGCGGCGTTCTTCGAAGCTTTTTGAAAAAAGCTTCACCAAAACTTTTATCCGCCTTCTTTCACGCCAGCACGGCCGGGCGCATCAGGTCGCGACCGGGTATCGCCGCAAGCAGGCGCTTTGTGTAGTCATCATGCGGGGTGGAGAATACGGTCTCGGTCGGGCCATGCTCGACCTGCTCGCCCGCGCGGATGATCGAGACGGTATCGGCAATGCGCCGCACCACGGCCAGATCGTGCGATACGAACACATAGGTCAGGTTGAGCTGGCGTTGCAGTGTTTCGAGCAGGGTCAGGATTTCGGCCTGCACCGATACGTCAAGTGCGGAGACCACTTCATCCAGAATAAGGATTTTGGGGTCGCACAGGAGCGCGCGCGCAATGGCCAGCCTCTGGCTCTGCCCGCCAGACATGTTGGCCGCCCTGCGCTCCAGCACGGCAGGTGGCAGTTGTACCCGCTCCAGCATGGCCTGGATCCGTTCTGTGCGCGCGCTGCGCTCACGCAGGCCCGCATTGATCAGGGGTTCGGCCAGAATATCCGCGGCCCGGCAGCGGGGGTCGAACGAGACATGCGGGTTCTGGTAGACAAACTGTACGGCCCGGCGTAGCGCGCGTTGGGCGGTGCCTTCGACCCGCGCCGGGTTCTCGCCCAGAATATGCACCGACCCGGAATCAGGCGTAATCAGCCCCAGCAGGCAGCGCAGCAGCGTGGTCTTGCCCGAGCCGGACTCGCCTACAATGCCATGGGTCTGCCCGGCCACCACGTTAAAGGAAATATCGCGCACCGCCTTGTGCCCCGGCCTGCCGCCGGCCCCCTTGTAGGCATAGGTCAGGTGCGAGACGACAATCGCATCCTCACGCGGGCCTTCCGTGCGGCGGGGGGCGCGTGCTTCATGGAACAGGGGCAGGTCGGCCAGCAGGCGGCGGGTATAGGGCGTGCGCGGGTTGGCGAACAGGGCTTTCGTCTCGCCGGTTTCGCACAGCGTGCCATGCTGCAGCACGGCCACGCGCTCGGCCTGCTCGCTGGCCAGGCCCAGGTCGTGGGTGATGAACAGCATGGCGGTGCCCATCTCGTGGCGCAGTTCGGCCAGGAGCGCCATGATCTGCACCTGCACCGACACATCAAGCGCGCTGGTGGGCTCATCGGCCACGATCAGGGCGGGGCGCTGGGCAATGGCGGCGGCAATCAGCACGCGCTGGCGCATGCCGCCCGAGAGTTCATGCGGGTACTGGTGTAGCCGCCGCTCCGGCTCCTTTATGCCCACGCGCTCAAGCAGGCCCACCAGCATGCGCCGCGTTGTGGCGGTATTGCCGCGGGGTTCATGCAGGTGCACCGCCTCGACAAGCTGGGCGCCGATGGTGCGCACGGGGTCGAGCGAATGGGCCGGGTCCTGCGGAATGAGCGCCACCCGCGCGCCACGGATGCGGCGCAGCGCGCGCTCGGGCAGCCCCACGATTTCAGTGCCACCCACCTTGATCGAGCCACGCTGTATGCGCGCGCTTTCAGGCAGCAGGCCCAGTATGGCGCGACCCAGCGTTGACTTGCCCGAGCCGGATTCACCCACCAATGCCAGCATCTCGCCCGCGCGGACCTCCAGCGAAACCCCCTTGAGCGCATGGTGCGCGCTGCCCCGGCTTTCATACACCACATCAAGGTCACGGATGCTGAGCTGGGGGGAGGCAGCGTTCATGGGTCCATCCTTATGGCGCGTGAAAGCAGCGTTGCCGCCCATGCGGAGAAGATGATGGCAAGGCCGGGGAAGGTGGTCAGCCACCAGGCGGTTGCAAGGTAGTTGCGGCCTTCGGTAATCATCAGGCCCCATTCCGGCGTGGGGGGTGAGGGCCCGTAGCCCAGAAAGCAGATGGTCGATATGGCCAGGATGGCCGTGCCCAGCCGCAGTGTTGCCAGCGACAGCGCGGGCGCAAGGCTGTTGGGCACGACATGGCGCCACACCACCTGCCAGAAGGTGGAGCCGATGCCAAAGGCTGCCTCGACATATTCGGTCGCGCGCACGCGCACCACTTCCGTGCGGATCATGCGCGTAAAGCCCGCCACCTGGCTTATGCCCACGGCAAAGGCCACATGCGTGGCCCCCGGCCCGATCAGGGTGATGATGCTGAGCGAGAGGAAAAGCTCGGGAATGGCCAGCACCATGTCCGCCCCCGCAAGGATGGCGCCCGACAGCCTGCGCCCGCCCAGCCCTGCCGCGAGCCCCAGCGGGATGGCCACCAGCAGGCTGATCGCCACCGCCAGCACGGCAGCGGACAGGGTGGAGAAACTGCCATGCATGATGCGCGAGAACACATCACGCCCGAACTGGTCGGTGCCAAACCAGTGCGTGGCGGATGGCGCCATGAGCCGCTCATCCGTCTGGCCTGCCAGCGGGTCAAGCGGGGTGAACAGGCCGGGGCACAGCGCCACGAGCACCAGCAGCAGCACGGGCAGCACGCCAAGCAGGCGCGGCAGGGTCACGTCATGGCGCTGGCGCCACCGGGCAAGGGCCGTGTTCATGCCGCCCCTCCTGCCTGCGTGCGGCGGATACGCGGGTCGATCAGCGGATGGAGCGCATCGACAGTAAAGTTGATGACCACGAACCCCGCCACCGAAATGAGGATGATGGCCTGCAGCACCGCCACATCCTGATTGGCCACGGCCTGCTGGGCCAGTTGGCCCAGACCGTCCAGGCCGAACACGGTCTCGGTCACCACGGCGCCGGCCAGGATCTCGCCAAACACCAGCCCGCTTATGGTGAGCGTGGGCGGCAGGGCGTTGGGCAGCACGTGGGCATACAGGATGCGCAGCGGCGAGGCGCCGCGCGCGCGCAACACGTCAATGAAGGGCTGGGCCATGACCCGTTCCGCCGCGCTCAGGAACACCTGCGTCAGCGGCGCCGAGATGGGAATGGCCAGCGCCAGCCCCGGCAGCAGCACCGCCGTCCAGCCTGAAACGCCCACCACCGGCACCAGCTTCCAGTGAAACGAGACAAGCTGGATTGCCACGATCTCGAGCCAGAAGACGGGAATGCCGCTCGCCAGCCCCGGCACCAGCCGCAGGGCCGCGCGCAGGGGGCGCAGGGGCGCAAGCAGGGCGGCGGTGGCAAAACCTGCCGCAAGCATGATCGCGCCGCCAAAGCTTACCACCGCAAGGCGCAGCGTGGTGGGGTAGGCGGCGTGCAGCATGCGGCTGACCGGCACCCCGGTCTCGATGGAATAGCCAAGCTGGCCCGCCAGCGTGCGGCCCAGCACATGGGCATATTGCACGAAGGCGGATTCATCGGCGCCATAGCTTGCGCGGATATCGCTGATCTGCTGCGGGCTGAGGCCGAGTTCGGGGTCCTGGAACTTGATCAGCACGGCATCGCCCGGCATGACCTGCAACAGCACGAACGAGAGCGTGAACGCTCCCCACAGCACCAGCAGCGCCTGGAGGGCGCGGGAGAGAATGTAACGTGTCATGGGTGGCGCCTCATCCTACGGCCTTGCCAGCCAGGTACGGTAGAAAACAGGTCGCCCCACGGCCTCGAAATGCATGTCATGCACGCGGGCCGACCCCGCATAGACCTGCGGCTCCTCGAATATGGGAATGCTGTAGCCCTTGGCCAGAATATCGGCCTGCACGCGGGCGAGGTCGGCAAGGCGGGTGGCGGGATCGGTGTCGGAGGCGACCTGGTCAAGCAGTCCGTTGAGTTCGGGGTCGACAAAGTGGTCCACATGGCGGCTCTGCCCGCCTTTTTGCAGCAGCACGTTGCGGTTGGTGGGGTAGAACGCGCTCTTGATCACATCGGGGTCCGCGCGGCCCACCTCGGCATGGAACAGGGGGGTGACGGCAGGGTTGAGGTTGTCGAGCACCGTCATGGCCGGGCTGCCTGACAGGATGGTCAGCCGCACGCCCACCCTGCGCCATTGCTGGGCCAGCAGCACCAGCATGCTCCGGCTCTGTGGCTGGGGCAGGGCCTCATGCACGGCCAGCGCCAGGGCCACGCCATTGCGCCGCCGCCAGCCATCGGGGTCCATCGTCCATCCGGCCTCATCGAGCAGGCGGGCGGCGAGGGTGGGGTCGTAGGCCAGGTCCGCGCCGTGATCGACAAAGCCCTGCGCATCGGCGGCAATGACGGAGCGCGCCAGCGGGTAATGGGGGGAATAGAGTGTGCGCAGGATGTCGGGCCGGTCGGTGGCGTGCAGCAGGGCCAGCCGCACGCGTGGGTCGGCCACCAGCGGATTGTCGGGGCGGAAGACCACGCTGTTGTTCACCCCACGGGTGGAGGCGGCGTAGATCGTATCACCATGGCGGGTGATCTGCTCTTCATCATAGGCCTCGACCGCGCGGGCGAAATCGGCCTGGCCTGCAATGAAGGCGCCAATGCGTATGCTGTCCTCGGGCACCACGATGATGCGCACGCCCGCCAGCCGGCTCGGCCCCTGCGGGGCAAGCTGGGCAGGCCCCCAGGCGTAATCGGGGCGCGTGACCAGATCGACCGACTTGCCCGGCACCTCGTCGCGCACCACGAACGGCCCGGAGCCGATCACATGCCGCGCATCGCCCCATTCATCCAGCGGGCGGCGCAGGCTTGCGGGCGAGACCAGCCCCGAGCCGATGACCGACGTGCCCTGCAGGAACCCGGGCGAGGGTTTGCTGAAGTAAAAGCGCACTGTCAGCGGGTCGATGACCTCGCTGCGCTCGTAATTGTTGATGACTTCGGAGGGCGGCAGGTGCAGCGCCCGGTTGCCCTTGCCAAAGGTATCGTAATTGAGGGCTACGGCCGCCGCATCAACCGGCGTACCGTCAGAGAAGGTAACGCCGGGGCGCAGCGTGAAGGTAAAGACGGTGCTATTTTCATTCACGCTCCACGTGGTTGCGATCCATGGCTCGATTGCGAGCGTGTCGGTGTTCTGCCATGTCAGCCGATCCGTGATCTGGGCCAGAATGCCGCCGTTGGGGTAGAAGCCACCGGCGGGGGGGTAGAGGTTCTTGTGCGGCTGCTTTTCCAGGTAGAGCAGCGTACCGCCAGATGTGGCATCGGCGGCACGTGCGGGAGCTAGGGCGTGAAAAGCCAGGCACGCGGCCAGCGCAGGCACTGGCCACGATAAGGGCATGAGGGCACGGAACGGATGAAGCATGCAGTGCGGGCCGGTCAGAACGTGTATCCAAGGCGGGCGTAGTAATAACCGCCCTCATACCCGCCGGGCGCGGTCATGGGGTAGGCGAACACGCCGCTGCTTTCCTTGAGCGCCTGCTTGTTGGTGCGGGTCGGGTATTTGTTGAACAGGTTGTTGGCCCCCAGCGTAATGACAAAACCATGGCCCACCCGCGCCGAGGCTTCAAGGTTTGTTATCACCTGCGGGCGCACATGGGTCCAGTAGGCGCCCGGATCGCTCTGGTAGACCAGCCACGCCACCCCGGCATAACGCTGTTCCTGCACAAAGACGCTGTAGCGCCCCTTGCTCCAGTTAAGCGAGAAGGATTCCTTGTTCTTGGGCGATGAGCGCAGCAGCTCCGTCTCGGCCGCCTTGGAGAAGTAGGTCTGCCCCAGCGTGGTCAGGATGCCCGGCGTGGAGGCGTAGTGGGTCATTTCCGTATCGGCCGCATTGGCCTGCACGGAGCCGATCAGCACGCCGTATGAGGGCTTGATGGGGAATTTATAGCTGATCTTGGCCGTAAAGCCATTGGTGGTGGTGTTGCCCACATTGGTCATGTAGCTGGCATAGGTGATGTTGTCGCCCACGCCATGGGCCGAGAGGTAGTCGGCCATGACCGTGCCGGAAAAGGCGCTGGTGCTCTCGATGCGGTCATTGATGTCGATGCGGTAGCCATCAATCGAGAGCTGCAGGTCGCGCACCGGCTTCCAGTCCAGCCCGATGCTGTAGCTGCGCGAGTATTCGCCCTTGGGGTTGTGCGAGCCGAGCAGGCGCGCGACATCGTTGGTCTGTGACAGGTTGACGGTGGTGTAGCCCGGCCCCGAACTCGTGGCATCGTAATGGATCGCGCCCAGCGTGGGCGGCCGGTAGCCGGTATTAACGTTGGCGTGGATCGAGAAATTCTTGGTAAAGTTGTAGCGCGTGCCGATCGACCCGGTGGGCGCGGTGGTGGTGTCGGAATAATTCACCACATGGCCGCCGATCGTCCATTCCCATTTGGGGGTGACGAAAATGTCCAGCCCCACATGGCCATCGAAAATGTCACGCGACCAGTTGCCCGCATTGCTGGGCTGAAAGCCGTTATAGCCGGTCGCACCCGGCGAGTTGCTGCCGGTGTAATCCGGCCCCGTGGCCCATGACTGGTAGTCGCCCGCGCCGATCTGGTAGGTGTCGTGCCGGTATTCCAGCCCCCAGTCGAGCACGGCAGGCTTGGGCAGCGCGCGGCTTGTGAAGCGCTTGGAGAACTTGGCGCCCCCAATCAGCTCGGCATTGACGATCTTGCCCTGGTTGAAGCTGGTCTGGCTCAGCGCACCAAAGGTGGGGTTGTTGTCGTCATACACGCCCTCATTGACCTGTTCGCGCCCGAACGAGGCATAGGTGTTCCACGCAACACCCGCGGGCATGGTGCCGCGCAGGCCGCCATTGACCTGGAAATCCATTTCATCAAACGTCTCGATCGGCTCGAACCCGTTGGGGTGGAGCGATGGCACGTTGTTGATGTTGGTCGCCCCGCGAATGAAGCCGATGCGGTCGGTGCTGCGATGGGCAAGGGTGGCTGTGCCATAGGCCTCGACCGAGCGGCTGATGGGCATGTGCGCGTTGAAGCTGAACAGTTCGGCCAGCGAGCGGCTCAGGCCCTCGATGCGGTTGACATCGCCCAGCGTGGGGTTGATGCCATCGCGGTGGGTGGGGAGCTGGTTCTGCACCTGCCAGGCCAGGTCCATGCCGCCACCCTTGCTGCCAAGCTGGCGCTCAAGGTCGCCATAGGCGGTAATGCCCTGGCCGTCACCCTTGTAATAGCCGCTGTTCTGGATGTTGGCGGTGCCACCATTGCGGTTGCCCGCCTTGAGCACGATGTTGATCGCGCCGCCAATGGCGTCCTGCCCGTACAGCGCGGTGGCGCCCTCGGTCACGATTTCCACATGGTCGATCGCGCTGAGCGGGATCAGGCTCAGGTCAGCCGGTTCCGTGCCCTGGGCCGGGCCATAGTTCCAGTTGCCAATTGCGCTGGCATGGCGGCGCACGCCATTGACGAGCACGAGCGTTTCATCCGCGTTGAGGTTGCGCAGGATGACGGTCTGGGTAGGGGTGGTGGAATAACCACCGCCACCGCCACCCGGAGGGGCGTTGATCTCGGGCGAAGACTGCTGCAGCGCCGCGATCACGTTTGTCTGCCCGGTCTTGAGCAGGTCGGCCCCCGTCACGATCGCGACACGCGTGGTGCTGTGGCGCGGGGTGGAGGTGCGGAAGGCGGGCGAGACATCGCCCACGTCCTTCGTGGTGGTGATGCGTTCGACCACCGGATCGGCCCAGGCCCAGACAGGAGAGCAGGACACGGATACCACACCCGTCAGAAGGACAATTTTCGAGAGCCGTACCGGCCTGTGGTGCGTGTTCATCCTGCGTCTTTCCTAGACTGAAGCCCGGTGCGGGCCTGGTGCAGAGTCCTGTTTTGTGTCGTGCTATATTAATTCCACAACATAGATGTGTGTATAATTCGCCAAAAATAACCCGGTCAACGGGTGAATATGGTTTTACCGTGTAATTACGTTATTTATGATGCCCCATGTGCATAATAGCCACACTTGCCCCCGCAACCATGTCACCCTGCGCCCGTGCCATTCTGTCTATATAGAAAAGACCGGCAGCCAGAAAACGGGAACAGGTAACCTGAAGGCCCAGATCATCATAAGCCGCAAAGGTTATTGTAAAACTGCATGATGGTGGTATGGCCATGATCGCCATCCTGACGGTTTTAACCTGTATCGTGATCAACGAACAAGTGGTCATTGCGTTTGCTTGTTTTGTTTTTGAAACATGTTTTTCATGCATGCCACCAGCATGAATAAGCAGGTGGAACAATTTTACTATTGGAATCGTTAATTATGTCACACGCCCGGGAGCCGTGTGCGCACCCGCCGGACCAAGTAACTGGAAAAGTTCGGCCTCTGGCCCGCCTTTGTGTTCAGGGGGGAGTATGCGAGGGTAAGCGTGGCAGGATACGGCGGGCCGGGTCATGCGGCGGCGGCATGCCTGCACCCGCCCTCTGGCGGGGGAATGATACAGGACTGTGACAATCCGCCATTGTTTTGTCGTGCCGGGCCAGCACGATGGCAACATAAGGAGTAAGGATGATGACTCGTACAAAATCATGGACCGTGGCCTTTGTTGCGATGGCGCTGGCACTTGCGCCCGTGGCAGGCCCCTCCATTGCGCATGCCCAGCACGGCCCCGGTGGCGGTGGCCCCGGCGGTGGAGGCCATGGCGGCGGATTTGGCGGCGGCCCGGGTGGCCACGGTGGTGGCCCCGGTTTTGGCGGCCCCGGTGGGGGTGGTTTCCGGGGTGGGCCGCATGGCGGTCCGGGTGGTGGCCCACGCGGTGGTGGCTGGGATCGTGGCGGCTGGGATCGCGGTGGCTGGGGTGGCGGCTGGGATCGTGGCCCCGGCTGGTACGGACCGCCGCCCTATCCATATGAGGGATATGGGTATGGATATGGTTATCCCGGCTATTACTACCCCTATGGCGGTTATGTCGGGGGATGGGGTTGGGGCGGGTGGTAAATCCGGCTGAAGCGGCCTGAAGGCAGCCTCGCCGAAGATATTCCTTACGGGCGGTCGGTCAGCCTGTCTCTCATGGCAAGGAGGCTGGCCGCCAGCAGGCCGCCAAGCGACAGGGCGGCAAACCATGAGAGCAGCCCCGTAACCGGCCCCTGTATGCCCACGGCCAGCCCAAGGGCCACAAGTGGCAGCCCGGACCGCATCATGCGGGCGAGGCGCTGGCCGCCAGGGCCGGGAGCGGGCAGCTTGTAGCGTGCGGACCACAGGACGGCATGGCACATGAAGGCTGCCAACCACAGCGCGAGAAGAAGCACGAAGGTCATGCTCCCCGCCACCCCAGCCTGTGGCGGGCGTAAAGTGCCATGATCGCGGCCCCTGACCCCATGCCATCCACCGCCATATGCAGCATCGGCAGCGCACGGAATGCGGCGGGGCAGCCCAGCACGTCCAGCACCGGCAGGGCGGCGCCCAGCAGCCCGACAAGGCCAAGCTGCGCCCGCCATGCCAGGCGTGCCTGCCCCCGCAGGGCCTGAAACAGCGCATGCAGCGCGCACAGCGCCCATACGCTAAAGAAAATCCTGGTTTCCCAGTCCTCACGCCCGGGCAGGCTGGCGGGTACAAGCCGATTGCCCTCTAGAAACGCCAGCATGGCGGCGGGTAGCCCTGCAATGACGGCCACGTTCAGCCCATCGGCCAGCCGGTGGGCCCATCTGTGGCCCGCATGGCGGCGGCGCTTCATCACGAACAGGACCAGCCCGCTGGCCATGACGGCGGTGCCGCACAGCCCGGACAGGAAATACAGCCACCGCAAGCCCGGCGGGGCAAAACGGGCATAATGCAACCCGTGCATGAACTGCATGGTGCGGGCGATGGGTGTGGCGGTTGTATCAACCGGGAGGGGGCGGCCCCCGGGCAGGCTGAAATCGGCATGGTCACGGGTCAGGAACGCGCTGCTGGCATCGCTTGCGGAGATGGACACGCGCTGCGGCGCAAAAAGGATGAAACCCGGCGCCTGTCCCGGCAGGCTGGCGCGCGCCTGGGCCAGCAGGGGGGCAAGTGGCAGTTGCGTCATGTCCGGCATCGGCGCGGGGGCGGGGGCATTCGCCTGCATGGGCCGCGCGGGCGCGGGCACGATCATGTCCGCCTTAACCAGTACGCCCGTATAGGCCATCATGACGATGAAGGGCAGGAACAGCACGCCCGCCAGCAGATGCGCATCAAGCCAGGCCCGCAGCCGGGCCGCAGACAGGCGCAGCATGATGATATCGGGCACCAGCGCGTGGATATGAATGACCACGCCGGACACAACGGCCACCAGAAGGGCCATTCCGGCAATATTGACAATAATGGTGCCCATCTGTGGGCCAAGGAACAGGGTGTGGTGAAAATTGTAGAACAGCCCGCCCCCCGCCGTAATCCGCGCCGGTATGACCGCGCCCGTGGCCGGGTCGAGCCGCGCGCCAACAAATTCATGGCCGTTGTAATGCAGCACGTCCAGCGTGGGCGAGCGGGCCGAGGGCAGGGCGATAAAGGCCGATACGCCACGGGCCTGCCCGGCCGCGACGAGGCGCGCCGCCGCATCGAGCGCGGGGGGGCTGGGTGGCGCAGGGGCCGCCAGCTGCACTTCCGGCTGCATCCAGCGCGTGATTTCCATATTGAACACCGCCACGCTGCCGGTGGCGAAGATGCAGGTCAGCACCAGCCCGGCTCCATAGCCAAGCCAGCCATGCAGCCAGCCAAGGCGGGTACGCAGGGTTTCGCGCATCAGGTTGCAAACAGCCCCAGGCCTGCGGCAAGGCAGCCACAGGCCCCTACCATCAGCAGCCCTGCATGCCGTTTCCATGCGCCAAAGCCCACCACCACCATGACCGGCAGGCCCAAAAGCGCAATCATCTGGCCCAGATGGACGCGGTCGGTCCCGCCATCTGCGGCAATGCCTGCCACCAGTAGGCGGACGACCCCATAGGCCAGCAGGCAGGCCACCACGGCGCAGGCCACCCTGTTGCGCTCAAGGCGTGCGGCGCGCGCGCGCCGGTCAGGGGCCATGGTGGAGCGCGGGTGAGAGGCAGGCTCATGAATGCGACGCATTTGCATTATGTGCCTATGCCACATAATGCCTGCACTGCGAACCCCAGAACGATATTATTCCATGCCACAGGGGCGGGGCGCTTAACATGACGCCACGTCATGTTTCCATGCGTGGCTTGGAGTTTTCTATATGTGTTTTGAGAGGGGCAGTATATCTGATCCGGCACTCAGTGTAGCAGTATGAACATGACGGCAGCGACCATTACGATACCCTTCTATATGAAGGTCGGTCAGGGGCCTGCTATTTGGTGTCGGAAGGCATTCTCTCAGAGCCTGAATCAGAAAGCGGTTTGATTGATTTTTCGCAGAACTCTGCGGATATGGGCAATCATCAACCACGCGTGGGATGACGAGATTGTTGCCTCGACATCCTTCGTGAGGCGACGGCAACGTCCGAGCCATGCAAAGCTACGCTCCACGATCCAGCGTTTGGGCAGGACGACGAAGCCTTCGGCCCGATCGCTACGTTTGACGATCTCGATCGTCCATCGGCCGAGTTCAGCCAGCGCACCACGCAACTTCTCGCCAGCATATCCCCCGTCACCGATCAGATGGCGAAGCCAGGGAAACAATGAGCGTATCCTGACCGCTACCAGCGGCGCACCATCACGATCCTGAATGTCGGCGGGATGTACAACAGCCGCCACGACATGACCCAGCGTGTCGGTCGCGATATGTCGCTTGCGTCCCTTGATCTTCTTGCCCGCGTCATAACCGCGTGGGCCGCCATTTTCAGCGGTTTTAACCGACTGGCTGTCGATAATGCCCACTGAAGGCGTGGCGTCTCGCCCGTCCTGCTCACGCGACAGGATCACGAGAATATGGTTCATGGCTTCCCATCGTCCCTCGCGGATCCAACGGTAGAAATAGCCCTGCACGGTCGTGAAAGCGGGAAAGTTACGAGGCAATTGTCGCCACTGGCAACCCGTAGTGACGATATAGAGGATCGCCTCCATGACCCGGCGCAAATCCGTACGTCGTGGTCTCCCCAGTCGTTTCCTCTCGGGCATCAAAGGCGCAATCAGCGCCCACTCCGCATCGCGAAGGTCGCTTGCATACTCCAGGTCGTCCCTTTGATACTGCGCTCGGGTGATTTCAGTCCAGGCCATCTTGATCTCATCAGGTTATCGCAAACCCATGAATCATAACCCGCTGAAATCACTCAACTCATTTTCGGTCAGACACTCAGTCACGATCACAATCCTGCTTGTGCCGATTCAGAATGCCTCCGCCATGCTTGCTGTTCTGCAAGGTTAGGAAAGAACCATTCCTTTTGTCAGTTCTCTCCTTTTATGCGCTTTCCTTTAATACCCATGGCTTCGAAGCGCGTTTTAAAAACCTTAAGAAGTTGTTCGTCCAGGCCGCCTAGGGCCTGTTAGGCCTTGAATGACAGAACGGATTGCATAGCTGTTTATGATGAGCATGATGCAGTCTGTCTTTTCTGATGCCGCCTGGTCTGTCTGGGAGCCGTTGATCGAAGAAGTCCGTCCGAAGGGGAAGACCCCACCGAAAAACCTTCGACGGACGATCTCCGCGATTTTCTGGCGCCATCAGAACGGCGCGAAGTGGCGCGCCCTGCCATCTGAGTTTGGTCCCTGGTGGATTGCCGCACAGTTGTTCATTCGCTGGTCGAAGCTTGGGGTGTGGCAGCGTCTCTTTGAAAAGGTAAGAGGCACTGACCCGGAATTGGGCATGGTCTTTCTCGATGGCACGACGATCCGTGCTCATCACAAGGCGGCCGGGGCCGCCAAAAAAGGGGATACGGTGAACGCCGCAGAGATCGTGAGGCGCTTGGCCGCTCACGTGGAGGCTTTGGCACCAAGGTCTGCGTAGCGGCAGATGGACATGGCAAAGCATTGTCCTTCACACTGTCGCCCGGACAGGCACATGAACTGCCATCCGCTTATGCCCTGCTCGACGACCTGCCACACCCACCGACCTATGTTGTTTGTGATCGCGGATATGCTTCGCATAAATTCCGTGAATATCTCTGGGACCGGGGATCTCGTCCTGTCATTCCGCCAAGGAAGAATGATCCAGAAGTCGCCTGTCCCAGATGGGCTTACAGACACCGGCATCTGGTCGAAAATCTGTGGGCAAGGCTCAAGGAATGGCGGGCTGTCGCGACCCGATATGAGAAAACCGCGGCATCCTTCCTCTCCGTCATCCTCATCGCGGCTACAGCAGAATATATCAAGGCCTAACAGGCCCTAGTTCATCAGAACCAAACTCACCACCGAATTCTTCACCAAAATCAAATGTATATTTCGTGCCTTTGTTTTCGTAAAAATCGAAAAGACGACCAGCACGTTCTTTTCGATAAAAAACAACAAATTTCCCTTTGTAATTTTTGTATTCCACTCCTGGAATTGCATCAAAAAGATCATCATTATCGGATAAAAATGCCAAACGCCTCTTGGCATACTCATATACCTGCAATTCTGTATCGGTAATAACCGGCCCATCGCCCGGTTTTGTATCCGCATCGCTTTTTGATGTATCTGGAACGAGAACAGGCTTGTCCGTTTCTTTATCTTTTACCGGCAGGTCCAATCGCTGAAGGATGCGTAAATTTACAAATTCAGCAAATGCGTTCTTGGTTAATTCCGTATATTCGACAACCGCCTTGGCCCGGACATGTTTAAGTCCAATATTTTGCAAAAGAAGGCGGACGAAAGCCTCACTGGGGGTAACAGCCAGTTCTTCAATCTGTTGAACCAGATTTTGGAAAACAAGTTTGCGCTTGGCTTCAGCGCCAATATTTTCTGGGTCAAAGTTGGATTTCTGTAGGCTTTTCAGCCCATCAACAACCGAATCTTCAATTTTGCCTTTGGCAATTTCGCGTAGATCAAATGAAAGGAAAGCATTTGGATCCATCATGTTAGGCTCGTCAGAGTCCGCATAGAACTCATAAACCAGACCATCGGTAATGACACCCATTTTTACAGTGTGGGCTGCATTGAAATATGATTTCAGTTGGCCTCTGTCATCTTTGAGCGGCGCGCCAAGCGCCTTGCATTCGATAGCAATGACGGGATGACCTTCACGGAGAACCGCATAATCAACTCTGTTTTTATATTTTTCTGAAAAGTCTGCATGATGCTCCGGGCAGACTTCATCCGGGTTCATGATATCATAACCCAGGAATTGCAAAAATGGCAGCACAAGAAACATTTTAGTGGCTTCTTCATTGCTGCAACGTGGTGCGAGACCAACCATACGTTCTGAAAATACTTTAAATTTTTGCCGAAAATCGTCTGACATATCTGTCTCGCCTGGAAATTTTTCAAAAGTTACGAATTAAGGCGTTTTTATGGAAATCTTTTCAGGAAATTACAGATATTCAGTTTTTAAATATAATAATTCTTTAAGTATTTTGAATTTTCTGATAGGTAAATAATAAATACGGCAAATTACATTTTTATTGAATTTTATAAACAGTAGATAAAAATATAGTTGGATAATCAATGATTATCCAACTATATCGTCTGAACAATAAATGATATTGAAAATATTTTATACCGGCTGCGCCGCAGGGGGCGTGAGGCGGCCGGGATTGGCTTTCCAGTCGCGCAGGGCTTCCTCGCAATAGGGCAGCACCTCGAACACGGCCATGGCCCCGAGCGCGCCTAGGGCATAGCGCAGGCCCAGCGGCACGCGCTTGAGGCGGATGGGGTGGGAGCGGATCACCTTGCGCCCCAGCAGCGCCTGAAGCTGCGGCCAGTGCAGCACGGCCACCAGCGCCACGGCCAGCAGCGGCACCATTTCGAGGAAGCTGTGCACATGCTGCTCGACGGGCTGCACCTCGCGCCGTGTTACGGCATAGCTTACATCCCACATTGCCGTGGCTTCATGCACGAAAAACGAGGCGATCATCAGTGACAGCACCGGGGCGTCGATTTCCAGGAACAGGCCCGCCAGCACGGGGAAGGCGGCCTCGCCGAGCATGAGCAGATGGATGCCGGTTTCCTTCAGCCCGGTCGTGTGCTCGATATCCGTGCGGCGGTGGCACCACCAGTCGGTCAGGCCCGCTGTCAGCCACAGCGGAATGACAAAATACTGTATCATCTTGCGCGCGACCTGCCGTGTCGTGTCGGTCTCGGCGGGTTCGCGCTCATGGGGTTCGGGGTGGGCTGCGGGTGGGGCGGCATGCGCCGTGGCCACGGGGGCATCGGCTGCAACCTTGCGCCCGCGCCACCAGGCCACGAAACCGGCCCCCAGCGTGGCAGCACCCGCGCACAGCATGGTGGAGGCATAATAACGCAGGAAAGTCGGGTTCTTCATCATCTCGCTGCCCTCCGTTTAATGTGCTGCGCGGTGGGGAGCCTGGGCAAACAGGGTGATGATGGCCGGGCAGAACGCCTTGAGGTCATGCGGGTTGCGCGACGTGACCAGCGTGCCATCGCTTACCACCTCGCGGTCCACCCAGTGCGCGCCTGCGTTGGTCAGGTCCATGCGCAGCGAGGGCCATGAGGTGAGCGTGTGCCCGCGCACGCCCCCGGCGTTGATCAGCGTCCATGCGCCGTGGCAGATGGCGGCAATGGGCTTGCCAGCCTGCACGAACGCCCGCACGAAGCCTACGGCCTGCTCGTCCATGCGCAGGTGATCAGGGCTGGTCGTGCCGCCGGGCAGGACAAGACCGTCAAAATCATCGGCTCTGGCCTCATTGACCGGCATGTCCACATGCAGCCGCCGGGTGGGGTTTACATCGGCCTTCATGGCCTGGATTTCACCCGCTTCGGGCGCGACAAGCACCGTATGGGCGCCCGCCGCGCGCAGGGCCGCCGCCGGTTCGCTCAGTTCCACATCCTCCACGCCATTGGTGGCCAGGAAGGCAATGGTGCGGCCGGCCAGCGTGCCGTGGGCCGTGGGAGCCTGCGGGCTGGAATTGTGTGTGGATGAGGCTGACATCGCGCCGGATGCATGGATGGCCATGGCTGTTCTCCGTGTGCTGTAAAATAGAATGTTGCTGTGGGCTGGTGCCTGCACAGGCATGAACCGCGCCCGCAAAAGGGCGGGATGCTCGCGTTCCCGCCCCGAAAGGGTCTGGCAGGCAGAGGGCCTGCCTGCCGCTAAAAAGTTTTTGCTGAAGCTTTTTTCAAAAAGCTTCGAAAAAAGGCGGCGCCCTTTTAACGGCTATCCTCATCTTGAATGAGGATGACGGCTCACTTCGTATTGTGCGGCTGTGAGCGCGGGCCGGTGGTGCGCCCCTGCGAGGGTGGGTCACTGGCCGGAAAGCTCTCGTCAAGCGCTTCGTCGCGGCCCTCGTCTTCATGTTCCTCGGCGGGGGTGGGCGGCTTTTCTTCCTTGGGGTCGGGACTGCTGTTCATGATCATGCGTCCTTGTTCTGCAGTGGCGGGGGTGAAGGTGGCGGATCATCAAACGGGTCGGGGCCGCCTGGTCCTGCCGGCGGTGGGTCACGCAGTGGCGGAGGTGGACCCGGCGGGGGCATGGGAGGCTGGCCACAGGGAATGTACATGCCTGTTCTCACATAAGGCACGGAGCTGCGTAATAGGGGCGCGGGCTCCGTGCGGCTGCGTGGCTTACTGTTCGCTGCTATCGGCGGGGGAGGGAGTCTTGTTCCCGCCACGGCTGCTGCGCCCCTCCGACCCAGGGTGGGTATGGCTGTGGCCATGCGGGGTGGCGCTGCCGGAGGCATCATTATTGTTCGGCGGCTGCGTGCCGGGCTGTTCGCCCACGGTGCGCGGGTTGTTCCACAACTTGTCCGACGGTTCGACGCGCTGGCCGTTCGTGGAGGTGGCCGAAGGCGGGTTGCGCCCCACCTGCGAGGCCGCTGAATCGGCCGTGGGCGCCGGCTGCTCGTTGGGCATGGCCGATGACTGGGCCATGGCGAGGGCGGGTACACTTGCCACGACAGCTGCAAGCAGGGTGGAATGCAGGATCTTTTTCATGGTTGTGTCTTCTTTCATTTTGGGAATGCGCCACGCATTGAAGCCATCATGCCCGGCAGGAGTTGCATCATGCATCTGCCTGTCGAGTGAATACTTCTGCATGGTCTGTATACGGGCATGAATACTGAACGGATGGCCCGTCGCGCCGTCAGGGCTTCCGGGCGGGTGTCGTGCCGTTCTGGCCTTCGGGGCGGGCGTGTTCGTCGCAGCCTTCGGCGCAGCGCTGCTGGCCCTTGTGGCTGGTGGCCTCGACCCGTTCGTCATTGTCGAGGCTGGATTCAGGCTCGTCCTCGCCCTTGCGGGGCTTGCCGTGTCCTTCAGCCTTCGGGGCGGCGTGGCCTTCATCCACGGGGGCTGAAGGGGCATCGCCGCCGCGCGCGCGCTGGTGCGTAAGGTAAGACATGATCCCTGTCCTTTATGGAAAGGCAGCAGTAAAAAACGTGTTCTGTCCTGCTGTCAGTCAGTCAACGGCACACGCGCGGGATGGTTCGGGCCTTTTGCACGGGTATTGGTAAATTAATAAGTGATGCCGCTGCGCCTGAAACCGGCGCCCTTCGTCACGTCGCTGCCTGTGGCGGGGGGCCGAGTGTCACGGCCACGACATGGGTTGCGCCATCATCGACCATCGTAATCGGGTCGGTGGCGGCCAGGGCCACGCCATCGAGCACGACCTGGCGCACGCCCGTGCTGACATGCCCGGGGTTGCTGACCGTTATGGCGTAGGTGGCGGTGCGCCAGCGCAGCCGCGCCGTGAATCCGGGCCAGCCGGGCGGAATGCACGGCTCAACCACCAGCGTCGTGCCCAGCACGCGCAGGCCAAGCAGGGTTTCCACGCTCACGCGCTGCATCCATCCGGCCGAGCCGGTGTACCACGACCAGCCACCACGCCCCACATGCGGCGGGCGTGAGTAGATGTCGGCTGCGACAACATAGGGCTCAAGCCGGTAACGCCCGGCGGCCTCGGCGGTCCGGCTGTGGTTGATGGGATTGATCATGTGCAGCAGGGCCTGCGCCTGCGCCCCATCGCCCTGGGCTGCGAAGGCCATGACGGTCCACAGCGCGGCATGGGTGTACTGGCCGCCATTTTCACGTATGCCGGGCGGGTAGCCGCGAATGTAGCCCGGATCGGGGCCGATGGTGTCAAAGGGCGGGGCGAGCACCAGCACCAGCCCTTCATCGGCGCGCACCAGCAGCTTGCGCACCGAGCGCATGGCATGGGCCACCCGATCAGGCGCACCCACGCCGGACAGCACCGACCATGACTGGGATATGGCATCGATCTGGCATTCCACGCTGGTGTGCGAGCCCAGTGGCGTGCCGTCATCAAAATAGGCGCGCAGGTACCAGTCGCCATCCCATGTGGCCTCGAGTGCGGTGGCGAGGGCCTGCCTGTGAGCTTCCCACGCCTGGGCGCGGGCATCCTCGCCCCGGCTGCGCGCAAGCGGAATGAAGGTGCCCAGGGCCACGTGCAGGAACCACCCCAGCCACACGCTCTCGCCCCGGCCATGCTCGCCCACGCGGTTCATGCCGTCGTTCCAGTCGCCCGTGCCCATCAGCGGCAGGCCGTGCGCGCCCGTGGCCAGCGCCTGATCGAGCGCGCGGGCGCAGTGCTCGAACAGCGTGCCTGCCTGTGGCGAGACTTCCGGGATCATGAAGCGGTCATGTTCCTCCAGCGGCAGGGGTGGCGCTTCGAGGAAGGGGACGACTTCGTCAAGCACGCCGCTATCGCCCGTTGTGCTGACATAATGCGCCACCGTATAGGCCAGCCATGCCCGGTCATCGGAGATATGGGTGCGCACGCCCGCGCCGGTCAGCGGCAGCCACCAGTGCTGCACGTCGCCCTCCACAAACTGGCGGCTGGCCGCGCGCAGCAGGTGGGCGCGCACGGCTGCAGGGCGGCACAGCGCCAGCGCCATGCCATCTTGCAACTGGTCGCGAAAGCCATAGGCCCCGCTGGCCTGGTAGAAGCCCGCCCGCGCCCAGACCCGGCTGGCCAGGGTCTGGTACAGCAGCCAGCCATTGAGCATGATGTCGAGCGCGCGGTCGGGCGTACTGACCTGCACGGAACCCGTTACCTGCTCCCACTGGCTGGTTGCGGCTTCAAGCACGCGGTCAAGGTTGGCCGAGCGGTAGTGGGTGATGAGGCGGCGGGCATCGGCCTCGTTTTCGCCTTCGCCGAGCAAAAAGACGATCTCGACACGGCCGCCCGGCGGCACGGTGGCCATGGTCTGGACCACGCCACACGGGTCCAGCCCCGCGCCGGTGCGGCCCTGCACGCCGTTGGGGCGGGTGAAGGCGGCAGGGTTTTCCACGCTGCCATTGCGCCCGAGAAAGGCGGTGCGATCCCCGGAACTTGCACTGAGGTAGCCGCCCATATCGGCAAACGCGACCCGGCCTGCATACTCCGCCTGCCAGCGGTTGCGCGCGAACAGCGCGCCCGTCTCGCCGTCGCGTTCGGTCAGGATGAAAGGGGCTGCCCTGCTGCGCGCGGGGCCAAGCACCCATTCCACATAGGCCGTGACCGACAGGGTGCGCGGCTGGGCGGAGAGGTTGCGCAGCTGTATGCGCGTGATCTTGACCGCGTCAGTAGGCGGCACGTACTGCAAGAGCGTGCTGGCAATGCCGTGGGCCACGCGGTCCTGCCGTGTATAGCCGTGCCCGTGGCGGGTAACGTAGGTTGCCGCCGCGTCGCGCCGTGTCGCGGCACTCGGGCACCACAGCGTGCCGCTGTTCTCGTCGCGCAGGTAGATGATCTCGCCGGCGTGGTCGCTGACCGGGTCGTTCGACCACGGGGTAAGCTGGTGCTCGCGGCTGTTGCCCGACCAGGTATGGCCGCTGCCTTCCCCCGTGACCTGAAAGCCGAATGTCTCGTTGGTGATGATGTTGACCCATGGCGCGGGCGTGCTCTGGCCGGGGCCAAGCACGATCACGTATTCGCGCCCGTCCTGCGCAAATCCGCCATGCCCGTTGAAGAATTCCAGTTCGGGCACCGCTGGCGCGGCAAAGGCCGTGGCGGGGTGGCGCGGCACGGGGGGCACCGGGGGGCGGAGGCGTGTCATCGGGCCTTCGGCCAGGTCAAGCTGTTCGGCCAGCCCCTGGCCTGCCACCAGCACCACGCGCGCAATCGACACGATCAGGTCCAGCACCACGGGTGTAACGAGATCGGCGCGCAGCACACGCACCGAACCCGCCGTGCTGGGCGTGCGCGGCGTGGCATGCACCATCTGGTCGAGCGCCACCTGCAGGTCCTGCATGTAGGAGGACGGATGTTCGTTGAGGATGACAAGATCAACCGCTACCTGTTTGAGGCGCAGATATTCCTGCGCCACAAGCACAAGGCGCACCACAGCCGTGTCATCCGCCGCCCTTATGCGCAGCACGAGCAGCGGTAGGTCGCCTGAAATGCCCTGTGCCCAGAGCAGCGGCTGCGGCCCGGCCCCCCGGGCAATGCTCGTGGCGTCGGCCCGCAGGGCCGGGCCTGCGTAAAGGATGTGGCCGGCAAGGCGCTGGAACAGGTCCGCCGTGGCGGGGCTGATGTCGAGATGGCGCAGCTGCACCTGCGCCTGCGTCCAGGCCAGGGTGCGCACGCGCTCGAACGCGGTTGCATCCTGGTGGGTGTCGATCATGTCCAGCAGGGCGGCGCGGGTGGGGGCGGCCATGGTCCACAACGTGAGGCGCGCCACGGCGCCTGGACGGATGGAGAGCGTGGCGCGGATGGCGAAGGCCGGGTCCAGCACCGTGCCGACAGCACCCGACAGGCGCGCGCGCGCGTTCAGGGCCGCGGGGTCATGCACATCATGGCGGCGGCCGATAAAGCGGGCGCGGTCAGTTTCCACCTCGATCGGGTAGTCACACACCGCCATCTGCGCCACCCATATCCCGGCCTCGTCGGGCGCGCGCCTGCGGCGGGTGGCGAGCAGCGCGCGGGCCTCGGGCAGGTATTCGGTCTGCACGAACAGTTTGGTGAAGGCCGGGTGCGCCAGATCGGCGTCCTGCCCCAGCAGGGCCAGTTCGCTGTAGCTGGTGACCTCGATTTCCATCGCCTCGCTGCCGGCGTTGTAGAGCGAAATCTGGCGGGCTTCGGCGTCATCCTCGGCGGAGACGAATATTTCCAGCGTCGTGGTCAGGTTGCCGTCACGGCGGGCGAACTCGGCGCGGTCTTCATGAAAGGCCACGCCGTATTCATCGGGCCGCGCGGCGCAGGGCTGCATGGTGGCGGACCACACCCGGCCCGTGTTCCGGTCGCGCAGGTAGATGTACTGGCCGTATTCATCACATGTCATGTCCTCGCGCCAGCGCGTGATGGCCTGGCCCAGCCAGCGGCTGTAGCCCGACCCCGCCGCCGTAAGCATGACCGTGTACCGCCCGTTGGAAAGCAGGTGCGTGACCGGCTGCACCGTGTCGGCCCGGTCAAGGTAACGGCCTGCTGGCGTTGTGACGGGTGGGGCGGGGGCCTGACTGTCATCTTCAAGCGGCAGGGAGCGGGCCACGGCGCCCCTGCGCGGCGCGCGTTCATGCAACAGCAGTTCGGTCGAGGCCATGAGCGGATCATCATGAAAGCGCGTGCGCATGATGCCCCCCATGAGCGTATCGGCCACCGCAAGGATCGTCATGCCCTGATGGTGCGCCATATAGGCCCGTATGATCGCGACAGGGCTGCGGTCAGGCACGCGGCCGGGCGTGTAGTCGAGGGATTCATAAAAGCCGTACCGGCCCAGCGCGCCGGTTTTTTCCAGCACGTACAGATTGGCCACCGCCTTTTGCGGGTCGATCATGGCGGCGAGCGCCGTGGCGTAGGGGGCCACGACCCGGTCCAGCCCCAGCCCGCGCTTGAGCCCCAGACCCGGCACGCCGAAGTTGGAATACTGGTAGGTATATTCCAGGTCGCGCACGTTATAGGCGGATTCCGATATGCCCCACGGCAGGCCGCGCGCCTGCCCGTAGGCGATCTGGCGCTGCACGATCAGCGTATTGGTCTGCTCGAGCAGGCTGCCCATGGGCGCGCGCATGACCAGAGAGGGCATGAGATATTCAAACATCGACCCCGACCACGACACCAGCGCCGCCCCGTTGCCCACCGGGGTGATGGGGCGGCCAAGGCGGAACCAGTCCTGGGCTGGCATGTCGCCCTTGGCGATGGCGAAAAACACCGCCAGCCGCGCCTCCGAGGCCAGGAGGTCATAGCAGTTCCCGTCCTGCGTGTCCTCCGCCACGAGGTAGCCGATCGAGAGCAGCTTGCGCGTCGGGTCGCACAGGAATCTGAAATCCATTTCCTGCGCCATGCGCCGCGCCGCCTGCGCCAGGGCCGCAAGGCGGGGGGCAAGGGTTGCGTGGAGGTCCGTGTCAAGGTCGCGCTGGTGGCTCTCCAGCGCGCGCAGGGGGGCCGCAATCCAGAACAATAGGTCCGTTGTGGTGTCAGGTGCCGTATCAGGCAGGTTGCTGTACAGCACGGCGGCATGATCGACCGCCGCTGCCGCCTGGCGGCGCAGGCGGGCGAATTCGGCTGCCGACCGGGCGGCGGTGTCGGACAGGACCGCGTTTTTCAGCCCCGTGAGCAGGCGCAGCAACTGCCGCTCGGGGGCGCTATGATTACGGCGCGCGCCATTGCTGAAGGTGAGGTCCGCCATGGCGATGTTGAGCGCATCGGCCAGACCCGCGCGCCACGGGTCGGTTTCGGGCCCGTGTTCGACCCAGCGCTGGCATGCGCTGGCCAGCGCAATGAGGTGGCCGGCCATGTTGCCGCTATCCACGCTCGAGACATAGGCAGGCTCGAGCGGACGCAGGTCATCGGTTGCATACCAGTTGTAAAAATGCCCCCGGTAGCGCGGCATGCGCGCCAGGGTGGCGAAGGTTGCCTCCAGCCGGGCCACGGTATCGGCCAGCCCGGTCCAGCCAAAATCACGCGCGCTGATGGTGCACAGGAGGTAGAGGCCGATATTGGTGGGCGAGGTGCGGCGTGCCAGGAGCGGGACCGGGTCTTCCTGAAAATTGTCCGGCGGCAGCATGTTGTCGGCCGGGGTGACATAGGTCTCGAAAAAGCGCCATGTGCGCCGTGCGGTCATGCGCAGGGCGCGGATATCGGTGCGCGAGGGGCGCGAGCGCGCGGCGATGACCGGCGTGCGGCTGGCCCACATGGCAATGGCGGGCGAAAGCCCCCACAAGACTGCCACCGGCACGCACAGGAACAGGCTCCATGGCGCCCACAGGCTGATGCCTGACGTAATGCTGGCCGCGAGCACCGGCCCGGACAGCATATGCCCGTAATACCCCGCAAGGCCGGGGCGCATGCGCCCGCCCAGCTGGTCGGCTGGCACCCATTGCAGCATGTGCCGCCCTGTCATGAACACGCGCACCAGCGTGCGCCCGATCGCATCAGCCATGAGGCTGGCCTGATGGGCGAGGAAGGTGATGTTGAGGAAGGTCATCACCCCGGCCTCGGCGCTGGCGGCGGCGAGCACGCTGAAATAGCTGCGCAGCGTGATCCATTCCCGTCGGGGCACGAAATCGGCCAGCACGGGCAGGAAGGCGGGCAGGGCAATGACCAGCAGCACGAAGGCGGTCCAGGCAAGGGCCACGTGAAAGGGCAGGAACCACGCGCCTACCAGTGCCGCAAGTGCGAGCGGCATGCTGAGCGTGCGGCGCAGGTTGTCGAGCATCTTCCACCGCGCAATGCTGGAAACGTGGCTGCGTGGCGTGCGGCCCGGGCCTGACAGGACCCAGGGCAGGAGCTGCCAGTCACCGCGTGTCCAGCGATGCAGGCGCTGGGCGGCGATAAGGTAGTCGGTGGGAAAGTCTTCCACCACCTCGATGTCGGACACCAGCCCCGCGCGGGCGAAGATGCCCTCGAACAGGTCATGGCTGAGCATCGTGGAGTCCGGCACGCGCCGTTCAAGCGCCGCCTCGAAGGCATCGATGTCGTAGATGCCCTTGCCTGCGTATGACCCCTCGCCAAACATGTCCTGGTACAGGTCGGACACGGCGGCGGAATAGGCGTCTATGCCGCTGGCGCTGGCATAGATGCGCTGGAACAGCGTGCTGTGGTGGCCCACTGGCAGGGCAGGCGTGAGCCGTGGCTGGAGGATGGCATAGCCTTCATGCACCCGGCCCGATACGGGGTCGAAGCGCGGGGCATTGAGCGGGTGCGCGATCTTGCCGATCAGGCGGCGCACGGTTTCAAGCGGCAGGCGCGTGTCGGCATCGAGCGTGATGATGTATTTTATGGCCTGTGGCAGGGGGTGTGCCGCTGGCATGAAGGTGGTGTCGGTCGCGCCACGCAGCAGGCGGTTGAGTTCATGCAGCTTGCCGCGCTTGCGCTCCCAGCCCATCCAGACCTGTTCGCTCTCCACCCACACCCGCCTGCGGTGCAGCACGAAAAAGCGCGTGCCACCACGGGCGGGGCCATATTTGTGGTTGAGTTTTTCCACCCCCGCCAGCACGGCAGCCAGCAAGGGCTGGTCATCGGGCGCCTCCGGGCTGGGGGTGTCGGGCCAGTCGGTCAGGAGGGCGAAGTGTATTTCGTCATCACGCGTGGCAAGGTAATGCACCTCGATGCGGGCCAGCAGGGCGGCTACGGTAGCGGGCGTGGTGAGCAGGGCGGGCACCACCACCATGCTGCGTTGCGTGGGCGGTATCCCCTCCCTGAACTCAAGCCCCGGCAGGGCGGTGGCCTGTATGACCCCAAGCGCCAGGCGGTTCACGCACGCCACCGCCGCCTCTGATGCGGGCACGAAGGCAAGGGCCGCCAGCAGCCACGAAGCGCCCCCCATGGCGGCATTGCACAGCCACAGCGGCAGGGCGAGGAACAGCAGCGTCAGCGCAGTGACGACAGCGCTGTAGGCCATAATGCCGCGCGCGCAGAATGCCCGCACCAGCGTGAGTTTTGCGGGGGGGCGGAACCCGATGGCCTCTTCCAGCCGCGCCCGTCCGGCCATGAGCAGGTAATAGCCGGGATCGGCGCGGCGGGGGTCATCAGGCGTTGCGGCCTGTGCCTGCCGGGCCATTGCCACCGCGCGTTCGGCTATGGCGATTTCGCTCAGCCCGCTGCCACGGGCCAGTTCCTCAATGGCCTTGCGGTACAGGTCGCGGCTGGCAAAATCGGCCCGGGTGAAGCTGTCATAGGCTGCAAGCACCCGGTTGACGAGGCAGACCCGCTCGAAAGCCTCGGTCCAGTCAAACCCCGCGATCAGGCGCAGGCTGGTGATGATGTTGCGGATGGTGGCATTGAACGCGCCCTGTTCAAGCAGGTCGTCGTGCACCGCGTCATCCATGGTGGTGCCCCGGTCGGCCAGGCGTTGCGCCAGCCAGATCAGGGCGGGGTCTTTTTCCGGGTCCAGCCCGCGCGAGCGGTGGGCAAGCTGGGCGGTAAACGCATGGGTGAGCATGTGCGGCGCCACCGAGGCGAGCAGGGCGGACAGGGCGGCGGGCGTATCCTTGCGGCAGGCGGCGAGCCGGTCGGCCAGAGCGTCGGCTTCGCGCCTGCTGGCATTGTTGGCCATGATGGCGCCCGTGACCCGGCGCAGGTTCTCGATCAGCACGATGCGCAGCGTGATGGATACGGCCCAGAGTTCGCCAATGTTCAGCGGCGTTACACTCTGGTAGGCCAGCAGGTAACTGTAGAGCATGGCGGGTTGGATATTGCTGTCGGTGTGCGCCACGAGCGCCCATGTCACGCCAAACACCCGTGGCAGGCCTGCAAACGGGCCGTCCGCCAGCTTGGGCAAGCGCGCGTAGTAGCCCGGCGGCAGGTCAAGGTCCGTCTCGCGGATCTGCATGTCGATCAGGGCATAGTTATCGGCCAGCCACTGGGCGGCGGGGGTGAGTTGCCGGCCGGCCTGAATGGCCTCGGCAATGCGGGCATCCGCCGCGCGCAGGAAGGCGCTGTTCTGCGCCAGCCTGCGTGACAGGGGCTGGCCATATCCGCGCGGCCCAGAGGTTATGGTCTGGGCCGCGGCCAGGCTTCTGGCATGGGCTTCGAGCCGTTCGGGGCCAAAAATCTCGCTTCTGAGCGGTGCGGCATCCTCCTGCCATTCCGGCTGGGCGGTCCATCGGGGCAGGCGCGCCAGCCAGGAGCGCGACGCACCACCGGGTCGAGAGGGGCGGCGTGTGGTGGCGTTCATGTCATGCTCCAGCCGGAGCGCGTGGCGCAGGACCGCCACGCGCTCGCGTGATTTCATTTACGGAAAAGGCTTTTCCTTGGCTGTTGCGCCGGGGTGGCGAGACGGTGCGACAGGCAGGGCCGGGCCTGCGCCGGTGGTGTATCGGGCCGTGCGGGCGCCAGTGTACGGGATGGGGGCTTGACCACGGGCTTGTCCGGGCCTTGTGCCGGGCGGGTGCGGGATGCATCCATCGGCTGTCCTCCTTTGTCTGGAGCGGGTGGCTACATGTAAAGGGTGGTGCAGGGGTGCCGCGCGCAAGGGCGGCCTGCATGGCATGAACGGGCGGTAGGGGGCACCGTTTCATGGCAGTGTCGGTATTTTATTTCATTCATGCGGCCATGATTGGTCTGATGGTATGGCGCGACACCAAAAAGACATGAATTATTTCCACTCATGGCC
Organism: Komagataeibacter sp. NFXK3; assembly: GCF_054182245.1. Lineage (NCBI taxonomy): Bacteria > Pseudomonadati > Pseudomonadota > Alphaproteobacteria > Acetobacterales > Acetobacteraceae > Komagataeibacter > Komagataeibacter sp. NFXK3. Next base: position 210,418 of record NZ_JAPIVJ010000003.1, read on the forward strand.
ATGAATATTTTGTCAGATACCGATGGCATGGCTTGCGCGTTAAAGGCACAGGCCCGGCTGAGACAGGTATGACGTTCATGTCCAATGTAGCGCGCTTTGAGTATATCCTCATGCTGATCGTGCTCATCGTCGGGCTGGAACTTGCCGCGCGCAAGATGCGCCTGCCACCGGCTGCGGCCCTTGTGCTGGGCGGCATTGCCATAGCACTCGCCCCCGGCCTGCCGGTGCTTGAAATCGATCCTGACCTCGTGCTGATCGTGTTCCTGCCGCCGCTTTTGCTGGCGGGGGCGTATTTTTCCGTCTGGCATGCGTTTCGCGTGCACCTGTTTGGCATCCTGCAGCTTGCGGTGGGCGGGGTTGCGTTCACCACGTTTGCCGTGGGGCTGGCCGCGCACTGGCTTATTCCCTCCATGCCGTGGGCGGGGTGTTTCGTGCTGGGCGCCATTGTCGCCCCCCCCGATGCGGTGGCGGCCAAGGCCGTGCTCAAGCACGTGGTCCTGCCCGAGCGCATCACCACGCTGCTGGAAGGCGAAAGCCTGCTGGATGATGCGGCGAGCCTCGTCATCTACCGCTTTGCCACCGTTGCGGTGCTGACCGGCTCGTTCAGCCTTGTCCATGCCACCGTCACCTTCGCGTGGCTGGCCATGGGCGGCCTGGTGCTGGGCGGCGGGCTGGGGTGGTTGTGGATCAGGCTGCTGCGCCGGGTGCGCGACCGGATCCTGAGCATTACCATGACGCTGCTGCTGCCCTGGGTGGCCTATATCGGCGGGGAGTGGCTTGGAGCGTCGGGGGTCATTACCACGGTCGTGGCGGGGCTGGTGCTGGGGTGGCGGCAGCATGACGTGTTCAGTGCCGATGAACGCCTGCGCTGGGCGGCGGTGTGGGAGGTGCTGGTGTTCCTGCTCGAATCCCTCGTTTTCGTGCTGATCGGCATGGCGCTGCACGCCATCGTGCTGCGCCACAGGGGCACGGGCTGGGTGGCGCAGGATGTGTTTGCTCCCGTCATGGGCATTGTGCTGGCGGTCATGATCTCGCGCTTTGTGTGGATGGCCCTGACCGAGGGGCTGCGCATCGCCTGCGTGCCGCCATCACGGCGGCCGGGCGTGCGGGGGTTCATGACCTATGTTGCGGTCATGGGGTGGTGCGGCATGCGTGGCGTGGTCAGCCTGGCCATCGTGCTGGCGCTGCCCGAGGGCATGCCCGAGCGCGACATCATGCAGATCGCGACCTTCGTGGTCATTCTGGCCACCGTGCTGGGGCAGGGCACAACCATTGGCTGGCTGATCCGCATGACGGAGGGCGCGCGCGGGCAGGTGGCAGGGCAGCGGCACTACCTTTCGGTATCGCAGGCGCGCGCCCAGATCGCCCGCGTGCAGGAGCGCATCATGCAGCATCTGGCCTATGATGCGGATGGACAGCTGGTGCATGATCGCCTGCTTGAGCAATATGCCTACCGCGCGGAGCTGGCCGAGCGTTTCAGCCATGAGCAGGAGGCGCTGCAGGGGCGGCAGGATGCCCATTACCGCGCCCTGCTGGCCACCATAAAGGCAGGCCGCGCCGAATTGCTGCGCCTGCACCGTAGCGGCGAGATCCATGACGCCGTGCTGCACCAGCTTGAACATGAACTCGACCTGCAGCAGATGACGGCGGAAGGTGCGCTGATCTGAGAGGGCTCTTTTAAATCAGCCCCAGCAGTTTTCGAAGCTTTTTGAAAAAAGCTTCACCAAAAACCTTTGTATTCCGGGTTATCTGTTTTGTGGTTACGCTTTTTGCCCCGCGTGCGTGCTGTTATTGCAATGCGGCTGCGTTCGGGTGCAATGACAGCGGAATGAGTATTTCGACTGCTTTCCTGCCGCGGCGCCTGCAGGCTTTATGGCGTTCTCCCGCAGGGGGTGCCTGCGTGTTACTGCTGGCCTCCGTGCTGGGGTTCGGGCTGGCCAATTCGCCATGGGCCGGGGCTTACGGGGCGGTGGCGCACTGGCCGCTCAGCCTTGCTGTCCTGGGCGCACAGGGGCCACGCACCTTGACCGCTTGGGTATCCGATGGGCTGATGGCGTTGTTTTTCCTGACCATCATCCTCGAAATCAGGCAGGAAATCAGCGATGGCCATCTTTCATCACCCCGCAAGGTCGCCCTGCCGCTGATTGGCGCGCTGGGCGGCATGGTGGTTCCGGCCCTCATTTACGTGTTCACAACCCGTGGCGCGGTGGAGGCGGCGCGGGGATGGGCCATACCGATTGCAACCGATGCCGCCTTTACCCTGCCCATCATCCTGCTGCTTGGCGCCCGCGTGGCCCCGGCGGCACGGGTGTGGCTCATGGCGCTGGCGGTTTTTGATGACCTGCTGGGCATCGGGGTCATTGCGATCTTTTACGGCTCCGCGCCCTGCTGGCCTGCCTTGGGCTGCGCGTGCATGGTGCTGGCGGGGCTGGTTGCGGCCCGGCGTGGCGGGGTGGTCAATCCGTGCGTTTACGGGTTGGGCGGCGTGCTGTTGTGGGGCTTGTGCGTGCGCGCGGGCGTGCAGCCAACGCTGGCGGGCGTGGCGATCGGGGCGTGCCTGCCCGCCCCGCTGGCGCGACCGGGGCTCAACACGGTTGTGACATGGGGGGTGTTGCCGCTGTTTGGTTTCCTCAATGCAGGCGTGTCGCTTGCGGGGGCGCATATGGGCATGCTGCTGGCGCCCGTGCCGCTTGGGGTCATGCTGGGGCTGGTGGTGGGCAAGCCCCTGGGCGTTTTTGGCGCGAGCATGCTGGCGGGCAGGGTGGGTTTGGCAAGCCTGCCGGAGGCGAGCTCGCTGCACATGCTGTTCGGGCTTTCGCTCTTGTGTGGCATTGGCTTTACCATCAGCCTGTTCATTGCCAGCCTTGCCTTTACGGACCCCGCCCTGGTGGGGGCGGCGAAGCTGGGCATATTCGCAGGCTCCCTTATTGCTGCGCTGTCGGGCTGGCTGTGGCTGCGTTTCGGGGGCAGGCCATAGAAGTTTCTGGTGAAGCTTTTTTAGGAGAGCTTTAAAAGAACGACGCCTTTTTGAAAAAAGGCGGCGCCCAAAAACTTTTACTTTATCAATTCGCCTCGCCGGGGCGTCCTTCCATTGTCGCCGCAAGTAGCGCTGCAAGCCAGTCGGCAAACACCTGCACCCGGCGCGACAGATGGCGGCGATGCGGGTAGAGCAGTGCCATGGGCATGGGTTCGGGCCGCCAGTCGGGCATGACGTCAATGAGTTCGCCCGCTGCAACATGGTGGCGCACGTCATAGGCGGGTACCTGTATCAGCCCCAGCCCGGCCAGGGCGCAGGCCACGAGGGCTTCGGCGCTGTTGACCGTAACCCGGCCCGGCATCTGCAAACTGTGCATCGTGTCGCCCGCCATCCATTCCCATGCCTCCACCCGGCCGGTGGCGGGGGAGGCATAGCGCACGGCCTCGTGCTGCGGCAGGTCGGCAGGCGTGCGGGGCGTGCCGCTGCGCGCCAGGTAGGCGGGGCTGGCCACGTTGACCAGCGGCAGTTCGCCCAACTGCCGTGCAATCAGCGCTGAATCCGCCAGCGGGCCGACACGCAGCACGCAATCGATGCCATCCTCGATCAGGTTCACGGTGCGGTCGCTGACGCCAAGCTCGATGTCGATATCGGGGTAGTCGCGCAAAAAGGCGGGTAGGGCAGGGGCCACGATCAGCCGCCCGATGCGCCCGGGCAGGTTCACCCGCAGCAGGCCACGCGGCGCGGTGCGGTCTTTTTGAAACAGGGTTTCGGCTTCCTCCACATCTGTAACCAGCCGCACGCAATGCTCATAGAACGCGGTGCCATCAGGCGTGGGGGTGACGGAGCGGGTTGTGCGGGCCAGCAGCCTTGTGCCCAGCCGGTTCTCGAGTTCCTGTATGGCGGCCGAGACCGAGGAGCGCGGCATGTTGAGCGTATCGGCAGCGCGGGTGAAACTGCTGGTCTCCACCACGCGGGTGAAAATACGGAATAGGTCGATACGATCCACGCGAACCCCGGCATGCATTGGGTGTTTGTTCGTCAATCCTGACAGGTGTTGTCAGGAATGGGAACTTTATAGCCTGATCCTAGCTGATACTGTGCGGGGAGCAAAAGCGCCAACCGCGCTTGTCACGCATGAACGGAGGCTCGATATGGTCGATCACACGATCAAGGGTAAGACGGTTCTCATTACCGGCGGGGCCAAGAACCTTGGCGCGCTCGTGGCGCATGACCTTGCGGCCCATGGCGCAAAGGCCATTGCCATTCACTACCACAGCGCCGCCACGAAACCCGAGGCCGAGAAAACACTGGCCGCGCTGAAGGCTGCTGGCGTGCATGCCGTGGCCTTTCAGGCCGACCTGACCGCAAACGGCGCGGTGGCCAAGCTGTTTGCCGATACGGTGGCCGCCATCGGCCGCCCCGACATTGCCATCAACACCGTGGGCCAGGTGCTCAAGAAGCCGATTGCCGAGACGGCAGAGGCCGAGTTCGATGCCATGTTCGCGGTCAACACGCGGGTTGCGTATTTCTTCATCAAGGAAGCGGGCATCCACCTCAACGATAACGGCAAGCTGCTCACCCTCGTGACCTCGCTGCTCGGGGCGTACACGCCGTTCTATTCCACCTATGCGGGTTCGAAAGCGGCGGTCGAGCACTTTACCCGCGCGGCATCGAAGGAATATGGCGCGCGTGGCATTTCGGTCAACGCGATCGGGCCGGGCCCGATGGATACGTCTTTCTTCTACGGGCAGGAAGCGCCCGAGGCCGTGGCCTACCACAAGTCCGCCGCAGCGCTTTCGCCCTTCAGCCGGACCGGCCTGACCGAGATCGAGGATATAGCCCCCTATATCCGTTTCATCGTATCGGAAGGGTGGTGGATGACCGGCCAGACCATTCTGGTCAATGGCGGTTACACCACCAAGTAGGTCGCAGGCGGCGGGGGCCTACTGGTACCCCGCCGCCTGTAATTCAAACAGTTCCGCATAGCGCCCGCCCTGGGCCAGGAGCTGTTCATGCGTGCCCGCCTCCAGCACGCGCCCGTGTTCGAGCACCACGATGCGGTCCGCCGTGCGCACGGTGGAGAAACGGTGCGAAATGACCAGCGCCGCCTTGCCTTGGCGCAGCGCACGCAGGCGCTCGAACACATCGGTCTCGGCCCGGGCATCGAGGGCGGAGGTCGGTTCATCAAGGATCAGCAGGTCGGCATCACGCATATAGGCGCGTGATATGGCAATTTTCTGCCACTCGCCGCCTGACAGTTCGCGCCCCTTGGCCACCCGCTTGCCCAAGGGCTGGTCAAGGCCCATGGGCAGCTTGGCCAGCACGTCATCGGCCAGCCCCTCATGGGCGGCGGCGGTGATGCGCGCGGTGTCATCAAGCGCTTCGATCCGGCCCACGGCAATGTTTTCCGATGCGGTGAGGCTGTAGCGGATGAAATCCTGAAAGATCACGCCGATATGGGCGCGCAGGTCGGCAAGGTCCATGTCGCGCAGGTCAACACCATCAACCGTGATCCGCCCCTCGTCGGGCTCGTAAAGCCGGGTAAGCAGTTTGACGATGGTGGTCTTGCCCGCACCATTCTCACCCACCAGCGCCACCGTCTCGCCCGCGCCGATATACAGGTCGAGGCCGCGCAGGGCCCACCTGTCCGTGCCGGGATAGCGGAAGCCCACATTGTCAAAGCGCACGGCGTGGCGGATGGGCGAGGGGAAGGGTATTGTCACGGGTGGGGAGAGAATGGCCGGGCGCAGGTCGAGGAAGGTGAAGAAATCATCCAGGTACTGCGCCTGGCTGGCGGTTTGCGTCACGCCCAGCAGCAGGCTCGACAGCAGCCCGTGCAGCCGCAGGAACGAGCCTGACAGAAAGGTCAGGTCACCCACCGAGAAACGCCCGCGCACCGTATCCCACACAATTACGATATAGACGCCGTAATACGCCACCGAGCCGATGGCGGCGAACGCCCCGCTCCACGCAAACCGCCGCAGCGCCAGTTTGCGGTTCTGTTCCAGCACGGTTGCCGCAGCCGCGCTGAAGCGTCCGACCAGAAAGCCGCCAAGGCCAAACAGCTTGAGCTCCTTGGCGTGTTCCGCGCTGGAGCCGACATGGCGCAGATATTCCATCTCGCGCCGCTCGGCGGTCTTGGCGCGGATCAGGCGGTAGCCCTCGGCGTTGAAATGGGCTTCCCCCGCAGCCGCAGGCAGCAGGGCGATGAGCAGGACCATCACCAGCCAAGGTGCAAACGCCATGACACCCGCCGCCAGCATCAGCGCCGTGACCGTGGTCTGGGCAATGTTGAACAGTTGCACCAGCAGGTTGTTGCGCCCCGAGGCCTGGCGGCGCGCGCGCTCAAGCAGGTCCTGCAACGCGCTTGATTCGAACTGCTGCAGGTCGAGCGTTGCCGAATGTTCCATCAGCGCCAGGCTGACAGAATTGATGTAGCGCTCATTGAGCAGCCCGTCGACCAGCGAGATGGCGCGTGAAGTCAGGTCGGACAGGATGATGAGCGCGAATTCCAGCGCGATCCAGAGTTCCAGCCGCGTGGCCGGGCCATGCAGCGCCCAGTGGGCCAGTGAACCGGTGGGCATGGCATGGCCGCCAAGGCGGATGACCTCATCGACAATGAGCTTGCCCAGATACAGCGCCAGCGGCGGCTGGATGGCCTGTACCAGCCGCAGGCAGATGCTGGCCACCGTAAGCGCCGGGCTGCACCGCCAGATCTGGCGGAACATGCGCGGCACATGGGCATACACGCCAAAGCGCCGCCTGAGCCGCGTGGACCAGGGCTGGCGCGTTCCGGGCCGGGGGGCAGGGATGTGTGATGGTTCGGTCTTAGCGTTCAATCAGTCTGTGCTCCCGATAAAAGGCTGTTTGAAACCAATTTATTGGATAAAAAAGTTTTCGCACACCGTCTGTTTTTTTAAAGCGATGCGCCTTGCGGCCTTCGTGAAAAAAGCTTTACCACAACCATTCTCATGACAGGATGATCGGGCACCCCGTAAAACACCAGCCCGGTGAACGCCATGCAATGCGGGACATGAATATGCAACTTACGTGCGGGTGTTCAATGGTTCCTATTTTTTATCCACGGATCTTGTTTAGCATTTGCCCGAGAATATTCCAGGAAACATCAATATCTTCTACGTATAAATTATCGATCTCATCCTTTCCGCTCAGGAATGGGGGTATTTTATAGGAAACGCATTTATTGTATTTCAATGATAAACCCGTTGCGTTCTGCCATTCTGCGAAGAAACCTTTTGCCAGGGCAGCATCGCCATACCTGACCAGTTCGTCATTGTGGAATGGAATAATATCGCCTTCAATCTGGAATACATCGCCCGTTTCTGATTCAAACAGCACTATATGATCGCCTTTTTCCGGATTTTTGGTTGCAAATACCCTGCCAAGACAATCATATGCCAAAGCATACCATTGTTTTTTCGTAATCGGGGAATGCCTGGAAAACACGTTCTGACTATGTCTTGATGTCTTCAGGTTTTACAATTCTGTACAAACCACCGTTAAACGAGTCTCCACCATAATTTTTAAACAGGCGGCATAGACCTTCCGCCATGTCGGCAGGGTATGGATAAGCATTATTTCCTTTATTGCAGGAATGGGAATCTTTTTTAAATTTATCATCAAAATAGTTAAACATAATCTCTCTTCTGTTTTTCTGTATGTGTTAAATTACCTGCAGGCTTGTTCTGAAAAAAATCAGGATGTATTGTTCTTTTGATGCTCGAAAGGCAATTTTAAAGTACAGGCACAAATAACTACCTGAAATCATAAAATTTCTGGTGCAGATTTTTTCAAAAAACTTCGGAAGGTGCCGCCTTCTTGAAAAAAGGCGACACCCGAAAGCTTTTCCTGTTTTTGATCAATAATCTGTTTTCAAACAATATTTTGAAAGTGTGCCCTGTGCCCTGTGCCCTGTGCACCGGTCCCTTAGGCTATCTGGCCTTGTCTTTTGCGGCAGGCATTATTTTGAACCGGCTTCTTTCGGCGTTTTCGCGCCAACTGGCAGGGGCAGGCCCATGTGGTGTACGCCGCGGCTTTCGGCCAGCTGGATCTGGCGTTCGCGTTCGGCGTAGCGCTGGCGCTGGGCTTCGGTGCGTTCCGTGCTGCAATGCGGGCAGCTCACGCCTTCCTCATAGTCAGGCGACTGGCGGTCGGCAGCACTGAGCGGCGTGCGGCAGGCATGGCATATGTCAAACGTGCCCGGCGCCAGCCCGTGGCCTACGCTCACGCGCTGGTCAAACACAAAGCATTCGCCCTCCCACAGGCTCTGGGCCTCGGGCACGGTTTCAAGGTATTTCAGGATGCCGCCCTGCAGGTGAAACACATCCTCCACCCCTTCGGCGCGGACAAAGGCGGTGGCTTTCTCGCAGCGGATGCCGCCGGTACAGAACATGGCAATCTTGGGCGTGCGGCCTTCTTGCAGGAGTTCGGCCTGGCGCGCGCGGAACCATTGCGGAAATTCGCGGAAGGTTTTCGTGCCCGGATCAATCGCGCCGCGAAACGTGCCAATCGCCACTTCATAATCATTGCGGGTGTCGATCACGATGGTGTCGGGGTCTGAAATCAGGGCGTTCCAGTCCTCGGGCGGCACGTAGTGGCCCACGTCGCGCCGTGGGTCGAGGCCTTCAATGCCCATGGTCACGATCTCGCGCTTGATGCGCACCTTCATGCGGTGAAACGGCAGCGCGGGCGCGCGTGAGAACTTGACCTCAAGCCCGGCACAGCCGGGCAGGGCGCGGATGATGGCCAGTATGCCTTCAATGGCCGCATCCGTTCCGGCAATGGTGCCATTGATCCCTTCATGCGCCACCAGCAATATGCCGCGTATGCCCAGCTCATGGCAGGCTGCCAGCAGTTGCTCGCGCACGGCGGCAACATCCGCAAACGGGGTGAAATGATAAAGCGCCGCGACGCGGATGGGCAGTTCCGCCTGTAGCGGAGAAGGGGCGGAAGAAAGGGATGGATCTGTCACACTGGCAACCCTGCGCTGGAAACGGCCACATGCACGCATGCGGATACACGGAAGCATGGTATATAGTCGAACTACACCCTGAATGCACCATGCGCCCCAAGGGTGTAAGGATGCGTGACAGGCAGGCCCCGTGTTGCATCAGGATCAGGAAGCATGACGTACGACCTGACAGGGAATATCTTTTACCGGCGCGATGACTGGGAGCATTTCCTGCTGGAAATGGTCTCGGGCAACGATTTTTCCGATACCAGCGCGTTTGTCGATCAGGTCTATCCGCCTGGTGCAGCTGAGGATTTTGACCTGCTGCTGTATAAAGGCCAGAAGCTGGCCCTGCGTGGTGCCAGCCTGATCGCGTTTGAAAAAGAGGAGTGCATCGTCTTTCCATCTCTCGGCATCGAGGTGCGGGCAGATATCGCCCCGGCGCGGACCCTGATCGCCCACCATATTGCCTACATGCAGGCCATCGGGGCGGCATGGGCGGGCTTTTCGCGCGAGATGGCGCATATCCGCGCGGGCACCTGCGAGGCCGTGCGCGGCCTGGATGCCGGTTTGGGCGTGTGTTTTGACAGGCAGTATAATACTTACGTGCTCAAGGGCCCGCATGTCATTGCAACGGCCAATATCGTAAACGGCATGCAAATTCCGTCCGTGATCGATATGGCACGGGAGAACCTGAAAGCAGGCCTGATCCTGCCCGTTGACGTGCCGGAAGAAGAAACCGCGCCGCCGCCCCCGCTGCGGCAGTTCCACTTTCCGCGTGATGCGCATTTTATCGATGCCTACCGCATTGCACCGAAAACGGAGATTTGCGCGGACGAAATTCCCTTCTGAGCAACAGGCCCTTTACGTCCGTGCGGAAATGGTGGACCACCATGGCCGGGCTCAGGCCCAGCTTACTGTTCCTCTCGCGCCATGTGGGGCATGCCATGACCGTAACCCTGTACCATAACCGTGCCTGTGGCACGTCACGCAACGTGCTGGCCCTGATCCGGGCCGCCGGGATCGAGCCCGTGGTGGTGGAATACCTCAAGACACCGCCCACGCGGGCCGAACTCGATGCGCTGGCCAGCAGGCTGGTCGTGCCGGTGCGCGACCTGCTGCGCGAGCGCGGCACGCCCTATGCCGAACTCGGGCTTGATAATCCCGCGCTGAGCGATGGGCAGATCCTTGATGCCATCGCCGCCCATCCCGTCCTGCTCAACCGCCCCGTGGTCATGACCGACACGCAGGCGCGCCCGTGCCGCCCGAAGGAGACACTGTTCGAGATCCTGCCACAGGCCCGGCCGGCCACGTCATGAAATCACGCCTGCCTTTTGCGGCGCAGGGCATGGATCAGCACGAAGAACACTGTCGTGCCCAGGCTGGCCAGTGCGGTCATGCGCTGTGAGGGGGTCAGTAGCATCGCCGAGAAAATGACCAGCACGCCCCCCAGCGTTGCCATGTTGACGAGGGGAAAGAACGGTAGCCGGAAACACGCCTGCCGCATGGCGGGCGTGGCCGCGCGGCGGGTGACCACATAGGCCGTGACGATAAGCGAATAGACCAGCAGGATCACGCCCCCGCTGCAACTGAGCAGGAAGGAGAACACCGTGTCAGGCGCCACGATGGAGGAAAACGCCACCACGCCGCCGGCCAGTGAATTGGCCATGATGGCATTGACCGGCGTGTTCTGGCGGTTGCGGCGTTGCAGCAGGGCGGGCGCATCGCCATGGCGCGCCAGTTCGGCCAGAATGCGCGAGGTGATGTAGAGGCTGGAGTTCATGCACGACAGCACCGCCGTCAGCACCACCACCCGCATGCATGCCGCCGCCCCCGGAATGCCCATGACCTGCATGGCGGCGACAAAGGGCGAATGGCCGGGCTCGATGGTCCACCATGGCACGATCATCAGGATCAGTGCGATGGACAGGCTGTAGAACAGCATGATGCGCGTGCCGAGGCTGCGGGTGACATGCGCCACGTTCTTGGCCGGTTCGGCGGATTCACCGGCGGCCACGGTCGCGATTTCTGAACCGATCATGGTGAACAGAAGGGTGGGGATGATGGACAGCACCCCCATCCCGCCATGGGGAAAAATCCCGCCATGACCCGTTACATTGTGCATGACCGGCACGCCGGGGCCAAACACATGCGCCACGTACAGCCCGCCCGCCACCACAAAGGCCACGATGCTGGCCACCTTGATGAGCGAGAGCCAGAACTCGCATTCGCCAAAAACATGCACCGCCATGCGGTTGACCAGGTTAAGCGCCACGATCAGCGCCGTGGCCAGCACCCAGACCGGCAGCCTGATCCAGTCATGCAACAATATCGCGCCTGCAATCGCCTCGCTGCCCAGCGCCACCAGCCAGAAGAACCAGTACAGCCACCCGGTGGTAAACGCGGCCCCATTGCCATGTGCCGTGCGGATATATTCCACGAACGAGCCCTTGCCGGGGCACGCAATCACCATTTCCCCCAGCATGCGCATGACGAGCATGACCAGCATGCCCACCGCGACAAAGCCGAGCAGCACCGCAGGCCCCACCGCCGCAATGGCAGCACTGCTGCCCACGAACAGCCCGGCCCCGATGGCGCCGCCCAGCGCAATCATGATGATGTGGCGCTGCCTGAGCACGGAGGCAGGCCGGGCAGGGCAGGGAGGCATATTTTCAGTCATGGTGCCTGCCATCGTGCCCGTGCGCGGCGGGTAACAGGCAGCAGGCCCGGGGGCAGAAATCCGCCGGAACCGGGGCGGCCGAAGTCAGGGTCCGGCAGGCGTGGCATGGCCTGTGGCGCTGTAATCGTTTCACTTTCATCCACACCATTAGGACAGGAAGCCATGCTGTCTGTAAAGGGGAGCAGGGCCGGGGCATGGTGTCATAACACGCTGGTTTTTCAGCAGAAGGTCAAGGTATTGCACTGTCCTGCCCAGCGGCATGCCCGCTGGATGGCCCGGTAGTCATTTCGCGCATGGTGTTCTAGACACCATGGCCATGGATGCGTCGCGATCCGTTACCATTATCGTCAACCCCACCGCAGGGCGGCGGCGCTCGGGCCATGCCACCCGCCTGGCCGGGGTCCTGCGCCGCGCGGGTGTTGCGGTGCAGGTTGTCCAGACGCGCGCACGGGGGCATGCCACCGCGCTGGCGCGTAATGCGGTGCGCCAGGGCGGGTGCAGCCATGTCGTGGCCACCGGCGGCGATGGCACCGTGGCCGAAGTGGCGCGCGGGCTTGCCGGCTCCGACGTGGTGCTGGCGGTGCTGCCTGTGGGCACGGCCAACGTGCTGGCGCGCGAACTCGGCCTGCCGTTTGATGAAGGCCTGCTTGCGCGCAGCATCATCGCGGGCAGCTGCGCCACCGTGTGGCCGGGCGTGCTGCATACGGCGCAGGGCAGGTCGCTTTTCGTGCAGATGGCGGGGGTGGGGTTTGACGCCCATGTGGTTCACACCGTCTCGCCACGCCTGAAGAAGGCGGTGGGGCGCGCGGCCTATGTGGTGTCCGTGCTGCGGGCGCTGTGGAGCTACCGCTACCCCGTTCTGCGCGTGGAGGTGGATGGCGTGGCGCATGAAGCCTCGTCCGTCATCATCTCGAAAGGGGCGCTGTACGCAGGCCCGCATGTGCTCGCACCCGCTTCCATGCAGGCGGAGAAGGCGTTCTCCGTCGTGCTGTTTGGCAATGCCGGGCCATGGGCAACCCTGCGCTACGGGCTGGCCCTGCTGCGTGGCACGCTGCCACGCCAGAAGGATGTGACGATACTGCGGGCCAGCACCGTCGCCATTCCCGCTCCCACCGGCCTGCCCGTGCAGAGCGATGGCGACGCGCATGGCCATACCGCCATCCGCGCGGACATCAGCGGCCAGCCAATCCGCATCGCCATCTGCCCGCCCGCGCGGTGAGGCCAGGAAAATCCCTCCCCAAACCGGGCCGGAGCGTGATAGGTTCCTGCCCGCCATGACAACCCATATGATGATCGAGCTGATCGCTGTCCTGACGGCCGTGCGGGGGGATGTTCCCCAGGTCATGACCATCGACCATGGGCGGCAGCTGCCTTCCGGCCCGCTGGAAAGCACGCATCGCTCGTTGCAGGCAGGCGTCAGGGCGTGGGTGGAGCGCCAGACCGGCCACCCCATCGGGCATGTCGAGCAGCTCTACACCTTTGCCGACCACGACCGCATCCTTGCCACCACGCAGGGGCGGATGATCGCCATTTCCTACCTCGCCCTCACGCGCAGCCACGCGGGCGAGACGGGGTGGCGCGACTGGTATGACTACTTCCCGTGGGAGAACTGCAAGAGCGATGAGGGCCGTGCCAGCCTGGCCCTGATCGAGCGCCTGCTGTGCCACTGGGTGGCGGGCATGGGCCACCCCGCCGAGCGCGTGCGGCAGTGGCAGCGCTGTGTCAGCCTGTTCGCCATTGGCGACATGGTGGCCTGGAATGACGAGCTGGTGCTCCAGCGCTACGAGCTGCTGTATGAGGCAGGGCTGGTGGCCGAGGCAGGCTGCCCGCCCGATCGCGCCGTGCCGGGGCAGTCCATGCACCATGACCACCGTCGTATTCTGGCAACAGCCATGGCGCGGCTGCGTGCAAGAATACGTTATCGCCCGGTCGTGTTTGAACTGATGCCCGAGGCCTTCACCCTGCTCCAGCTCCAGCGCGTGATGGAAAGCCTCTCGGGCGTGCATGTGCACAAGCAGAATTTCCGTCGCCTGATCATGCAGCAGCAACTGGTTGAAGAAACTGGCGAAATCGAGGAACGTACCGGCGGCCGCCCGGCCCGCCTGTTCCGCTTCTGTGGCGAGGTGCGGCAGGCGCGGCAGTTCGTTGGCACCAAGATTCCGCTGGTGCAGCCCTGAGCGGTCGGCCCGCACCTCACGAAAATCCTGATTGACAAGCGGGCTGTTTCGCTCTGGAAGTGTGGGGCCGGTCCCTGCGGCCCGACTTATACTCAATATGAGCATAAATGGCATGCGGGAATGGGAAGGGAGAACAGGCATGAACCAGATTGCGCCACGTGGCAAAACGGACGGGCTGTATGACCGGGTGCGTCATCTGGTCCCCGAAATGGAATGGGAGACCTTTGTCGAGGACATCCGCGCGATCGAGACCCTCAAGCGCGAGCGCAACGCCGTCATTCTGGCGCATAACTACCAGACGCCGGAAATCTTCCATTGCGTGTCCGACATCCGCGGCGACAGCCTTGCCCTGGCGCGTGAGGCGCAGAATACGGATGCCGACGTGATCGTGATGGCGGGCGTGCACTTCATGGCCGAGACCGCCAAGATGCTCAACCCGCACAGCACCGTGCTGATCCCCGACCTCAGGGCAGGCTGCTCGCTGGCCGATTCCATCACGGGGGCGGATGTGCGCCTGCTGCGCCAGCGCTACCCCGGCGTGCCGGTGGTGACCTATGTGAACACCTCAGCCGAGGTGAAGGCCGAGAGCGATATCTGCTGCACCTCGGGCAATGCGAAGCGCGTGGTGGAAAGCCTGGGCACGGACCGGGTCATCATGATCCCCGATGAATACCTTGCCCGCAACATCGAGGCCGAGACCGGCATCAAGATGATCACCTGGGCCGGCCACTGCGAGGTGCATGAGCGCTTTACGCCGGGCGAGATCGAGCGCATGCGCGCCGACCATCCCGGCCTCGTGGTGCTTGCCCACCCCGAATGCCCGCCCGAGGTCGTGGCGGTATCGGATTTCAGCGGCTCCACCGCCATGATGGATGATTACGTGCGCGACCATAAGGGTGGCCGCATCCTGCTCGTGACCGAGTGCTCCATGAGCGACAACCTGGCGGTACGCTACCCGCAGACCGAGTTCATCCGCCCGTGCAACATGTGCCCGCACATGAAGCGCATCACGCTGGCCAATATCCGCCAGTCGCTGGAAAACATGACGCATGAGGTCACGCTCGACCCGGAAATGGCCAGCCGTGGCCGCCGTGCCGTCGAGCGCATGCTGGCGATATGACCGCCCTCCCGCCGCTGCGCCCGCTCGTGGGGCAGCCGCTCATCGTGGGGGCGGGGCTGGCGGGGGTCATGACCGCGCTCTCCACCACGCGGCCGTGCGTGCTGCTATGCGCGGGCCGGCTGGATGAAATACGCCCGCCCCATGCCGCAAGCTGGCTGGCGCAGGGTGGTCTGGCGGCTGCCGTTGGCGCGGATGATACGCCCGCCCTGCACGCGGCCGACACGCTGGCGGCGGGCGCGGGGCTGTGCGACCCCGACACCGTCAGGCGGGTCACCGATGATGGCCCCGCCGTAGTCGGGCGTCTTGCTGACCTGGGCGTGGCATGGGACCGCAACCCCGATGGCAGCCTGCAGCGCGGGCTGGAGGCCGCCCATGCGCGCCGCCGCATCGTGCATGCGGGCGAGGATGCGACGGGGGCGGCCATCATGCGCGCGCTCATCGCCCGCGTGCAGCGCACCCCGCGCATTACGGTCATCGAGCGCGCCCATGCGCGTGACCTGGTGCTGCATGATGGCGCGGTGGCAGGGTTGCGGGCGGTCATTGCAGGCACGGAAGTGACCATGCCCGCCACCGCCATCGTGCTGGCTACGGGGGGCGTGGGCGGCCTGTTTGCCGATACCACCAACCCGGCGGGGGCCACGGGCAGCGGGCTGGCCATTGCCGCGCGCGCGGGTGCCGTGCTGGGCAACATGGAGTTCGTGCAGTTTCACCCCACCGCCCTTTCCGCCGGGGCGGATGGCCAGCGCTTGTGTCTTGTCAGCGAGGCGGTGCGGGGCGAGGGGGCGACCCTGATTGATGAAACCGGCGCCCGCTTTACCGAGGAACTCGCCACGCGTGATACCGTATCGCGCGCGGTGTGGCGGCACATGATGGCAGGCCACACGGTCTATCTTGATGCCCGCACGGCCATTGGCGCTGCCTTTACGCAGCATTTTCCCGCCATTTCCGCGCTATGCGCGGCGCATGGCATTGATCCGCTCACGCAGCCCATCCCCGTAAGGCCTGCCGCCCATTACCATATGGGTGGCGTGGTGGTCGACCATGCAGGGCGCACCGGCGTGCCGGGCCTGTGGGCCGCGGGTGAGGTCGCCTGCACCGGGCTGCACGGGGCCAACCGGCTGGCCAGCAATTCCCTGCTTGAAGCCGTATCGTTCGGCAGATGGATCGGGCAGGCGCTTGATGGTCATGACCGCCCGGTTCGGCCTGTGGCCAGCAAGCCTGCCACGGGGCCACGATGGGCACCGCCCCCGGTTGGCCTGCGGCGGCTCATGAGCCGTTATGCCGGTGTCATCCGCAGCGGGGCGGAGCTTGAGGCCGGGCTGCGGCAGGTGCTCGCCCAGCCTGAAAGCGATGCCCGGCTGGTCTGTGCCGCCATCATGCACGCCGCCCTGCTGCGCACCGAAAGCCGGGGCGGGCATTTCCGCAGCGATTATCCGCACGCGGCATCCACGCCCCATGCCTCGCGCCTGGCACTGGCAGACCTTGCCCGCCTGGGCGCGCAGGTCGATGCGCCCGTGCCCACCCCCCAATGAAGGAAAGAAACACCCCCATGCTCCACCCCTTGCCCGACATCATGCTCGAGCCCCTCGTGCGCGCGGGCCTGCTCGAGGATCTGGGCCGCGCGGGCGATCTCACCACCGATGCCGTGATCGGGGAGGGCGACACCACCGTCCGCGCCGCCTTCGTGGCGCGGCAGGACGGCGTGATCGCGGGGCTGGACATGGCGCGCCTGTCCTTTGCCCTGATGGACCGGCGCATCACGTTTACCCCAAAGCTGCGCGATGGCGGCAGGGTCGGGCCGGGCGACGTGCTGGCCACGGTGGAAGGTCCGGCGCGCGGCATCCTGTCGGGCGAGCGGGTGGGGCTGAACTTCCTCTCGCATCTCAGCGGCATTGCCACGGCCACGGCTGCGGTGGCTGAGCTTGTGCGGCCTTACCGCGCCCGCATCACCTGCACGCGCAAGACCATGCCCGGCCTGCGCGCCATCCAGAAATACGCCGTGCGGGCCGGCGGCGGCAGCAACCACCGTTTCGGCCTTGATGATGCGATCCTGATCAAGGACAACCACCTCGCCTTTGCCGGTGGCGTCAGGCCCGCGGTCGAACGCGCGCGGGCGGCGGCGGGCCATCTGGTGCGCATCGAGCTTGAGGTGGACACGCTGGAACAACTGCGCGAGGGGCTGGAAACCGGCGGCGTGGATGTGTTCCTGCTCGACAACATGCCGCCCGACATGCTGCGCGAAGCCGTGAAACTGGTGGATGGCCGCGCCATAACCGAGGCCTCGGGCGGCATTACGCCCGATACGGTCACCGCCGTGGCACAGGCCGGGGTGGACCTGATCTCGCTGGGCTGGCTTACGCATACCGTGCGCGTCATGGATATCGGGCTGGATTACCGGCCCTGATCCTGTAGGAAGGAAGGGGTTTGTAACAGAAGGAAACAACCATGGCCCGTCTTTCCGCCCGGTATCCCCATCGCCTTGCAGCATTTGCGTTTGCGGGCTGCCTGATGGGCGCAGGCATGGCGCATGCCCAGCCCGACATGCAGCAGCGCATGCAACGCGAGCAGCAGGACGCGCAGATGCGCATGCAGCGCGACCAGCAGCGCCAGCAGATGGACCAGCAGTTCCGCCAGCAGCAGATGCAGCTCGACCAGCAGCGCGAGCAGATGCACATGCAGCGTGACCAGCAGCGCCAGCAGATGGACCAGCAGTTCCGTCAGCAGGACATGCAGCTTGACCAGCCGGCCAGGCAGATGGGCAACCAGCCCGGCGGCCGCGAACAGATCGAGCGCCAGCGCGAGCAGATCCGCCAGCA
Source organism: Komagataeibacter sp. NFXK3 (assembly GCF_054182245.1). Taxonomy (NCBI): domain Bacteria; kingdom Pseudomonadati; phylum Pseudomonadota; class Alphaproteobacteria; order Acetobacterales; family Acetobacteraceae; genus Komagataeibacter; species Komagataeibacter sp. NFXK3. Next base: position 228,159 of record NZ_JAPIVJ010000003.1, read on the forward strand.
GCGCGAACAGCAGTCACGGCAGATGGACCAGCAGTTCCGCCAGCAGGAAGAACAGCTCGGCCAGCAGCGCCAGCAGATGCAAATGCAACAGCAGCAGCAGATGCAGCAGTTCGGTCAGGGGTGGGGGCGCTAGGCGGGGCCTTTATTGCTGTTACCTGCCCGCCACCTTACCCAAGGGCGAAGATGTCGCGGATGTCCAGGCCCGCCGCGATTTCCCATACCCGCACGCTCAATGCGGTGGGCAGGGATTGCGTCAGCCGTGCCAGCCCCACTTCGGGTGCGGCGCATGGTCCCAGCGGGCGCACCTGCAGCCGGCCATGCCCCGTATGGGTGGGCAGGGCCGCAACGGGCAAGATGCTGGCAAGGCGCCCGGCCAGCAGCTCGGCATACAGCACTTCGAGCGAATTGGTTTCCATGACGATGAGGGGCGTCACCTCCGCCGCGCGAAAGGCCGCATCCACGATCTGGCGGGTGCGCATTTCCGTGCTGAGCAGGCAGAGCGGCAGGTCGGCCAGCGTGTGCCACTCGCGTCGGCCCGCGGGCAGCACGAACGGCTCGGCCGCCACCAGCACATGCTGTTCGGTATAGAGCGGCAGAGCCTCAAAAGGGCCATCGGGGGGGATCTGGTCAAGATAGACCAGCCCGAGGTCAAGCTGCTGCTGGCGCAGGCGGTGGATGGTATCAGCGCATGAACCAAGGCGCACCTGCAGGTGCAGGCCGGGTATGGCGGTGCGAAAATTTTCCAATAGCATGGGCGATGCTTGGAGTGCGGGCGGCATCACGCCAATGGACAGCGACCCGCCCGCCACCGCCTGCGCGAAGGCGGCTTCCTGCCGCAGGCCATCAAGGGCGGCCAGCGTCTGGCGTGCCCAGTCGAGCACGCGCTGCCCCTCATCGGTCAGGCCATTGAAGCGGCGGGTGCGGCGGATGATGGTAATGCCCAGCTCGGTCTCAAGCTGGCGTATGGCCGAGGAGAGCGCGGGCTGCGATACGCCGCAGCTTTCTGCCGCGCGGGAAAAATGCCGGTAGCGATCAAGCGCTATGAGATAGGTCAACTGCCGCAGAAACACGCCACATCCATCCTGGTCAGAAACGATCTCATACTTATCTGACAATGTCGCGGCGCACCACTGGCCTGCGCCCATGCTCCCCACGCCCGGCGCGCAGGCGGGGTGGTTTTCAGGCATGGCCCACGCATGCGGGGGGCAGGAAGACAAGGATATTCTTCAAGCGCATGGCACGCCTGCCATGGCAGCACAACCGCCACGATCCGCGCCCTTGCGGGCGAAACGGGGGTGCCCCCACGACCGGCGCCGGGTTGTGGCCCCATGCGGCATTGACGGCATCGGATGCGATCATTGATGAAGGCATGAGCATTATCCAACCTGCCACCGCGCCTGCCTGATCGGAGCCTGACATGACCGTGCATCTCGGCAATACATCGCTTTTTCGCAAGGAGGCTTTCATCCATGGCGAATGGACCCCGGCACTGAAGGGCGCGCGCCGGGCAGTGCACAACCCGGCCACCGGTGCCGAGGTGGCCGAGGTGGCGGAATGCGGGGCGGCGGATGTGGCGCGCGCCATCGAGGCGGCCGTGGCGGCGCAGGCGCAATGGCGCAACCGCACCGGCGCCCAGCGGCAGGTGATCCTTGCGCGGTGGCACGACCTGGTCATGGATAACCTTGATGACCTCGCCACGCTGATCGTGACCGAGCAGGGCAAGCCGCGCGCGGAAGCCGCGGGCGAGATCCGCTATGCCGCAAGCTTCCTGCTGTGGTACGCGGCCGAGGCCATGCGCGGCTACGGCGATGTGATCCCTCCCACCAACCCGGCCACCCGGCTGAGCGTGATCCGCCAGCCCGTGGGGGTGTGTGCCGCCATCACGCCGTGGAATTTCCCCGCCGCCATGATCACCCGCAAGGCCGCTCCCGCCCTTGCGGCGGGGTGCGCCATGATCATCAAGCCATCGGAACTGACCCCGCTCACCGCCCTGGCGCTGGCCGAACTCGCCCATCAGGCCGGCGTGCCGGCAGGGCTGGTGCAGGTCCTGCCCGGTGATGGCGTGCGGCTGGGCAAGGCGCTGTGCGCAAGCCCCGCCATCCGCAAGCTGTCCTTTACCGGCTCGACGCCGGTCGGGCGCATTCTCATGGCGCAGTCAGCCCCCACGCTCAAGCGCCTGTCGCTTGAGCTCGGTGGCAATGCGCCCTTCATCGTGTTTGAGGATGCGCATATCGAACAGGCCATCAAAAGCGCCGTCACCGCCAAATTCCGCAACGCCGGCCAGACCTGCGTGTGCGCCAACCGCTTTCTGGTGCATGACAGCATCTATGATGACTTCGCCACCCGCTTCGCCAGGGTGGTGGGCAGGCTGCATGTGGGGCCGGGCCATGAACCTGATTCCGCCATCGGCCCGCTGGTCAGCGCGGCCGCGCGCGACAAGGTGGAGGCCCATGTGCGTGATGCCGTGACAAAGGGGGCTGGCGTGCTGTGCGGCGGCACGCGTGACAGGGCGGGCGCGCTGTTCTACCGCCCCACCGTGCTGCGTGACGTCACACCCGCCATGCGCATTGCCCATGAGGAAACCTTTGGCCCCGTGGCCCCGCTCATGCGTTTTCACACCGAGGCGGAAGCCATCGCCATGGCCAATGACACGGAATATGGCCTTGCCGCCTACTTTTTCACCCGCGACCACGCCCGCGCCTGCCGCGTGGCCGAAGCGCTGGAATACGGCATGGTGGGCCATAATACCGGCCTGATCTCCAACGAGGTGGCTCCCTTTGGCGGCATCAAGCAGTCGGGCATGGGGCGCGAGGGGTCGCGCTATGGCATGGATGAATACCTCGAGATGAAATATGTCTGCACCGACATTACCGATCCCGATGCCTGATTACATTTACATCCGCTTTCAATGGAGTACGATGGCGGCATGAACGAATTCCGCTTTCTTCATGCCGCCGACCTGCATCTTGACAGCCCGCTGCGAGGCCTGGGCGCGCGGTCGGATGACTATGCCCGCCTTATAGGCGATGCCTCGCGCCGCGCCTTTACGGACATGATCGACCTTGCCATCAGCAGTAAATGCCGTTTCGTGGTGCTGGCGGGCGACGTGTTTGATGGCGACCTGCGTGATGCGCAGTGCGGGCTGTTCTTCGTCAACGGCATGGCGCGGCTCAAGCGGGCGGGCATCCACGTGTTCATGATTCTGGGCAACCATGATGCCGAGAACCGCTTTGTCCGCCACCTGCATGTAACCAACAACGTGCACCTGTTCGATACCCGCAAGGCCGAAACACAGGTGATGGATGACCTTGGCGTGGCCGTGCATGGCCGCAGCTTCGGCCGCCGCGACGTGACCGACAACATTGCCCGGCACTACCCGCCCCCCGTGCCCGGCCTGTTCAATATCGGCATCCTGCACACCGCCTGCCAGGGGCGCGAGGGGCATGAGCCTTACGCGCCCTGCACGGTCGAGCAACTGGTCAACCATGGCTACCAGTACTGGGCGCTGGGCCATGTGCACACCCGCGAGATCCTGCATCGCGACCCCTATGTGGTCTATGCGGGCAACCTGCAGGGCCGCCACGCGCGCGAGGCCGGGCCGAAGGGGGCCTCGCTGGTGAGCGTGCGCGCGGGGGTCGTGGTGGATGTGGCCCATCAGGTGCTCGACGTGGTGCGCTGGGCCAGCGTGCGGGTTGACCTGTCCGCCGCCACCACGCGCGGCGAGATGACCGGCCTGATCCGCCACGCGGTCGGGGGCGTGGTGCACGAGGCGGATGGCCGCCCCATCGCCCTGCGGCTGGAACTTTTTGGCGCGACAGCGCTGCATGCGGAGCTGATCCGCAACGCCCGTGAGCTGACGCTTGAAGTCGAGACCGTGCTGGCCAGCATTGCCGATGAGATATGGCTCGAGCGCCTCAAGGTCCAGACCCACGCGCCCACGCGCGCGGCCATGGCCGATACGTCCACCGGCGGGCGTATTGCCGCCGATATCCGCGCCAGCGCAACACCCGAGGCCCTGCGCGCGGAGCTCGATGTCATCCTCGCCGCCGTGATCGACCGCATGCCCGCCCATACCCGCACCGATGCCCTGCGTGCGGGGCTTGCAGCCGACATACCCGCCCGCGCGGTGGACCTCGCCTTGTCACTGGTGGAAAACCCCGAAGAAAGCCGCGATGCACATTCGTAACCTGCGCATCATCCGCTATGGCGCCATTGCGGACCTGGAACTGGATTTTGGCACGGTTCCCGGCCTGCATGTCATCCATGGCCCGAACGAGGCGGGCAAAAGCACCATGCTTTCCGCCATGACCGATTTCCTGTTTGGCATTCCCAACCAGTCCGATGCGGGCGCGGTGTTCGGCAATGACCAGATCCGGCTGGAGGCCAGCCTCATGCTGGCCAACGGTACCACGCTCGACCTGCGCCGCCGCAAGGGCCGCACCCGCACGCTGGCCGGCCTTGATGGCCAGCCGGTCAGCGATGACGTGCTGGCCCCGGTCCTTGGCGGCATGACGCGCGAGCGCTTTACCGCCCTGTTCGGCCTTAATGACGAAACGCTGCGCAGCGGGGGCGCGGCCCTGCTCAGGGCCAATGGCGATATCGGGCGGCTGATCGTGGAGGCCGGCGGGGGCCTGCGTGCCCTCATGACACGGCTGGCCGAGATTGATGAACGGCGCGCGGCCCTGTTTGCGCCCCGTCGCGCGGCGGAGCGGGCCTTCTACAAGGCATCCGATGCCTTCCGCGCGGCACAGGACAGCCTCAGGGAAGCTTCGCTTACGCATGAGGCCTATACCAGCCATTGCCAGCAGCGTGACGAGGCCCGCCAGAACAGGGCCGATTTCGACCGTGAACAGGCTGAACTGCGCCGCCTGCATGCACGGCTCGAACAACTGGCAAAAGCCTTGCCCCAGCTCCACGCCCTGACCCGGCTGGAGGCCGAACGTGCAACCCTGGCCGACCTCGCCGCGCTGCCCACCGGCATGGGGGCCGAGATTACCGCAGCCCTTGAGGCCGGTGCTGCCGCCCAGGCCAGCCTTGCCACGGCCCGCGTGCAGGCGCAGCGCCTGCAACGCCAGACAGACGTGCCCCCCGCGCAGGCCCGGCTCATGGCACAGGGCGCGCGCGTGGCACAGGTCATGGCGCTGGGGCAGGCGGTCCGCCGCGCGCGCGCGGCCCGGCCCGAACGCGATGCCAAACGCCAGCAGATCAATGCCAGCCTTGCCAGCCTGCGCCAGTGGCTTAACAAGGGGCCGGATGCCGATCTGCGCCAGTTCATGCCCGAGCGCGTGGTGCTGGAAGAAATACGCCAGATGGCCGATGCCCAGATGCAGTGGCGCAACGCGGCCACGGCGCTGGAGCAGCAGATGGCCCAGACCGACCTTGCCCTTGCCCGCAAGGCGGCGCGCCTCGACACCCTGCGCGCACAGGGGCACGACCGGCCCGTGGATGCGGATGCCACCGCCTTTGCCGCCCTGCCTGCCGAGATCAGGCGCCTTGATTTGCGCAGGGATGGCCTTGCCGCCCTTCAGGAAAAACTGGAGGCGCGGCTCAGGGCGCTGGGTGTGGCCTCGGTCGCGGCCCTGCAGGCTCTGCCGTGCCCCGATGCGCAGGCCGTGCGCGTGGCGGCCGAGGGCCAGCAGCGGCTGCACATCCACAATGAGCGTATTACCCAGGCCCTTGCCACGGAGCGTGAACGGCTGGCCAGCCTGCGTCCCGCCCTTGAGCGGCTCGAGCATGCGGGCAATACCATTACGCCCGAAATGCTGCACGCCGCGTGCGTAAGGCGCGATAGCGCCTGGCACGCCATCCGCGATGCCTATGTGAGCGCGGACGCCACCACCCCGCCCGCCACGCGCCAGCACAATGCCACGATGCTGGAGAACGCCATCACGCAGGCGGACAGCCTGTCACGCCAGTTGCTGGCGCAGGCCGACCGCCTTGCCCGCATCGAGGCGCTGCGCCACGACATGGCCCAGTGCACCGACAAAATTGCCTGCCATGAGCGCAACCTGCATGATACGGCCCGGCAGATTGCCCGGCACTGGCAGGAATTCATCGCGCCTTTTCCCGCCATCGCGGCCCATGCGGCCACGCCCGCGGCACTCGGGGCTTTCGTGCAGCAGCGCGTTGACGTGCTGGCCGAGGCCGAACAGGCCGCCACCGAGCACGCGGCCCTTGAACACGAGCACATCAGGCTGGCCGTGCAGCGTGATGGGCTTGCGCATCTGGCCTGCACGTTGGGCGTGGACGCTGGCCTGCCGCCCGCCGCCTGCGTGGAGGGCGTGACCCGCGCCTTGCGCCAGCATGCCAGCGCACATGAGGAATATGACCGCCTGCAGCGTGAACATGATGACCTGCTGCCCCAGCGCGCCCAGCTTGGCCAGCAGGCCAAAGCGCTTGAGGCCGAACGGCAGCAATGGGCCGCCCGCTGGGCACCCGCCATGCAGGCCATTGGCCTGAACGCCGATGCCCTGCCCATGACGGGCCGCGACCTGGCCGATGAATGGGCGGCGGCACCTGCCGCCATTACCCAACTGGCTGAGCTTGATGAAGCCGCGGCGCAGGCCGCAGCACATGAAGCCGAACTGGCGCACGGGCTGGATGCGCTGCGCCCCCATCTCGCCCTCAGCCTGCCTCCTGACGCGGTACTGGCCGCCCACGAGCTGGAACAGCACTGGCGCGAGGCCGAGAAGGCCCGCCACCAGCGCGAAGCCCTGCAACCCGAACTGGACAAGGCCAACCATATGGTGGCGCAGGGCGAAGCGGGCGTGCAGGCCGCCACTACCGTAATCGAGGCGCTTCAGGCCCGCACCCACGCGCAGGGCACGGATGCGCTGCGTCAGCTTGCCACCCGGCTGGAACAGCGCGACAGCGTGGCGGAGGCCCACGCGCAGGCGCTGCATACCCTGTCCTGCATGACCGATGGCCAGTCTCCCACGCAGCTTCATGCAGCCCTTGACGGGCGCGACGGGCCGGAACTTCAGGCGGAAATCGCAGCATTGCAGGCCCGCCAGGAGGAGCTGGCCGCCGCCCGTGACAATGCCGTGCGCACGGAGCAGCATGCCGAAAGCGCCCTTGCCGCCTTTGAGCATAATACCGAGGCCCCGCAGGCCGCCGCCCGGCGCGAAGCGGCCATAACCAGCCTGCACCGTGTTGTGGAGGAATATGCCGAGCTGACCCTGGCGCGTAACCTGATTGCCGCCGCCATGGACCGGGTGCGCGCGCAGGTGCAGGACCCGCTGGTGCGGCAGGCGGGCATATTCATGGCGCAGGCGACCGATGGCGCCTTTGGCGGCATACAGACGGAACTTGATGCCAGTAACGACCCCGTGGTGCGCGGCGTGCGCCCCGATGGCAGCACGGTGGGGGTGAGCGAGATGAGTGCGGGCACGCGCGACCAGCTTTTCCTTGCCTTCCGCCTGGCCAGCGTGGAGACCTATTGCCGCGCTACCGAGCCGCTGCCATTTATCGCCGATGACCTGCTGGTGCAGTTTGATGATGCCCGAAGCCACAGCACGCTGAACGTGCTGGCCCAGTTCGCCCGCACCACGCAGGTGCTGCTGTTCACCCATCACGACAGCATACGCGACATGGCGCGTGCCATGCAGGCCGAGGGCGCTGCGATCAACCTGCTTGAGCTGCCCGCCCTGGCCAGCACGCGTCCGGTCGCCGCAATACAGGACTGAACGCCAAAGGGCGCGCAGCCAGCCTCTTGCCTGGGCGCTGTTTTTTGAAAAAAAGACCGTGCCTGATACAGGCTTTTGCAAAAAATGCTGCCCCGAAGGGTGGCAGGCATCAGGGCGTCATGTTGCTATTTATGGCCCATCTGCCGGGCAATGGCGCGTTCTGATTGCTCAAACGCCGCCCAGTCCTGCTCGTAGCGGTCGGGCTGGGGGGTGGGCGACGTATCGCCTGCATAAGGGGCATCCAACCCGGTCGTGCGGCTGCGCGAAGGCGGCATGGCTGCATGGGGCAGGGGTGCGAAGTGATTTAGTGAGGGTGGGGCATAGGCTGGCCCCATGGGGGCGGCAGGCAGGGCCACGCTTCCGTTCCAGCCACCAGGCTGGGGCATCTGCGCCCGGGCCACGCAGGCGGGCAGGCAGAGCAGGACTGTCATGATCAGCCGGAAAGCAGGCATCAGGTATAAAAAGCGGTAGAAATAAAAACGGCAGGAACCGGAGTTCCTGCCGCGTTTATCAGCCAATCTTGAGATTGACTGCAGAAGACTTGCCGTTACGGCCCCGCTCGAGGTCATACGTCACGGCCTGCCCTTCGGACAGGGTCTGCTGGCCAGCCTGCTCAACGGCAGAAATGTGCACGAAAGCATCGGCGCTTCCGTCATCAGGCTGGATAAATCCAAAGCCCTTCTGGGCGTTGAACCATTTAACTGTTCCTGCGGCCATAATTTGGCCTCCTTAGAATAACCGGCACCCCCACGCGAACATGCATGGGATCGAGACTTTTCGTTTTATCGGGGATGCCATAAGGCCGCTTGGTGTAGCTGCTCTGAAATCTTGTCCGTAGCTGAAAAGTCCAGCCGTGAGGACCTTCCTATAGGGGTTATCCGAAAATAGCACGTAAAATATTCAAAAAATCGGAAATATTTCCTCTACCCCATCGGATAATTGCTCACAGCAGGCACCACTGGCGCATCATGTTGTGGTAGATGTTGGTCAGTGACAGCACGGCGGGATCGGCATCCCCCAGCCGTTCGCGCAGCGATGTGACCTGCATGTCGAGGTCGAACATGATCTGCCTGCGGCTCTCCTCCGCGATCATCGACTGCGACCAGAAAAAAGCCGCCAGCCTGCACCCGCGCGTGACCGGTGTCACGCTGTGCAGCACAGTGGTGGGGTAGAGAATCATGTCACCCGCGGGCAGCCTGATGGCCTGCTCGTTGCCATTGGCGTGGATGGTCAGCTCCCCGCCGTCATATTCATCGGGATCGGAGAAGAACAGCGTGGAGGAGACATCGGTGCGGATGCGCGTGTGGATGCCACCTGCCAGGATGCCGCGTATGGCGTTATCGACATGCGCGCCAAAGTGCATGCCGCCTTCATAGCGGTTGAACAGCGGCGGGCTGACCCGGTAGGGCAGCACCGCGCTGTTGAACAGGGCATTGCGCCCGAGTGCGTGCAGCACGATCTGGCCAAGTTCGCGGCATGCCTCGGAATCGCGGGGCAGTTGCAGGTTGTTCTTGGTTTTTGCCGACTGCACGCCCGCCGTCTCGCGGCCATCGGTCCATTGCGCATCGCGCAGGCGGGCGCGGCAGTGGGCGAGTTCATCGGCGTTGAGCAGGGCGGGGATGTGCAGCAGCATGGGCGTGGCCTTGGTTGAGGGGGGGTGGGTCAGTACTGCGCCGAGATGTTGAACAGGAACGACCGCCCGACGGAAGGAGTGACGCGGTTGGAGAACAGGCTGCCATAATTGAGCCGGTTATCAAGGTTATAGGCGTTCATGGCCACTTTCCAGTTGTTGTTGAAGCGGTGGGCGACCATGGCGTCGAATTCCACCGTGGCGGGCGCGCGGGCGGTATTGAGCTGGTCGAGCCATACGCCCTGCCGCCAGGTGATGCCGCCGCCAACGGTCATGTTCCACGGTTTGCGCGGCGCGATCTCGTAGCTGGTCCAGGCGGTGGCCTGGTTATGGGGCACGTACTGGATCTGCCCGCCCTGCTTGGATGAGGTGGAACCCGCCTTGGTAATGGTGGGGTCATACAGCGCATAGGTGCCATAGAACATCCAGTTGCGCAGCAGCGTGCCCGATACACTGAGTTCAAGCCCCTGGTTGCGCTCCTGGTCGCTGGTTGCGCTGACATCGCCCGTTGTGGGGTCGGTCTGGGTGGAGTTGTTCTTCTCGAGCCGGAACAGGGCCGCCGTAAAGCCGATACGGTCCTGGAAGGCGCTGTATTTGGCCCCCACCTCATACAGTCTGCTGCGCTCGGGGGCGGCGCTCTGGCTGGAGCGTGTCATCGGCTCGGAGCTGTTGGTCACGTACAGGCTGAGGGGCGTGGTGGATTCCGACCAGTTGAAATACACCATCAGGTTGCTGCGCGGGGTGTACATGAGGCTGACCGACGGGTTGATGGTGGTCTCGTTCTGGCCGTAGCTTACATCGGGCGTGGCCGTGCTGCCGCCGGTGGCGCTGTAGGTGCTGTTCCAGTGATCCCACCGGAAGCCCGCCTTGACCGACAGGTTTTTGGTCAGCCACACCTGGTCGGACAGGAAAAAGCCCACATCAAGTGCCGAACTGTCCTTGTAGCACTTGCGGCCCACGCCGTTGCCGATATTGACCAGGCGGTTGGGGTACTGGCTGCAGTTCCCCAGTGTCAGGCCGGGCACGTAGGGCGAGGGATCGAGCAGGCTGGTGCTGGGGCGGTTGGAGCCATAGGCGTAGTTCTGGCGGTGATCGGTCACATACTCGATGTCGAACCCGCCAATGATCTCGTGGCGGATATGCCCGGTGTGCAGATGCGCAATCCCGGAGAACACATCCTGGATCGACCAGTCGCTCTGCCGGTAGGGCTCGGGGCCGCCCACGCCACCATTGCGCGCCACCTGCGCATTGGCCGCGTTGCCGGACAGGTAATCCGACAGGCAGGTGGAGGAGGGGGCCACGCCGTTGATCGTGTTGTTGGTCAGCGTGGCGCCAGAGCTGAAATTGGAGCATGCCTCCTGCGAGGCCGAGAAATAACGGTGGAAGATGCCGCCACGCATGTCGTTATACAGCGTGAGGATGGGGCTGACCTTGGCGGTCAGGCGGCCGGTGATCATGTCATCGCTGGTATTGTCCTGGTCGTAGGTGGTGCCGTACCAGTTGGTGCGTTTCACGCCCCTTTCGGTCACCGGGTAGCCGATGCCGCCGGTGGGGGTGACAACCGGCACGCCATAATCAGGGATGCGGTTGTCGTTCTGGTGGAAGTATTCCAGAACGAACGAGACCTTCTTGCCCAGCCCGAACGCGATGGACGGCGCAATGCCCCAGCGATGCGAATAGATGTAGTCGCGCCCCACCACGTTGTTCTCGTTGCCCATGCCGGTCAGGCGGAAGGCGGTGGTGCTGTTGATCTGGTAGTTCACATCCAGCGTGCCACGGTAATATGACCCGCTTCCCCCCGAGAAACTGGCCTGGTAGCTGTTGCCCAGATGCGGCGTCTTGGTCACGATGTTGATGGCCCCACCCGTGGTGCCATTGCCGAACACCTCCGATGACGGGCCCTTGATGACCGAGACATGGTCATAATAGAAGCTGTCGCGCGCATAGACGCCAAAATCTCGCAGGCCGTTTTCATAAATGTCGTTCTGGGCCGCGAAGCCGCGGATCAGGAACTGGTCGCCCGCCATGCCGCCTTCGCCTTCACCCACCGATGCGGTGATGCCGGGCACGTTCTTCAGCGCCTCGTCGAGCGATTTGACATTCTGCTGCTGCATGAGCACCTGCGGCACCACGTTCACGTTCTGGGGCGTGTGCATGGCATCCTGCGGCATGCGGCTCAGGCCGATGGATTCATGCAGGACATTCATGGGCGAGGCCGTGACGTGGGTGACGTCAAACCCGTGCTCCGCCTCATGGTTATAGGCATCCTGCTTTTTGGTGTCCTTTGCCGTGGCATTACCCGAAGGGGTGGTGGCCTGCGTATCGGTTGTGGGCACCGTGTCCTGTGCGGCATGCGCGCTGGTGGTGGCGCAGGCAAGGGCCATGGATGCGGTGAGCAGGGAGAATGGCCTGAGTTTCTGGCGGATGATTTTGTCGGTCATATTGCAACAGCCTCTTAATTGCAGAAGGCTGCAATATCGATTCTGATAATTAGTCGCAATATACCTCCATGGGGTTTGTCATAATGTGTCACATAATTGCAACAAATTCGCATTCTCATTCACGACGCACGAAAAACCCCGCGCCGTGCGGGGCGCGGGGCAGGGGCCGTGTGGCTAGAGGTTGGCGATGACCTTCAGCCCCACGAGGGCCGCATTGGGGATGTGCTTGGTCTCGCCCGGGCGGATCATGTATTCGAACTCCGGCTGCACCAGGATGCCGGGCATCGCGTCAATGGCGTAATACGCCTCGATGATGTGGGAATCCGTCTGCGGCGCGCGCACGGAGGCGCCGAGCGAATAACCGGCCTCGTAACGCAAAATCTGCCCTTCCTCCTTGCGGTGGCTGACATGGTACCACGAATACATGATGCCCAGCCGGTCGGTCACGCGCGATGGAATGACACCCGCGAAGGACAGGCCACCATAGGCTTCATCCGAGATGGACGTGACATGCGGCGTGTTATGGATGTAGCCCGCCATCAGGTAGCCACCGGCCATCTGGTTGCGCCCGCCCCGGCGGTAGACCATCTGGTCGCCTTCAAACCAGAACATGTCCATCGGCGCCGAGCGCTGGTGGCCTGCCGCCGTGCGCAGGGCCGCGGGCAGGCCGATGCCGATCTCGTCGGGGTAGCGCGTGGTGTCATGCGCGTAGCCCACAATGTAGTGCCCCGGCAGGCGGTTACGGGTCAGGAAGGGCTGCCACGTGAACTCGACCGGCAGCATCACGCCGGTCGCCTTCTCGCTGCCCCAGGCCCAGCCGCTGGGGTTGTCACTCAGAGCATTGACCGAATAGGCACCGAACTGGATGGCCGTGTCACGCGTGGGGCGCAGGCGCAGGCGGCTGCCCCACGTGGCCTTGGGGTAGACCGAAAAGCCGGGATCGAGCTTGAGCGCCACGGGGGCCGAGCAGGTGACCATGAACGAGCACAGCAGCGGCGAGGTGGCAAACACATGGGTCAGCGCCATGCGGCCGAAGCTGATGTCGAGATGGTTGTCCAGCAGTTTCTTTTCGGCATAGAAATCAACCAGATGCGCCACCACGTTGCCAGAGAGGCCATATACTTCCTGCAGGTTGACGTAATATTCGCCCACCCGGTCATGGCTCACGGCGCGGCCTGCGCGTTCCATCACCAGCGTATGGACTGACCAGCCCTTGATTCCGGCCATTTTCTCAAGGTCGAAGTTCACCTGCGCGGTCAGTTCATGCACGTAGCTCATGCCACGCTGCACGCCACCATCAATCACGCCCATCGCCTCGCCCTTATAGGTAAAGGCAAAGCTCACGCCGTGGTCGCGCAGGCGCTTGCGCAGCGGGTCGAGCAGCGGCACCAGGTGGCCGCTGCCTGCGGTGGGCACGTAGTACGGGTCCTCGAGGTCGCTGTCATGCTGGGCGTCGATCCAGCCCGGCAGCAGGCCGGAGGGGCCTTCATGATGGGACAGCGCATCAAGTTCGATCTGGTGGAAGGCCTTGCTGTCACCGGGGCTGCTGACCGGGGCCACGCTCATGGTGGCCAGGCCCGCGGAGGGAAAGGCCGGCACGCCGCTGGGCGGAATGGGCGTGTTGGGTGGCCTGCGGATGGCCTGTGGCTGGGGGCCAAGCCGCTCGGCATCGAGGCGCATGCTGATCTGTTCCTCCTGCGTCATGCCGGTCGAGGGCATGGCCGAGACCGCGCCGGGCGCCATGATGGAGGGCACCGGCTTCATGCCGGGGTCAACTGCCGTCTGGGCATGGGCGTGCTGGGCCGGGGCCAGCGCGGTGGCGCCTGCGGCCAGCAGCCATCCCCAGCCGGGGGAGAACGGCGCGCGCGCACGCCCATTGGCGTGTGGGGAGATATGTCTTGTCATGTCTGTCGATTTTCTTGCGGCCCGGTCCATCACGGGACGGGGCAGGGTGCCGGGAAAAAGGGATGCGGGCCTCAGCCGGGGGGCTGGTCCATGTGCGCGGCAGGAAAAACGACAGGCGCGCGGTTGCGCGGGCGGGACTGGATCATGATTTGAGGCACCATTGTTCTTGTTTTTTTAGGAGACTGTTTAAAATAAACCGCCGGTAAGAATGAAAGTTTTCAGCCCCCGTCTTTTTCAGGGCGGTTTTGTGGCAGCGCTTTCGTGAGAAACTTCATGCGTCCTGCGGGTGCCCTGTGGGCGGGCTTTTTCAAAACAGTCTCCATGCTGCGGAAAGATTGGACTAAAATTATAAAATTGTCAAACTGATAATAACTATATTAATTTTGCACCGCACAAATTGTAATTTTATTTCGTTTGTCATTCTGGTTTCCGCTGTTCTCCCATTCATGGTATCGCGCCTGTGGTGCCGTGGGGCAGGCTCGCGATAGGGGGAGAAGGGTGTGTCTGCGCTTGTGCTTGTGGTGATGGGTTTCGCGGCGGGGGCGCTGCTTGGGGGGTATGGCGCGTGGCGTTATGGCGCGGCGGGGCGGCTGTCGGGCTACCCTGTGCGCCTGCAGGCCGACCCCGTGGGCGCGGATGAGGATACGGTGCCGGTCGATGACCTGCCCGTGTCGCTGCTGGTGCTGGCCCGTGGCGGGCGGCTGTTGCATGCCGGCGCCCGCGCGCAGGTGGAATTTGCCGAGGGCCTGGGCATGTTCGTGCGCCACCCCGCGCTCCAGCGTGCCGTGGCCGAACTGCGCCCCGGCGGGGTGACGGAGGTGACCATCGAGGCCGACGTGCCGGTGCGCCGAGTGGTGCAGGCCTTTGTCAGGGCCGGGATATGGCACGGGCAGCCCGCCTGCGTTGTGGTGCTGCTTGACGCCACGGCGCGTGACGCGCTCGATCGCGCGCGCAGCGACTTCGTGGCCCATGCCAGCCATGAGCTGCGCACCCCGCTTGCCGCCCTGATCGGCTTTATCGAGACCCTGCAGGGCCCGGCTGCCAATGATGCCACGGCACGGCACAAATTCCTTGCCATCATGGCCCGGCAGGCCAGCCGCATGCAGCGCCTGATCGACCGGCTGCTCTACCTCTCGCGCGTGCAGATGCTCGAGCACCAGCGCCCGCAGGGCATGATTGCGGTGACCGATCTGTTTGCCCGCTTCAATGAGGAGATGCAGGGCAAGCCCGAGGCGGATCGCGCGGCCTTGGTGCTGCATCCCGCCCCTGCAGGCACGTTGCGCGGTGATGCCGACCAGATATTGCAGGTGCTGGTCAACCTGAGCGAGAACGCCCTGCGTTATGGCAGGCCGCAGCCGCCTGCCGAACCGCGTATCGAAATCGCGGCGCAGTGGCAGGATAATGGCGGCCTGCTGCTCTCGGTGCGTGATAACGGGCCGGGCATCGCCCCGCAGCACCTGCCGCGCCTGACCGAGCGTTTCTACCGTGTCTCGCCCACGCCAGGAGCCGGCGGCGAGCAGGGCACGGGGCTTGGGCTGGCCATCGTGCGCCATATCGTTGACCGCCATGGCGGGCGGCTCGACATCACCAGCGCGCCGGGGCAGGGCACCTGCTGCACGGTGTGGCTGCCGGGCAGTGCGAATGCCGTGTAATTATCGATCCTGACTGTTTTTGAAGCCGCGTCTTTACGCGTAGGGAAGTCTGTTCATGACAGATGCCGCGACGGATCTCGCCCGGTTCCTGCAGGCCCCGGAAAGCACGGCCAGTTTTACGCTGCCGGACACGGATGATCTGGCTGATCGAGACGAAACTGGCATGCGCCATCTGGGGATGGGGCGGGGCGGGGCGTTGCGCTGCGCATGATGCGTGCAGGCGGCAGGCCCGGTTGTGGTGGCGAGCGGATATGTGTGTGTCTATTACGCGCCCAGCCCGCCCTGCTGACCGGGCCTAGGTGCCGAAATAGGCCTGCCGCAGTTCCTTGCGCACGAAGTCGAGGAACAGCCGCGTGCGCGAGGGCAGGTGCGTGCGCGAGGGGTAGACCGCGCACAGGGTCACGTCCTCCCACCTGTAGGTGCTGAGGCATTCGATCAGCCTGCCGCATTTCAGGTCATCGGCAATGTCCCACAGCACCTTGAGCGCAATGCCGCGCCCGCTCACCGCCCAGTCATGTACCACCTCGCTGCTCGATGTGGCGAGGCGGGGGGTGACATGCACTTCCTTGCGGGCCTTGCCATCAAAATACACCCATTCGTTAAAGATGCGCTGGCGGCGGATCAGGCAGATGCAGTCATGCTTGAGCAGGTCGTGCGGCGTGGCGGGCAGGCCCTTGCGGTCACGGTATTCGGGTGAGGCACAGACCACGCGGCGGCTGTTGATCAGGCTGGTGGTCATCACCTCCTGATCGGGCGGCATGCCGGGGCGGATGGCAATGTCCAGCCCGTCATCGATCACGTCCAGCCCGGCATCGGACAGGGTAAGCTGCACCGTCACCTCGGGGTACTGCTCCACGAAGGCCGCCACCACGCCTGCCAGCATCTTGCGCCCGATCTCCGATGGCACGCCCACGCGCAGCAGCCCGCGCGGAATGCCCGCGCGCGCGGTCAGTTCGGCTTCCGCCTCATCCACTTCCTGCATGATGCGCACGGCATGCTCGTGCAGGCGCTGCCCTTCTGCCGTGAGCGCGAAATGGCGCGAGGTGCGCGTGACCAGCCGCGTGCCCAGCCGGGCCTCCATGGTGCTCAGCCTGCGGCTCATGGCGGCGGGCGAGAGGCCCATGGCGCGCGCGCAGCCCGCAATGCTGCCTGCCGCGGCAAGGATGCAGAAAAATCTCAGGTCACTGATCTCGTCAGGCAACTGCCAGCTCCATGATTGCGTTTGGCGTACGGTTGGCGTGCATGCCCATGCCCTACACGAAGATGTGCAGATCCGTATCCTGCGGCTCTTTCAATCGTTATCACAATATCGGGTCATTATGTCGGATACAGCGCGGGCCATGCTTTCCTCTTCCCTCAAAACGGCTTTGTCTGGCAGGGAACTTCTGGATTGCCCTGTGCTGAACAAGGGAAATGCATTCGACAGGCGCGAACGTGACCTGTTCGGGCTGCATGGCCTGCTGCCTGCCTCCGTCGCCACCCTGGCCGAGCAGGCCGATCTTGCCCGCGCCCGCCTTGCCGCCCTGCCAGACAATTTTGCGCGACATATTGCGCTACGCGAAATCCAGGACCGGAACGAAACGCTTTTCTACGCCATCGTAGACGAGGCGCTCGAGGCCTGGCTGCCCATCATCTACACCCCCGCCATCGGCCGGGCATGCCGTGAGTTCAGCCATATCTGGACCCGCCCGCGCGGCCTGTTCCTGAGCTATGCCGACCACCGTGGCCGCATTGCCGAGATCCTGGCCAACCCGCAGTTTGATGGCGTGCGCGTGATCGTGGCGAGCGATGGCGGCAGCATCCTTGGCATTGGCGACCAGGGGGCCAATGGCATGGGCATCCCTATTGGCAAGCTCTCGCTCTATACCGCCTGTGGCGGCCTCGACCCCGCCCGCGCGCTGCCCGTCCTGCTCGATGTGGGCACCGATAACGAGACCCTGCTGGCCGACCCCGAATATATCGGCTGGCGGCACGCCCGCGTGCGCGGCGCGGAATACGATGCCTTCATTGCCGAATTCGTGCAGGCCGTGAACACGCGCTGGCCCAATATCGCCCTGCATTGGGAAGATCTTTCGGGTGCCGACGCGCTGCGCATCCTGCGCCGCTATCGCGATGGCATGTGTACCTATAATGATGACATCCAGGGCACGGCGGGTGTGACCGCCGGGGCGCTGCTCGCGGCCATCAGGGCCGGTGGCGCCCCGCTGGATGCCCAGAAGATCGTCATTTTCGGCGCGGGTGGCGCAGGGTGCGGCATTGCCGACCTGCTGGCGCAGATGATGGTGGCAGGCGGCATGACCGCGCAGGAGGCCAGCCGCCGCTTCTTCATGGTCGATATCAACGGCCTCGTGCGCGAGGGCATGCCGGGGGTGACCGAGGGGCAGCAGCCCTTCGCCCAGCCTGCCGATGTGGCGGGGGACTGGCGCGTGGATGACGCCGCCAATATTACGCTCGCCGAGGTCATGGCCCATGTGCAGCCCACCATGCTGATCGGCACATCAGGGCAGGGCGGGGCGTTCACGCGCGAGATCGTGGCCCCCATGGCGCAGCAGGCGGCGCGGCCCATCATCTTCGCGCTGTCCAACCCCACCGCCAATATCGAGGCCACCCCCGCCGACCTGCTGGCATGGACGCAGGGGCGCGCCATCATCGGCACGGGTGGCCCGTTCGCGCCTGTTGAGTATGCCGGGCGTATGCGCCCGGTTGACCAGATCAACAATTCCTATGTCTTTCCCGGCGTGGGGCTTGCAGTGGTGGCCGGTGGCATCACGCGCATGACCGATGGCATGTTCCTTGCTGCGGCCCATGCGCTCGCCGCCCTCTCGCCTGCTGCAAAGGCCGCCGACCCCACGACCGCGCCCCTGCTGCCACCCGTATCGGAACTGCGGCTCGTGGCGACAGCCGTGGCCCGCGCCGTAATCGCGCAGGGGCAGAAGGAAGGCGTGGCCCCGCAGGCTGCGGCCCACGATGTCGAGGCCGCCCTGCGCGACGCGGTGTGGACCGCCCGCTACCGTCCGTACGAGAAAGCCTGAATCCCGGTATTTTCGGATGGAAATATATGCAGGCAACGCCTTGATGCCCAATGATGAAAGGCCCCCCATGCCGCCTTTTTTCAGGAATGCGGCGTTTTAGTGCGGCATTCTGGCAAAAGCATTGGCACGATGCGCCCGTGCCTGGCCAAGTGCGCGGACAGGTTTTTCATAAGGATCATGCAGCCCATGGCGTTGCCGCACGGGCGCGCGCCATGCACCCCGGCCCTGACCCGTTGGGGAGCCGCGTTCTGAGGTTGCCGTGCATGCGCACCAAAACGGCCCGCGCAAGGAGGGGCTGCGAGCAGCCCGGCCGGGGCAGGGCTGGATGAATGGCGCGCGCTTCATGCCCGGCCCCGCCGCACGCCTGCGCTGGCCACTCGGGGTGGACTGGCTGCGCTGGCTGGTCTGCCCCACGCCGCAGGCCGTGGGCTTTGCGCTGCGCAATACGGCGGCCTCGCTCATAGCCCTTGCCATTGCGCTGTGGATGGAACTCGACAGCCCGCAATGGGCGGTGGCCACCGTGTGGTCGGTAGCCCAGGTGCGGCGTGGGGAGAGCATGTCCAAGGCGCGGTGGCGCATCGTGGGCACGCTGGTCGGCGCGGTGGCGGCCGTGGTGTTCATCGGGGCCTTTCCGCAGCAGTCATGGCTGTTTTTCCCTGCCGTTGCGACGTGGATCGGCCTGTGCAGCTTTCTGGCCACGTTCTGCCTCAACTTCCGCTCCTATGCGTTCGTGCTGTCGGGCTATACGTGCTCGATCATTGCGGTGGCGGCGGCATCCGAGCCCGATAACGTGTTTTTCATCGCCATGTCGCGTGCCAGCTATATCGTGCTGGGCGTGGTGTGCGAGGCGGCGATGGGGGTGCTGTTCACCTTCAACCTGGCCACGCGCGCGCAGGCCACCATGGTGGGGCAGGTGGAAGACGTGCTGCACCGGCTCGGTGGCCTGCTGCGCGAGATCGTGCTGCATGAGCGTGACACGCTGGTCCATGCCGGTGAGTTTTCCGACATGCTGGTATCGGTGCATCAGGGGCTGGAGTTCCCGGCCATCGAGATGGGGCGGCAGGTGCATGCGGGCGATCATGCCCGCGCGGTGCTGGCCGAGGTTTCAATCCTTGTCACCCGTCTTGTCGGCCTGTCTGGCGGCACGGAGCGGGCCATGCTGGCTGATGACGCGGCGCTGGCCGATACGCGCGGGCAATTGCTGCATCTGTGCGACCGGCTGGCCGCCTGCCGCCTTGAAGCCGGCGCGCTGGATGATCTGTACGCGCAGGTCACGCATCTGCATGCCCTGTTTGAGCAGCGTGCCGCGCGGGGCGCGCATGAGATGGCGCGCGTAACCCACGGCGTGCTGGCCGCCACCATGGAGGATTTACAGACCGCGCTTGACCACGCCCATGCCATTTTCAGCCCGCCGCCGCATGACCGCTTCCGCTTTCACCTTGGCGGGCATCGTGATATCCGCCTAGCGTTCCATAACGGGTTGCGGGGAGCCGCGGCCATCATGCTTGCCGCCCTTGTCTATGAATGCACGGCGTGGCCCGGTGGCATGGGGTTCATCGCCATCACCACGCTGGTGTGCGGGCTGTTCGCCACGCGCGAGAACCCGGTGGTGGCCACCACGCGCTTCCTGTCTGGGGCGGTGTGGTCCGCCGTGGCGGCGGGGTGCCTGAGCCTGTGGCTGATTCCGTATCTGAGTAATTACGAGGAACTGGCCTTCGTGCTCGGCCTCTTCCTGTTCGTGGGCGGGCTGGCCAAGTGTAACCGGAGCACGGCAGGGGCGGCGGCGGCCTACGGGCTGCTCATGCCCAACCTGCTCATGACCGGCAACCAGAGCCGGGTGGATGAGATCGCCTTCCTCAACAACGCGCTGCACACGGTGCTGGCTGTCGGGCTGAGCGTGCTGGTGTTCCGCCTCGTGCTGCCCTTCAGGGCGCGGGCCGAGCGGCTGCGTTTTGGCGCGCATATGCGCGGCGAGTTGCGGCGGCTGTGCCTCGTGCCGTTGCCGCCTTCGCCCCAGTGGTGGATCGGCACGAGTGTTGACCGGATCGGGCGCATGGTGCGCCACGCGGCGCAGGCGGGCGACCATACGGCGGGTGGCGGCATCCGGCTCATGCTCATGTTCTCCTCCGTGGGGCTGAACATCCTGCTGCTGCGTGGGCTCAAGCGCCAGCAGCGCGACAGCGCAACCGACATCATCACCACCCTGCTGCGCGCGCTGGTGCGCTACCGGCCCATCAGCCCGCGCGGGGTGGCCGTGGTGCGGGCGGCGCGCAGGCGGCTGGCCCGGCTGGAAAAAGCCGACCCCGGCAATGGCCGGCTGCTCGAGGTGCTGGCCTGCCTTGATGGCATTGCCCGCACGGCCACGGCCTGCCTGAGTGCGATGGAAGCTGGAGTGGAATGACACCAAAAACTTTTTACTGATTTTAATAGGACTGCGGATTGGTCAAATCCGGTTTTTTAGGATAATCGCAACGCAGCCGGTCCGGTCTGGCCAGGGGGAGACGCACGGAGCATGAGAAAACGCTATGATCTCGACCTGCTCCGCAGCCTTCAGGCCTTGATCGAGGAGGAAGGCGTGTCGCACGCGGCGCGCAGGCTGCAGATGAGCGAGGCCGCCATGAGCCGCAGCCTCGCCAAGCTGCGCGTGGTGTTCAATGACCCGATCCTGGTGGCATCGGGGCGGCGCATGGTGGTCACCACTTTCGCGCTCGGCCTGCGCGAGCGGCTGCGCGCCATTGTCGATGGCGCCGACTCATTGCTCGAGGAGCAGGACACCCCCGATATTGCCAGCCTGTCGCCACATTTCATGCTGCGCGCCAATGACCTGATCGTGGGTGCCTTCGGCGCGGCCATTCTTGCCGCCCTGCGCCATGACTGCCCCGGCTGCACCCTGACCTTCGTGCCCGAAACGGATGATGAACCCAGCAATGACCTGCGCGAAGGCCATATCGACCTGTATCTGGGCGCATCGGATGACATGCGGCCCGAAATACGCCGCCAGAGCATTTTCCCCACCGCGTTCCGTGCCCTCGTACGGGCCGATCACCCCATTCTGGCCGAAGGGATTACGCCGGACTCAATCGCGCGGTACGAGCATATCAGCGTGTCGCGCCGGGGCAGGCTGCATGGGCCGATCGATACGGTGCTCAAGGAGCAGTTCGGCCTGCGGCGCCGCGTGGTGATGGTGGTGCCCACCTATTACGCCATGGTCGAGACCCTGCGCATGACCGACATGATCCTGCCGCTGCCGGGCATTGCCATCGATTACCTGCCCATCCGCTCGATGCACCTGGCCGAATTCGAATTTCCCTTCGCCCTGCCCACGGTGCATTCCTTCCAGGCCTGGCACCCCAGGCGCGATGGCGACCCGGTGCATCGCTGGCTGCGCAACACGGTCTATCGCGTGGTGCGTGAACGCGGTAACGGCCTGCCTGAGGGGTTTACACCCCCGGCAGGCCCGTAAGGCGTTACTGCCCGTAGCGCACGATGCCCAGATCCTCATGCGGGATGTCAGGCATGCGACCGGACATGATATCGGCCAGGACCTTGCCCGAGCCGCAGGCCATGGTCCAGCCCAGCGTGCCGTGGCCGGTGTTGAGGAAGAGGTTGTCGTATTTGGTACGGCCGATGATGGGGGTGCCATCGGGCGTCATGGGGCGCAGGCCGGTCCAGAATTTGGCGGCGGGGATGTTGCCGCCGCCGGGGAAGAGGTCGTTCACCGAATGCTCCAGCGTTTCGCGGCGCGGCGCGCGCAGCTTGGTGCTGAAGCCTGCGAGCTCCGCCGTGCCGCCAATGCGGATGCGGCTGCCAAGGCGGGTGATGCCGATCTTGAAGGTTTCATCCATGATGGTCGAGACCGGGGCGCGCTGTTCATTCACGATATCGGCGGTGAGCGAGTAGCCCTTGACCGGGTAGATCGGCAGGTCAAGGCCAAGGCGGCGCACCATGGCGGGCGAATAGCTGCCGAGCGACAGGACATAGGAATCCGCCACCATCCGGCCCCGGCTGGTCTCGATGCCGGTAATGCGGCCGCCATCGGATGTCATGGTGCGGATGCGGGTATCGTAATGGAAGGTGACACCCGCTTCTGCCGCCTTGGCCGCGAGGCGCTGGGTGAACAGGAAGGCATCGCCCGTCTCGTCGCCCGGCAGGCGCAGGCCGCCCACGAATTTATGCGCCGATGCGGCCAGCCCCGGCTCGGCCTCGACGCAACCTTCACGCGTGAGCACCTGATAGGGCACGTTATACTGTTCGAGCACGCGGATGTCGCCCGCAATGCCGTCAAGCTGCTTTTGCGTGCGGAATACCTGCAGCGTGCCCTGCTGGCGGTCATCATAGGTGATGGCGGTGGTGGCGCGCAGGTCCATCATCATGTCGCGGCTGTATTCCGCAATGCGCACCATGCGGCCCTTGTTGCGATCGTAAGCGGCTGCGGTGCAGTTCTCGAGCATCTGCACCAGCCATTTCCACAGATGCGGGTCGGGCATGGGCCAGAACACGAAGGGGCGATACTTCATCAGCAGCCACTTGATGGACTTGAGCGGCACGCCCGGCCCGGCCCATGGCGAGGAATAGCCCGGCGAGACCTGCCCCGCATTGGCGAAGCTGGTTTCAAGCCCGGCCTGGGGCTGCCGGTCCACAACCGTGACCTCATGGCCCGCCTGCGCGAGATACCATGCCGATGTCACGCCAACGACACCACTACCCAGTACGATGATTTTCATTACACGGAGGCCTTATTCTGGCGGGGAGAAGCATCGCACGCGACAGGGTGCCGATATGTGCGATGGAAACGCGAACCCAGTGCGGTCAGCACTTCGTAGCCGATGGTGCCTGCGCCGTGGGCCACATCGTCCACGCTGCGGCGCGGGCCGATCATGTCCACATGCGTTGCGGCATCAAGCACGCTTTCGGGCACGTCATTGACATCCACCGTGGTGGAATCCATGGAGATGCGCCCCAGGATGGGCAGCCTGTAGTCACCAAGCCACGCGCAGCCGCCGCCATTCGCCCCGCTGCGCAGGAAGCCATCGGCATAGCCAATGCCCAGCGTTGCAATGCGCCGGGGGCCTGGCGCGCGCCAGATCAGGCCGTAGCCCACGCCATCGCCCGCGGCAATGGCGCGGCGCTGCACGATGCGCGCGCGCAGCCTGACCGTGGGGCGCAGCGGGTTGGGCGCCTGTGCATTGGGGGCGAGGCCATAAAGCGCCGCGCCGGGGCGCACGAGGTTGAAATGGTAGTCCGGCCCGAGGAAGATGCCCGATGAGGCCGAAAGCGCCCACGGGGCCGCGGGCAGCCGGGCCGCCATGGCGCGCATCCGGTCGCGCTGCATGGCGTTGGCCGGGTTCTCGGGCGTGTCGGCGCAGGCGAGGTGGCTCATGACCAGCTTCGTGTCGATGCCATCAAGCAGGGCAGGGGTCTGGGCCAGGGTCGCCACATCCGCCTCCGACAGGCCAAAGCGCGACATGCCGGTGTCAACCTGCAGGGCGGCGGGCAGCGCTCTGTGCGCCAGAGCCGCATGGGCGCGCCAGCGGGCTACCTGCTCCATGCTGTTGAGTACGGGTAGCAGGGCGTGGTGGGTGAACAGCGCCTCGGTGCCGGGCATGGGGCCGTGCAGCACAAAAATCCGCGCCGCCGGCGAGACATGCGGGCGCAGGCGAATGCCTTCTTCCAGATGGGCTACGAAGAAAACCCGTGCCCCGGCCTGTTCCAGCACGGGGGCAACCCTGTCAGCGCCCAGGCCATAGGCATCGGCCTTGACCACGGCGGCACAGGTGGCAGCGCCCGTGCGGGCATCGAGCAGGCGGTAATTGGCGGCGATGGCATTCAGATCGATTTCCAGCGCGGCGCCAGCACCGGGAAAGGACCAGCCTGAAGCCATGGGCTGGGGGAAGGGCAGGTCAGGCATGGGGCGCTTACTCCATCGGGCGGAACGTGACTGATCGTATGTGTATGGTAACAAAATGTCCTGTCGTTTTGTGCATGATCATGCGATTAATGCGCGCCTGTGCGCAATTATATACGAAAATAAGCGGAAAATTCACCATGCCCTTCGATCGGCTGACAGATGCCATCCTGCGCCACCTCCGCCATGATGGCCGCATGAGCAATGCGGACCTTGCCCAAAGGGTGGGGCTGTCACCCTCGGCCTGCCTGCGCCGTGTGCGCATGCTGGAAAAAGAAGGGGTGATACGGGGTTATCGCGCCCTGGTGGACGAGCGCTCGGTGCATGGCATGACCACCGTCATCGTGCAGATCACGCTGGAGCGGCAGACGGAGGAATGCCTGCGCCGCTTTGAGGCGCGCGTGCGCGAATGCGCCGATGTGCGCGAATGCTACCTGATGACGGGCGACGCCGATTACCTCGTGCGCGTCGAGGCGCGTGACGCGGCTGATTACGAGCGCATCCATAAGGAGGAACTCTCGCGCATGCCGGGCGTGGCCCGCATACAGAGCAATTTCGCCATCCGCACCGTGGTGCAGCGCTAGCACGACACGCGCGTTATGAAGCGCAACTGCAGTGCTGGCACGCTCCGCTATGGCGCGCGGGGCAGCGTGGCTCAGGCGCGGGCCATGTTGTCTTCCTGATTGTCGGCCACGGCTTCCACATAGCGCTTGAAGGTGCGCAGGTCGCCCTGAAAGACTTCGGCCAGCGCGCGCAGGTCAAGGGTGGAGAGATGGTACCAGCCGGGGCACAGGCCGCGCTCGGCTTCGATTTCGCGCATCAGGTTCGTGGCAATGGCGGGCATGTGCTCGGGCTTCGGGGCCTCGAGCGCTATGATGGTGCAGCGCGAGCGCAGCGCCGGGCTGACCCTGTCAAGGTCATTGACGGTGAACACCCAGGAAAGCCAGGACAGGTCGGCATCCAGATCCAGCCAGAAATCGCGGAAATGTTCCGCCTCTTTCTTGTCCGCCACGGCCAGCAGCGCATCCTGCAGGAATCCATGCTGGGGGTTGTTGGAGACCTTGTCCACCTCATCAAGAATGAACGCCATGTTGGGGCACTTGGTCAGGGCAATGCGCTCGATGACCTGCGACGGCCCTGATTCGGAAAAACCCTTGTGGTTGCCGGTCAGGTAAAACGTATCATGCATGCTGGCGACGTTCTTGGTATCGAACGGCAGGCCGATATGTTCAAAAAAGCCGCGCGCCAGGCTGGTCTTGCCGCATCCTGACGGGCCTGCCAGCATGATGGGTCGGGGGCGAATGAATTTGCCAAAGCGCTGCCTACTATTGAACACCCGCACCATTTCGTTGATGGCATGCGCCGCATGCGGAAAGCGCGCGACCAGCGGCGCCATGTCCAGCGTGCCGGGCTCGGCAAGGGGCAGGGGCTGGTTCAGTGCGGCAAACAGCCCAATCCGGTTATTGGTGCCCTTGCGGCCTGTATGCTTCCTGATGAGATCGGACGGCACGGGTGTGGGGAAAACGGTCACGCATGATTCATCAGCGGGTGATGGGGCGGGCAGTGTTTCGGGCCCTGTTTGCGTTCTGGTGAATGCGCCAAAGGAGGGTAGAGCCTCGTCCGACTCATCGGAGAGGTAGTTTTTCAGGAAATCATTGTTATCCACCAGGTCAAGGTCGGGGAAAGGGGAGCGGTCATCATTATTGTCGTGATCTTTCATGATGTCTTCAACGGCCTTTCTGCTGATATGGGTCTGGTGGTCGAGTGCTTTCTGGAATTCGATGAAATTCTCAAAGAAAGTGGGTATTACATGCATTCCCCCAAATAAATTTCTCCTGTCGGACCGGGTGTGGAAAGTCTTGAACAGGGCCAGCGCCGCCTTGGCCAGACTTTCGCTGTTCAGGCACTGTTCGTGAAAGATATTGTCAAGGCATTGGGCTTCAAGCACATGGCCGGTGTCGTGCGCGGCAGTGATGCAGTCATGGTGGTAGAAAATATTGCGGATGATTTTAAGCAAGAAGGGTTCATCGATCTGCTCGATGAGATTGCGGTCAGCATCCGGGCCAATAAAGGCGATGGCGGCAAGCGCTGTCTCCCTGATGATATCACGAATGGTGTAATCCGGTTCGGAAGAACGGATAAAGGCCGGTCGTTCCGTCTCGCGGTGATACCCCTCAAGCAGCATCGTATCGTAAAAAGCCATTCTTTTATGAATCATGTCGATAAAAGAAAACTTTTCTATGTACCCCTGGTAAAAAGGCATATCCTCCAGCGGTTCAACGCCCTCGACAAGCTTGAGGCACCATATGCCTATTGCATCGATGTCGAATCTGGGAGGCGGATATTCGCCCGTATTGTCATAGGGCATGACGCCGAGTTGTGAATAAAGAACCAGTGCCTTGACCATATTTTTAAATATGGAAAGGTCGTCACTGTCCTCATCCTGAATACAGGCGGTGTATTCCTTTGTCCTGTGCAGGCCAATCATGACACGTTCGATGACCAGCGCCCAGTCGGCAAGGTTGACCTTGTACGTATCATGATCGTAGTCGGCATTCATGTGCATGGTCTTGTGCAGCTCACGCAGGCACGCAACAGGGTAGCGGTCCTTACTGTCACAATAGGTCAGGAGTGCATCCATGACGTGGCAGAGCATGGTATAGTTTCTGGCATATAGGCATGCGACCGTGGTATTCTGTGCTTTTGTGCCGCCATCCTTGTGGTCAAGCACATACATATTGCTTGAACGCAGGATAGGATTGACCCGACATTCATGCAGCCTGTCAACGATTGCGGTAATCAGTAGCGAGAGGTCAATATCGCAGTCCGTACCGGGAGATGCGCATGGCTGTGCATCGCTGCCGGCAGCCAGGTCGGGTCTTGCATCGGGGGCGGGGTTGGCAGCCCGATATTCACGGATGAACTGGTCAGTGTAATTACAGATGGCATTGCGTACGGATTGCAGGTCAGGGTCACGCATTCCAGTTTCCTGGTTGCGTGGCAGAATATTCATGTAATCGGGAGCGCGGGACAGAACAATAAGTGAGGCTATAATATTATTACCAAAGTATCGACTGAATCTTTCCTTTTCCCTTAGAGCCTGAATCAGAAAGCGGTTTGATTGATTTTTCGCAGAACTCTGCGGATATGGGCAATCATCAACCACGCGTGGGATGACGAGATTGTTGCCTCGACATCCTTCGTGAGGCGACGGCAGCGTCCGAGCCATGCAAAGCTGCGCTCCACGATCCAGCGTTTGGGCAGGACGACGAAGCCTTCGGCCCGATCGCTACGCTTGACGATCTCGATCGTCCATCGGCCGAGTTCAGCCAGCGCACCACGCAACTTCTCGCCGGCATACCCGCCGTCACCGATCAGATGGCGAAGCCAGGGAAACAATGAGCGTATTCTGGTCGCTACCAGCGGCGCGCCATCACGATCCTGAATGTCGGCGGGATGCACGACGGCTGCCACGACATGACCCAGCGTATCGGTCGTGATATGCCGCTTGCGGCCCCTGATCTTCTTGCCCGCGTCATAACCGCGTGGACCGCCGTTTTCAGCAGTTTTAACCGACTGGCTGTCAATAATGCCTACCGAAGGCGTGGCGTCTCGCCCGTCCTGCTCACGCGACAGGATCACGAGAATATGGTTTATCGCTTCCCATCGTCCCTCGCGGATCCAACGGTAGAAATAGCCCTGCACGGTCGTGAAGGCGGGAAAATGACGAGGCAATTGTCGCCACTGGCAACCCGTAGTGACGATATAGAGGATCGCCTCCATGACCCGGCGCAAATCCGTACGTCGTGGTCTCCCCAGTCGTTTCTTCTCGGGCATCAAAGGCGCAATCAGCGCCCACTCCGCATCGCGAAGGTCGCTTGCATACTCCAGGTCGTCCCGGCGATACTGCGCGCGGGTGATTTCAGTCCAGGCCATCTTGATCTCATCAGGTTATCGCAAACCCATGAATCATAATCCACTGAAATCACTCAACTCATTTTCGGTCAGACACTTAAAGCCTGGCTTACGGCGAAATCAAGATTTTCTATAAATACTCTGGATCTGTTAAGGGATATGACAGATTTTCGTTTGAAATAATTGAGTATGTCGTTTGAAATTGTCGCCTCCCCCTTGTTGCGTTGTATGCCGTCTGGTGCAGTCAACTGCATATTGGTGGGGGGTGGTGCATGAGGGAATGACTACGGTTTTTTATTGCTTTTGTCAACCCTCTTTATCACTTCTATAGCATAAATCCTGATGATTATTGGTATTGTCACTGTTTATATAAAAAACATATCAACATTATGAAAATATGAAATTCCGTGTGAAATTAAGCAGGGAACCGCACGGCAACGGTAAAATGTGTTACAAAGCGTAAGAATGTTCTCGTGGGGCGTGCGTGCTCAGGGCCAGAGCATCTGCCCGGTGGGCAGTACGCGGGCAATGACCTGCTCGGGCGCGTTTTCATGGGTTAGGAGAACCGTTCTGCCACATGCACGGGCGAGGGTGGTCATGAAGTGCCGCAGGTCCAGAAGGTCGTGGCCTGACTGCACGTTGCGCGGATCAAGATCGAATTCAATCTGCCCGGGACTGAAGAAGTGGCAGGCATGGACTACCTTGCCCTTGTGGCATGCAAGGGTCACGGCATGGCTTTTGGCTGCGGCGAACATGTCACTGACGGTCGCGGGCAGGGGAGTGGGGGGGCCATCAAGCCGGTATTCCAGCAGGGCGGGTTCCTGCCGCAGGCGGGCCAGCACGCGCTGCCAGTCAGCCATGGTGGTGGGGGCGATGTAAATATCGCGTAGTGTTCCATCCCACCTGAAATGATGCTGTTGCGCCGTCCAGTCCATGATCCCGCCTGAAAGAATGCCGCAGGCTTTTCCAGGAAAGCCCCGGTGGCGCCGCCTCCATCACATAAAGGCGGCGCGCGGACATTTTACCAGATCATGGCCGGAATGTTGAACAGGCGGTTATGGTGCGGGCGGGATGGATGGCGTGGCGCTGCGCGGAATGAACGGGCGGATGAGGAACTGGTAGCACCCGGCGCCCACCACGCCGCCAACCAGCGGCCCGGCAATGGGCACCCACCAGAAATGGTCCGGTCCGGGCAGGGCGGACTCTCCCCAGCCGGTCACAAAGCAGAACAGTCGCGGCCCGAAGTCACGCGCGGGGTTGATGGCCCACGCCTCGAGGTAGCCCGAGGAGGCGCCAATGCTGGCGACAAGCAGGCCGATGATCAGCGCGCCGGAATTGGCCTGGGGCGCCACCGTATTGTATTCACACGTTATGGCGAAGATGCCGAAGACCAGCAGCCCGGTCAGGATGATTTCATCAACAAAAGCATGCAGCGGCGTAATGCCCTCGCCCGGATGGGTGAAGAACACGCCCGCCGCCCCGCCAGCGGCGCGGGTAAGGCCATGTGCCGCGTTGTAATGGTCGATCACGGGCTGGTACAGCGTATAGACCAGTGTTGCCCCGATCACCCCGCCCAGCACCTGTGCCGCGCAGTAGCCGGGCACCTTGCGCCACGAAAAACCCCGGTACAGCGCCAGTGCGAGCGACACGGCCGGGTTGGCATGCGTGCCCGACACGCTGCCGGTAATGTAGATGGCGATTGTAACCCCAAGCCCCCATACAATGGCCACCCCCCAGTAGGCCTGCTTGTACGGGCTGGGATCATACAGCGCGTACATCGCAGCCACCGAATCACCGATCAGCACGATGATCATGACCGCGATGCACTCCGATATGAGTTCACCCAGGAATTGTCTGTTTTTCAGCATTTTAACCCACTTTATTCTTTTATTATCATTCGATGGGAAACGGCTGTTGGCCTTGTGGCCTGTTTGCAGCGCTGGAATGTTCTTAAACGAACATTCTCCGCCGGGGAAGGGGCCTGCACGATCGGTGGGGTAAGCGTGTCTCCTTTTTCCATATATTTCATTATATTTCATGAAATTTCTCCAACATTCCGGATTCGGGGGCAGGTGATGTTGTGGTGGCGATGGAAGGTGAGGGATGGGGTTGCGGAACGAGATGCGCGATTTCGCACATGCACAAAAACCGCCAGGGCATATAAATTACTCGGAATGGCGAATTTATGGCTAATGCCGGGCACTATCATGCATTGGAAAAGAAGGAATTATTTAAACATGCCCCCTGCAAAAATGTGCGCGTGCCCTCTTGAATCGATCAGAATGTTCGGTTACGAACATGTGTATCAGGAGGAACATTGACTATGGCGTCCATGGACGAAACATTCCGCACCACCGCGGCACCGGGTGGCCTGCTCGACCTGCTGGTCGTGGGCGGGGGTGTGAACGGCACGGGCATCGCGCGCGATGCCGCCGGGCGCGGCGCATCGGTCCTGCTTGTCGAGCAGGATGATCTGGCCAGCCACACCTCATCGGCCAGCACCAAGCTGATCCATGGCGGCCTGCGCTATCTGGAATATTATGAATTCCGTCTGGTGCGCGAGGCGCTGATCGAGCGCGAGAAGCTGCTGCGCATCGCGCCCCACATCATCTGGCCCATGCGCTTCGTGCTGCCCTACACGCCGCAGGCGCGCCCAGCATGGATGCTGCGCCTTGGCCTGTTCCTATACGATCACCTCGCACCCAACATGACGCTGCCCAAGTGCAAGTCGCTCGACTTCCGCACGTCATCGGCTGGCCAGCCGCTCAATGGCAAGCTCGCCCGCGGCTTCGCCTATTCCGATGGCTGGGTGCAGGACAGCCGCCTTGTCGTGCTCAACGCCATGGATGCCAAGGCGCGTGGCGCCGATATACGCACCCGCACCCGCATGGTTGCTGCCCGCCGTGTCAATGGCGTGTGGGAAGCCGATATCGAGAACATGCTCGATGGCACCACCACTACCGTGCGCGCCCGCGTGCTGGTCAATGCCGGTGGGCCGTGGGTGAGCGAAGTGCTGCGTGAGCGCGCACAGGTGGAATCGACCAAGAACGTGCGCCTCGTCAAGGGCAGCCACATCGTGGTGCCGCGCCTGTTTGACGGGCCGCAGGCTTATATCCTGCAGAACCCGGACAAGCGCATCGTCTTCGCCATTCCCTACGAGCAGAAATTCACCCTGATCGGCACGACCGACGTGCCCTGGACGCAGGCCCCCGGCGATGTCGAGATCTCACCCGAGGAAATCAGCTACCTGTGCGAGAGCGTGAGCCGCTACTTCACCAAGCCCGTAACGCCTGCTGATGTGGTATGGAGCTACGCCGGCGTGCGCCCGCTTTATGATGACGCGGCCAAGAACGCCTCCGCCGTAACGCGTGATTACGTGCTCGATGTCGACACGCAGGGCAACCAGGCGCCCATGCTGTCCATCTTCGGCGGCAAGATCACCACCTATCGCCGGCTGGCCGAGCATGCGATCGAGAAGCTCCAGCCCTTCCTGCCCGTGCTCTCGGCACCGGGCTGGACGGCGGACAAGGTGCTGCCCGGCGGCGACCTGGGCGAGGGCGGGTTCGAGGGCGCGCTGGGCCGCCTGCGCGCGCAGGCCCCGTTCCTTGGCGCCGACCTGAGCTGGCGGCTTGTGCGCAATTACGGCTCGCGGGCAACCGAGATCGTGGGCGATGCCCATAGCATGGAGGACATGGGCGAACTGTTCGGCGCGGGCCTGAGCGTGCGCGAGGTGGAATACCTGATCGCGAACGAATGGGCGCAGACCACGCAGGACATCCTGTGGCGTCGCTCCCGCCTTGGCCTGCATGTGACCGATGAGGACACGGCCCGCCTCGAGGCCTACCTCAAGGCCCGCAAGCCGGGCACGGCGCCCACTTCCGCATAAATAAAAACAGTCAGGCCGCAGGTGTCACACGCCTGCGGCCCAAACTCGCATCCGCCCTGTTGGGGCAGGAGAAGACAATGAACAAGAAGAACAGAATTCTCGCCATCGACCAGGGAACGACCTCGACCCGCAGCATCGTGTTCGACCGCGATATCACGGCCATTTCGGTCGCCCGCATCGAGTTTGCCCAGCATTATCCCAGCCAGGGATGGGTCGAGCATGACCCGGAGGAAATCTGGTCCAACGTTCTCTCCACCGCGCGCGAGGCCATTGAGAAGGCGGGCGGCCCCGGCGTGATCGCGGGCATCGGCATTACCAACCAGCGCGAAACCATCGTGGTGTGGGACCGCGCGACCGGCAGGCCCGTCCACCGCGCCATTGTCTGGCAGGACCGGCGCACCACGTCCATCTGCGCGCGCATGCATGAGGAAGGACTTGAACCCCTCGTGCGCGAGCGCACCGGCCTGCTGCTCGACCCCTATTTCTCGGCCACCAAGATCGCGTGGATCCTTGATAACGTGGAAGGTGCCCGCGCGCGCGCCGAGAAGGGCGAGCTGGCCTGTGGCACCATCGACAGCTTTCTTTTGTGGCGGCTGACCGGCGGCCGCGTGCATGCCACCGATACCACCAATGCTTCGCGCACGCTCCTGTTCAACATCCACACCTGCGCGTGGGATGACGAATTGCTGGCCCTGTTCAAGGTGCCGCGCGCCATCCTGCCTGAAGTGAAGACCAACAGCGAAGTGTTTGGCGAGACGACGCCCGAGCTGTTTGGCGAGCCGCTCAAGGTGGCCGGCATGGCAGGCGACCAGAACGCCGCCATGGTGGGGCAGGCGTGCTTCCGCCCCGGCACCGCCAAGGCCACTTACGGCACGGGCTGCTTCGCGCTGCTCAACACCGGCACCACGCCCGTCATGTCCGAGAACCGGATGCTCACCACCATCGCCTACCGCATCGGGGCGGAGACGACCTATGCCCTCGAAGGCTCGATTTTCGTGGCGGGGGCTGCCATCCGCTGGCTGCGTGACGGGCTGAACCTCATCACCCATGCCTCCCAGACCGATGACATGGCCACCCGCGTACCGCACAGCCACGGCGTGTACATGGTGCCCGGCTTCGTGGGCCTTGGCGCGCCCCACTGGGACCCTGACGCCCGTGGCCTGATCTGTGGCCTCACGCTTGATGCCACGGCGGCGCACATTGCGCGCGCGGCGCTGGAATCGGTCGCCTACCAGACCATGGACCTGATGGACGCCATGCATGAAGATGGCGGCGGCAAGCTCAACGCACTGCGTGTTGATGGCGGCATGTCGGTCAATGACTGGTTCTGCCAGTTCCTGGCCGATATGCTCCAGACCCCGGTGGAGCGGCCCCGGCAGGTCGAGACCACGGCGCTTGGAGCGGCCTTCCTGGCAGGGCTGGCGACAGGGGTGTGGGAAAGCATCGCCGAACTCGAAGGCACCTGGACACGTGGGCATCTGTTCCGCCCGACGATGGACAAGGCGCAGCGCGATACTATGGTAGCCGGATGGCATGTGGCAGTCCGCCGCACGCTCAGTTCCACCGTTGCTGCGTAATCAAGACTACTGACGAACAGGAAAAGAGTGTTTCATGACCACCACACGGCATAATCCCTATCAGGTTACCGATCGCAATCTTGCCCTTGAACTCGTGCGCGTAACCGAGGCGGCTGCGGTCGCCGCATCGGCCTGGACCGGTCGTGGCCTCAAGAACGAAGCCGATGGCGCAGCGGTGGAAGCCATGCGGCGCGCGTTCGATACGGTAGCCATTGATGGCACCGTGGTGATCGGCGAAGGCGAGATGGACGAAGCGCCGATGCTGTTCATTGGCGAGAAGGTCGGCTCGGGCGGACCGGGCATGGATATTGCCGTGGACCCGCTTGAAGGCACCAACCTGTGCGCCAAGAACCTGCCCAACGCGCTGACCGTGGTGGCGCTGGCTGAAAGTGGCAACTTCCTGCACGCGCCCGACATCTACATGGACAAGATCGTGGTCGGCCCCTACCTGCCCGAAGGCGTGGTCGATCTCGACAGCACCATCGAGGCCAACCTCAAGTCGCTCGCGCAGGCCAAGAAATGCGCGGTGTCCGACCTCATGCTCTGCACGCTCGACCGTGAGCGCCATGAGGAGCTGATCGCCCGCGCGCGTGCTGCCGGTGCGCGCGTGACCCTGCTGAGCGACGGCGACGTGGCCGCCGCCATCGCCGCCTGCCTCGAGGACAGCGAGATCGACATCTATGTCGGCTCGGGCGGCGCGCCCGAGGGCGTGCTGGCCGCCGCCGCCGTGCGCTGCGTGCATGGCCAGATGCAGGGCCGCCTCCTGTTTGAAGATGACGACCAGGTGGCGCGCGCGCGCAAGATGAACCCCGGCGCCGACCCCTCGCGCAAGCTGGCGCTGGAGGACATGGCGCGCGGTGACGTGCTGTTCTCCGCAACCGGGGTGACGGGCGGGGCCCTGCTCCACGGTATCCGCCGCAGCGGCGTCCGCACGGTCACGCATTCGCTGGTCATGCGCTCCAAATCCGGCACCATCCGGTTTGTGGAAGGCCACCACGATTACCAGACCAAGACCTGGTGAGCAGTATTTCATCGATTGCATAACAACAAGAACAGGCAATAGAGGAACGACATGACCAATACAGCACACCCCGCTTCGAGCCGCCTGGGGCTGCGCCCCGGCGTGGTGACGGGTGCGGATTACCGCCGCCTTGTCGAGACCTGCCGCGACGAGGGCTATGCCCTGCCGGCGGTCAACGTGGTGGGCACCGACAGCATCAATGCGGTGCTCGAGGCGGCAGCCCGCAACCGGGCGGATGTGATCATCCAGCTTTCCAACGGTGGCGCGCGGTTCTATGCGGGCGAGGGCATGAAAGATGCCGAACAGGCCCGTGTGCTGGGTGCGGTGGCTGCGGCCCGTCATGTCCATACCGTGGCCGCTGCTTACGGCGTGTGCGTGATCCTGCATACCGACCATGCCGACCGCAAGCTGCTGCCATGGATTTCCGGCCTGATCGATGCCAGCGAGGAGGCGGTGAAGGAAACCGGCCGCCCGCTGTTCTCGTCCCACATGATCGACCTTTCGGCTGAACCGCTGGAAGACAACATTGCCGAATGCGCCCGCTTCCTGCGCCGCATGGCGCCCTTGGGCATCGGGCTTGAAATCGAGCTGGGGGTGACCGGCGGCGAGGAAGATGGCATTGGCCACGACCTTGATGATGGCGCCGATAACGCGCATCTCTACACCCAGCCCGAGGATGTGCTCAAGGCGTATGAGGCGCTTTCGCCTTTGGGGTTCGTGACCATCGCGGCCTCGTTTGGCAACGTGCATGGCGTATACGCGCCGGGCAATGTCAAGCTGCGCCCCGAGATCCTGCGCAACTCGCAGGCGGTGGTGGCCAAGGCCACCAATCTGGGCGAGAAGCCGCTGGCGCTGGTGTTCCACGGCGGTTCGGGCTCGGAGCAGGCCAGGATTACCGAGGCGGTCTCCTATGGCGTGTTCAAGATGAACATCGACACCGACATCCAGTTCGCCTTTGCCAGCAGCATTGGCCGCTATGTGCACGAGCACGCGGAAGCCTTCAGCCACCAGATCGCACCTTCCACCGGCAAGCCGACCAAGAAGCTGTATGACCCGCGCAAGTGGCTGCGCGTGGGCGAGCAGGGCATCGTGGCGCGGCTCGAGCAGTCGTTTGCCGATCTGGGGGCCACGGGGCGCAGCGTGGCGCGCGCAATATAAGGCCGCGTGTAAAGGGGGAGTAACAGGCAACGTGTCAGCAGAAGAACGTCACCGGGAAATTACCGCGCTGGTGCGTACCCAGGGCTATGTCTCCAACGAGGATCTGGCCCAGAGGCTGAATGTTGCGGTCCAGACCATCCGCCGTGATGTCAATCTCCTGGCCCGTCGCGGGCTGGTGGCGCGGCATCATGGGGGGGCGGGCCTGGCCTCGTCGGTCGAGAATATCGCCTATTCCGAGCGGCAGGTGCTCAACCGGCGGGCCAAGGAAGCCATTGGCAACCTTGCCGCCCGCCCGATCCCTGACAATTCATCGCTTTTTGTCAGCATCGGCACCACTACCGAGGCCTTTGCCAAGGCCCTGCGGCGGCACAAGGCGCTGCGGGTCATTACCAACAACCTGCATGTGGCCACCCCGCTTTCCGCCCAGACCGATTTTCAGGTGATCGTGACGGGGGGGCAGGTGCGGTTTTATGATGGTGGCATTACCGGCTCCACCGCCAGCACCTTCATCGAGCAGTATCGCACCGATTTTGCCGTGATCGGCATCAGCGGCATAGAAGATGATGGCACGCTGCTTGATTTCGATGCCGATGAGATCAGCGTGGCCCAGGCCATGATGCGCAATGCAAGGCGGGTCTACCTGCTGGCTGACCAGACCAAATTCGGCCGCAGGCCAATGGGGCGGCTCGGGCACCTTTCGCATGTGCATGGCTTTTTTACCGACCGGCAGCCATCAGAGCAGATCTGCGCCATGCTGCGTGCTCATGACGTGGAACTGCATATCGCCTGATTGGGGATAAAAGTTTTTGGTGAAGCGTTTTTCAAAATGCTTCGAAAAGACGTCGCCTTTTTGAAACAAAGGCGACACCCGAAAACTTTCAGTCAGTCCTTTACTGCGCCAGATAGCCGCCATCAACCGGCAGCACCGCGCCTGTAATGAAGGAGGCGTCATCCGAGGCCAGGAACAGGATGGCGCTGGCAATTTCCGCAGGCTTGCCCATGCGGCCCATCGGGTGCATCTCGACCACCTTGCGAATACCTTCCGCATCCATGCCCGCCACCGCAGGCGTATCGATGGTGCCCGGTGCCACGGCATTGACCCGCACCCCCTTGTCGGCAAGGTCGATGGCGAGGTGCTTGGTGATGCCTGACGCCACGAATTTGGCCGGGCCGTACACCGCCTGGCCTTTCTGCCCGGCAAAGGCGGAGATGGAGGACAGGCACACGATCGCGCCCTGTCCGGCATGGACCATCTCGGTGCGGCATGCTTGCAGCACAGGAACATGCCGCGCGCATCCACCGCCATGGTGTGATCCCACAGGTCCGCCGTGGCGGAGGCGAGATCGGCCTCGGGGATGACGCCTGCATTGGCCACGAGAATATCGATGCGGCCAAAATGCTTCATGGTTTCATGCACCACGCGGGCAATGTCGGCCTCGCTGGTCACGTCGGCTGGCACCGAGATCACGTCCACGCCGTTTTTTTCAAGCTGGCTGGTCAGTTCATCGAGTGCATCGGTGTTGAGGTCGGTCAGGGCAAGCTGCGCGCCCTCGGCGGCAAAACGCTCCGCCGTGGCGCGGCCAATGCCGCTTGCTGCACCTGTAATGATGGCAACCTTGCCTGCAATCCGTCCGGTTTGTGTGGCTGTCATGGGGTCTCCTGCTTGTCGCTGGCATCAGGCGGGTTAACGCGGGGGGTGTCAAGATGTTGCCAGGGCTACGGGGCCCAGGGCGCATGGACCGGGCTGATCGGGTTCTTTTGATCGGGTGAAGGTGATCGGCCTGTTTTTCCCGTTCTGGCGCGGTTGAACGGCAGGGAAAAAAGCCACCCGTTGCGCAGGCGCACCAGAATTCGGGCATGCGCATGTTTCAGGCACGGGGAGGATCACCTATACTCGACCCAAACATGGTTTGTTATGAATGTGGCGGGGCGGTGTTTTCCATGCGGAAACCGGCACGCCGTGCGAGCGGGTGTGGAGCATTATCGAGATGGCACAAAAGTTTCGGATCGTTATTGTAGGCGGCGGTGTCGCGGGCCTTGCGCTCGCAACCCGGCTGGGCAATTCGGTCGGCAAATCGGGCCGCGCGGAAATCACACTGGTGGACAAGAGCTTCGCCCATGTGTGGAAGCCGATGCTGCACTGCTTTGCCGCCGGCACCGCCGCCAACGAGAACGACCGCATCAGCTTCATGTCACAGGCCAGCCGGCACCATTTCGAGTTCTGGCCCGGCGAGATCACGGCGCTCGACCGCACGGCCAAGACCATTGCGCTCGCCCCCATCAAGGACCCGCTGAGCGGGGAGGTGGTGGTCGAGGCCCGCACGCTGGATTATGACGCGGTGGTGCTGTCAATCGGCAGCCGCGCCAATGATTTCGGCACCCCCGGCGTGGCCGAGCACTGCCTGTTCATTGACAACCTCGTCGATGCCAACGGCTTCAATGACCGTTTCCGCATGGAGCTCCTGCGCTCCTTTGCCAATAACAACGAGCTCGATATCGCCATCGTGGGCGGGGGGGCCACCGGCACGCAGCTCGCCGCCGAGCTGCACAAGGCGCTCGATCTCGCCTCGCTCTACAGCTTTGGCCGCAAGCCCCCCAAGCTGCGCATCACGCTCCTTGAGGCAGGCCCCCGCATCCTGCCCGCCTTCCCCGAGGCGGTATCGGCGGCGGCGGTCAAGCAGCTTGAAGCGATTGGCGTGAGCGTGCGCGCGGGGG
The DNA here is from genome assembly GCF_054182245.1 of Komagataeibacter sp. NFXK3. NCBI lineage: Bacteria > Pseudomonadati > Pseudomonadota > Alphaproteobacteria > Acetobacterales > Acetobacteraceae > Komagataeibacter > Komagataeibacter sp. NFXK3. The sequence goes on from NZ_JAPIVJ010000003.1 coordinate 266,681, forward strand.
GGATGGTCAGCGGCGCGGATGAAAACGGCTTCATGCTCAAGGATGGCTCGCGCGTGCCTGCAACGCTGCGCGTATGGGCGGCGGGCGTGAAAGCGCCAGACGTGACCGCAAAATTCGGCGGCCTCAAGCTGTCGCGCTCGGGGCAGCTTGAGGTGCGGCCCTCGTTGCAGGTCCTTGATGATGACAACATCTTCGCCATGGGCGACTGTGCCTTCATTGCCGAAAAGCCCGTGGCCCCCACGGCGCAGGCCGCCCGCCAGCAGGCCCATCACCTGGCCCGCCACCTGCCCGGGTGGATGATGAGTGGCCAGCCCATGCCTGCCTTCACTTTCCATAACAAGGGGGCGGTCGTGGCGCTGGGCGATTACAATGGGTGGGGCACTTTCCCCGGCGGCACGGTGTTCGGCGGTGGCTGGCTGCATGGCCTGTCGGCGCGGATGGTGCATCTCATGCTCTACCGCCAGCACCAGTTCGAGCTGTATGGGCCGGTGCGCGGCACGATTTCCTGCCTTGTCGACTGGCTGGACGTGTTCGTGCGCCCCTCGGTCCGGCTGGACTGAGGGCCACGGGGCGCAAGCTCCCTACGCCGGTATGGTGCTGGGGGAATGAAAAATTTTTGGTGAAGCTTTTTTCAAGAAGCTTCAGGAGAGGTCGCCTTTTTGAAAAAAGGCGACACCAAAAACTTTTGTCATTTCAGGATATTATCAGGCCTGCTTTTTTCAAGCCGTCTCTCAGTCGTGGCGCAGGTGGTTCGACAGCGCATTGCCCGCCGCCTGGATGACGGCCACGAACACGATCAGCACCACCACCACAAGCGACATGACCTGCGTGTTGAAGCGCTGGTAGCCGTAGCGGATGGCAAGATCGCCCAAGCCCCCCGCGCCCACGGCGCCCGCCATGGCCGAGGCCCCGGTCAGGGTAATGAGGGTGACCGTGAACCCCGCCACCAGGCCGGGCAGGGCCTCGGGTATGAGCACATGGCGCACGATCATCCACCGCGTGCCACCCATGGCGTGCACGGCATCGACCAGGTTGGGGTCCACCGCGCGCAGCGAGACCTCGGCAATGCGGGCGAAATAGGGAATGGCCGCAAGCGAAAGCGGCACGATCGCCGCAGCCGTGCCCAGCGAGGTGCCCACGATCATCCGGGTTACGGGAATGAGGATGACCAGCAGGATGATGAACGGGATGGCGCGCAGGATGTCCACCACCAGCCCCAGCAGGCGGGCGGCGGGCGGGCAGGGCATCAGCCCGCCGCGCCGCATCGCCACCATGAGCAGCGCCAGCGGCAGGCCGCCGAGCACGGCAAGCAGCCCCGAGCAGGCGACCATGATGGTCGTCTCCCACGTGGCGCGTGCGATCAGGTCAATGATCAGCCGGGACATGGCCAAGAACCTTCAGTGAGGGGTCGAACTGCGTCAGGAAATCATGGATCTCGGCACAGTAACCGGTAACCGACACGATCTGGTCGGCAAAGGGCTGGCCCGCGATCTCGGTGGTGCCGCCCTGCAGCACGGTGGCCTCCACGCCGTATTGCTGGCCGAGCAGCGACAGCAGGGGCTGCCACGCGGCCTCGCCCGCGAGCCTGAGGCGGATGATCGCCCACCCATCAGGCGCAGGCTCGGCCACCAGCCGCGCGCGCAGGGCAGGCGGCACCTGCGGCTGTGTTTCCGACAGCAGGGCTTCGGTCACGGCGGATTGCGTGGCCGCCCCCATGATGGCCAGCGTGGGCGCATTTTCGACAATATGGCCCTGATCGAGCACCACGAGATGGGTGGCAATGCGGCGGATCACATCCATCTCATGCGTGATGAGGATGATGGTCAGCCCCAGTTCGCGGTTGATCTCGGCCAGCAGGTCAAGGATGGCGGTAGTGGTTTCGGGGTCAAGGGCGGAGGTGGCTTCATCGCACAGCAGCAGGGCGGGGTCATTGGCCAGCGCGCGGGCAATGCCCACGCGCTGCTTCTGCCCGCCTGAAAGCTGTGCCGGCCATTTATCGCCATGCGCCGAGAGGCCAACCAGTGCCAGCAGGGCCGCAATGCGCTCGGGCCGTTGTGCGCGTGGCACGCCCGCAATTTCAAGCGGCAGGCTGATATTGCCCGCCACCGTGCGCGAACTGAGCAGGTTGAAATGCTGGAACACGAAGCCAATGCGCCGCCGCAACGGCACAAGCTGCGCCTGTGGCAGGGTGGTGATGTCCTGGCCTTCGATCAGGATCTGCCCTGAATCGGGCCGGTCGAGCGCGCCAAGGCAGCGCAGCAGCGAACTCTTGCCCGCCCCCGAGCGCCCGATCACCCCCAGGATCTCGCCCCGCGCCACCGAGAACGATACATCATCAAGCGCCACATGCCCGCCAAAGCGGCGGCTCACATGGCGCACATCAACAACATTCACGTCCATGCCGGTTCAACCGCACCGTGGAAGATGGTGGCAATCGCCTCGCGCGTTGCAGGCTGGTGCACGGCGCGGATCAGCGGTTCAATCCATGGGGCATGCGCATCAGCGGCGTTGACGGCCACGAAGTTGACGTAGGGGTTGTTTTGCAGCGATTCCACACCGATCCGCTGTTTCTGTATGTCCACGCCCGCTTTCAGCGCCCAGTTCGTGTTGATCACGGCGGCATCCACGTCAGGCAGCGTGCGGCCGACAATGCCCGCATCAAGCTCATGGAAGGTGATGTGATGGGGATTTTCGGTCACGTCGAGCGGGGTGGGCAGAAGGCCGGCTGCGGAATCAAGCCTGATCAGCCCCAGTGCCTCGAGCAGGCGCAGGGCGCGGCCTTCATTGCTCGGGTCGTTCGGCACGCCGATCACGGCCTTGTCCGGCAGCTCCGAAAGTGCCTTCCATCGCGCCGAATACAGCCCGATGGGGGAGAAATAGGTCGGGCACACGCTGACGATGTCATAACCCCGGGCCGCTTTCTGGGCCTCGAGGAACGGAGCATGCTGAAAGGCGTTGGCCTCAAGCTCATGCTCGGCCAAGGCTTCGTTGGGCGTGTTGTAATCGGAGAATGTCACGATGCCGAGGTTGAGCCCTTCCTTTGCGGCATTGGCCGTAATCACCCGCCACAGATCTTCATCCTCGCCCGCCATGATGCCGACGCGGATCAGCTTGCCCTCCGCGGCCCTGGCCCGTGATGCCAGGGGCAGGCAGGCGAGGCCGCCAGTCAGGCTGAGCAGGGCGCGACGGGTGAGAGGGGTCATCTGTTTCATGGCATTCCTGATCGGTACATCGTGGTAAGAGCAACGATGCAGCACCACTATGGCGTGATGGTCTTTTTGACAACGCCCCTGATGGGCCGCATGGCGTGCCGGGGCTTAAGAGGCATAAAGAAACAGGAGGCTGCGTGCGTCAATATTAAATACGCTGTATAATGTTTATTAAGGCCGAACGGGAAGGGCGCGCAGGCCGGGGTCCCGGCGCGGGGCCTAAACCCTGCGGGGAAGAATGAGGCATTTTCCCAGGATATTTCCGTATTATACGATTATTTTCGTGCAATGGGTTGGTGACCGGTTTTTTTGTAAGTTAACAAAGGTTTTTCAAGGGGATGGCCCTATATCGCCCCGCCATTTCCGGGCTTGTCCATACGGTTGGGCTATGGGGGAGATTATAAAATACGATATTGACCGGAATATTTTATTATAATACGACATATTGAAGTATTTAACCTGCTGCCGCCGCCTTCCGGCATGCCATGTGGTGCATGAACATGATGTCCACCCTTCAATCAGCAACGGAGCTGGGGTACCGATATATGCGCGGGGGTGCCCTGTGCGTGTCCATGCTGGCGGTGCACGCGGCCCAGGCAGCACCCGATCCGGCCGTGCCCGCGGGCAGTACCGCGCCGGGGCAGCCGGAACAGATGGTGGTGCATGTGACCCAGCGCCCGCCTATCCTCACGTTTCCGCATGCCAACCCGGTGGGGCAGCCCATCCGCATAGGCGGGCAGGAAAACCGCCGCAGCGGCCATCAGTATGACTGGGGCGTGTTCAACCGTGGCAATGGCGAGGCTGCGGGCTTCGGGCCGGTGGGGCGGTATGGTGTCAGCCCCTGGGCCGAGGACTGGAGCAACCTGCGCGACCCCAAAAAGCATGATGACCTGTTCGATGCGCTGAAATACATTCCGCTCACCCGCAGCGGCACTGTGTGGATCAGCTTCTCGGGCGAGACGCGGCTGCGCAACTGGTATGAAAGCCGCCCCGCCCTTGGTACGCAGAAACCCAATGATTCCGGCCGCTTTGGCGTGCGCAACCTGTATGGCGCGGACCTGCATATTGGCGAGCATCTGCGGTTTTTCGGCCAGCTGGTCAATGCGGATGCAGGCGGGTGGGGCGGTTATGGCTACGGCTCGACCTATCGCAAGCGGCTTGATGCCCAGCAGGCCTTCGTGGAGGTACGGTGGAACATGCTGGGTGCCAAAAGTGGCTTCATGTTCGGCCGCCAGCAGTTTCTCGATGCGCCATCATACATGCTCTATGCACGCGAGACGCCCAACGTGCCACTGTCATGGGATGGGTTTCGCGCCTATATGGTGTGGCAGCGCATCCGCATCGATGCATGGGATTTCGTGCAGACCGATGACAGTGACCGGCGCATGTTCCACGATGTCGAGAACTATGCCAGCCGCCTGTACGGCTTCAATGCCACATGGGCGCCGCCGGATTTCACCTTCATGGGGCAGAAGGGCTATTCCTTCGTCGATGCGTTCTACATCGGCTACAAGCTCAATGGCTCGGCAGGGGCGATCGTGGGGCCCAAGGGATCGGTCAACGGGTCGGATACCCGCAACAATTTCGGCATGCGCTGGCATGGCATTGCAGGCCCGATCGAATTCTCGGTGGGCGGCATATGGCAGGGCGGTGTGTTCCGCAATGCCAGCAACAATGCATCGCGCGGGGTCAGCGCCTATGCCATCAACAGCACGGTGGGCTATCGCCTGCCCGACCAGTCGCTGCACACCTTTGCCGGTATCCAGACGGATGTATATTCCGGCGGCAATGCCTCGAAAAGCGGGGGTACGGTGGGCACCTATCTCTCGCCCTTCAACCCGCAGACCAACTATCTTGATACCACGACCTACATGACCGGCTCGAACCTGATCAGCTTTGCGCCACTCGTGCGCATAACGCCGTTCAAGTCCGTCAGCATCCAGTTCAAATATCCGCTGTTCTGGCGCGATAGCGTGAATGACCCGGTTTACAAATCATCGGGTTACTACAAATTCGCGGGTAATTTCAGGGGGCGGTTCGTGGGCATGGCACCACAGGTGTCGGTGGCGTGGCAGATCAATACCCATCTGTCATGGACGCAGTATGTCTCGCGCTTCATGACCTCACGCGCGCTTAATGAGGCGGGCGGGTCGAGCGGCACCTATTACCAGTCTAATTTCGTCTTCCGTTTCTGAACACGGGCCGCCCCGCCGGGCTGCCCGTGCCTACGGGGTTTATTCAGCCGATTTGCGGCCAAAGATGAAGCTGGCCAGCGAGGCCGCAAGCAGGAACATCATCCCGTAAACCTTACACGAGGTCGGGATCTTGTTCTCATGCAGCGTGACCTCGCCCTTCAGGCTGGCCAGGTGCTCGGCAATCTGCTTGTGCAGGTCGGCCTTGTGCTGGTGCAGCGTGCCCTCAAGGTGCTTGGCAATTTCCTGCACGTCTTCGGGGCTGAGTTTGCGGAGGGTTTCAGCAGCGCTCATGGTCTGTTCCAGTCCTGTTTTTTATTAAAGACATCGCGCCGATCGTCTTCATCGGGCGTAACGATTTACATGTCGGTCCGGGCATGAAGGTTTTCAAGGGCAGGGCAGGCCAGTGCGGGCACGGAATTATGAGCACGCGCCTCAGGTTTGCAGGCTATGCTCACCGCCCTGATGCATGGAAAAGGGAGCCGGGCAGAGTGCTGCTTGATGTGATTGAACGCGGACCGGAGGAGGGCAGCAACACCCTGCCGCCAGTGGTCTTTCTGCATGGGCTGTTCGGGCGGGCGCGCAATTTCGGGTTTTTCCAGCGCCGCCTTGCCGCCACCCGTCGCACGCTTGCCCTTGACCTGCGCAACCATGGCGCCAGCCCGCATGGCCCGATGGATTACCCCACCATGGCAGCCGACGTGCATGAAACGTTGGCCGCGCATGACGCGCTGCCCGCCACGGTTATCGGGCATTCCATGGGGGGCAAGGTGGCGATGATGCTGGCATTGCAGGCCCCTGCCTGCGTGCATGCCCTGCTCGTGGCCGATATTGCGCCGGGGCAGGGTGGCCATGCGCATTCCGGTGCGATCGCCACGGCACTGGCCGCCCTGCATTTTCCCCCCACACTGACATTGGGCGAGGCCGATGCCTGGCTTGCCCCCGCCATTGCGGAAAAGCCCGTGCGTGACATGATGAAGCAGAACATCGTGTTCGGCGCCAGCCCGCACTGGCAGATCGGGCTTGGGCAGATCGTGGCGGGCATGACGCAGGTGGTGGGTTGGCCCGCCCTGCCGCCGGGCACGCAGTATGGCGGGCCGGTGCTGTTTGTGGCAGGGGGGAATTCACCCTATGTCCAGCCCGATAATTACCCGCTCATGCGCCAGCTTTTTCCCCATTACCGGCTGGTGCGGCTGAAAGGGGCCGGGCACTGGCTGCATGCCGAGCAGCCATGGGAATTCCTGCGCGTGGTTACGGAATTCCTGCGCGTAACAGGGTAGGGAGAACCTTACTGCGGCACCGGCGCGCATTGCGGCGTAACCGGCTGGCCCGCCATGACCGCCTGCGTAAAGGCTGCTGAATCCGGCAGCGAGGCGTTGACGGTCTGTGAATGGTCCAGCCCCTTGTACAGATGCGCCTGAACCGTGCTGCCTGCCGCACAGGCGGCCCTGACCAGCGAGAGCTGCAGCATGGGCGGCACGTCATGGTCATCGGTGCCCGTGCCTGTGAACAGGGGCTGGGCCAGCTTCAAGGTGGGGTATGCCATGGCGGCGAAGGCCGGGGCCAGCGCCTTGGGGAAGCCGGGTTGCAGGGCATTGGGTACGGTCAGCCCCTCATCCCTTGCCTTGTGCTCCATCTCGCCCACGCAGGTGGTTGATGCGGCGTGGTAGGCGGCCATGGCGCGGGGGGTGAAGGCCTCCTCGGGGTGGAAGGACGGGTCGCGCCCGGCAAGCGAGGCCCCCAGATAGAGCATGTAGACAACCAGCGGGTCATATTTTGCAGGCCCTGCCGCCTGGGCTGCGGCGGTCAGTTGCGCGCCGAGTTCGGGCGTGAAATAGGGCACGCCGGTTGCGACCGTGCCGCGAATGTTCACATCCGGCGCATAGGTGGCCGCAAACGCTGCCGCCGCAAACGCCGCCCCGCCACCCTGCGACTGGCCCACGATCATGACCGTGTTGCGCAACCCCGGCACGGCGGCCACAGCGGCGCGCACGCCATCAAGCACGTTATAGGCCTCGACGCGCGTATCGAGGTAAGGATGCACCCCCGGCGTGCCCAGCCCCTGGTAGTCGGTGGCCACCACGGCGAAGCCCCGCTTCATCCAGGTGGCGAGGTATTTGCTATTGCGTGCGCTGTAGGGGTGGAGCGAGGGCGTGCACGCCTGCCCGATGCCCACGGTGCCATGCGCCCACGCCACGATGGGCCACCCGCTCGCAGGCGGCCTGCCCGACGGCAGGATGACTTCCGCCGTGACGGGCACCGTGCCCCTGCCGGTTACGCCATCGGTTGAAAGATAGGTCATGCGCAGGGCCCGGCCCGCACCGGGCAGGCTCAGGGCCGGGGCCAGCGGGGTCGTGCCGACCGGCGTGCCGGGGCTGGCAGGGGTTTCAGCCGCGCGGGCGTGCAGGGCAGGGATGGCCAGGCACATGCCGGCCACGAGCGTGCCAAGGATTCGGGCAGGCAGGGTCATGTCAAGATCAGTCCTTCATGGGCGCGGCGGGGCCAGTTGCGGCATTTGCCCTGCCGGGTTCATATTCCCAGCCCATCAGGGCGCTGTAAAGCGGCGGGCGGCAATAAAGCCCGCCTGCCTGGTGCAGGGCATGCCTGCCCCTGCCGTAAAAGCATGCGCCTGCCCGGCAGAATGGCTGTAAAAACCTGACCCGGATGCGGGGAAAGGTGGCGACCAGCCGGAGGAGAAGAAAACAGTGCTGTTCAACCAGAATAAATTTCACCCCGATGGCAGGCCCCGATACTTCCCCGGCAATACGGTTATCTGCCATCTGCCCCGCAACGGCGCGTTTTTCCATGCCATGCTTGATCTGCACAACCAGATGAGCCAGTTCGATTTTGCCGCCAAAATCGCGCTCCTGCCGCCCTCAAGCTATCACATGACGGTCTTTGACGGGCTGAACAATACCCGCCGCGGTAAACGCACATGGCCGCACGACCTGGCCCGCGATACCCCCATGCCGCAATGCGATGCATGGGTTGGTGAGCGGCTCCGGGCCTTTCCCGGCAGGCTGCCCACCCCCCTGCGCATGCGCCCCGCGCGGCCGGACCCGCTGCGTGACAGGCAGGGCTGCCGCATCCGGCTTGAAGCACTGGACCGGGAGGGTGCTGCCGCGCTGCGCCGCTTCCGCGCCAGCCTTGCCGCCCATCTGGGCATGCATGATCCATGGCTGGACCGGTATGTTTTCCACACCACCATCGGCTACAGGATCCGCGCCTTTACCGCGCGCGAAGCCCGTGACTATGCGGATGTGATGGTGCAGTTTCAGGGCCGGATGGCCGCGCGCCTGCCCGAAATCGATCTCGGGCCGCCGGAATTCTGCCTGTTTGATGACATGCATGCCTATCATCGCCAGTTCCTTGTGGCGTAACCGCAAACCGTTTTGCCCTTCCTCGCATCTTGAATATGCGTAATACCCTGCGGCATGATGGAAATGCCCACAAGGAGATTGCATGAAGCCCGACGCCCCTGACGATCAGCCAAAGCCCGGCCTGCGCGAACGCAAGCAGGCGCGTGCGCGCAATACGCTGATTGCCGAGGCAATGCGGCTGTTCTCCGCCAAGGGATATGATGAGACGACGGTGGACGAGATTGCCGATGCGGCGGAAGTCTCGCGCCGTACCCTGTTCCGCATGTTCGAGACCAAGGGCGACATCGTGCTGGCCTGGACGCGCGGCATGACCCAGACCCTGACCGAGGCCCTCGCGGCCTGCCCGGCCGACATGCCCCCCGCCGATGCGATGATGCATGCCTTCACCTCGCTCGTGCCGCGCATCGCGGCCAACCGGCAGGACACCTATGCCTTCGTGTTCCTGATTGAAAAAACGCCCTCGCTCCAGACCGTAAGCCTGCAGAAATACGGCAAGTGGGAAGACTGCCTGGCAGACGGGCTGGCCAAACGCATTGCCGAGCGCAAGAACCGCAAGACCGCCGCCCGCCTCATGGCGCGGTGTGGCATCGCCATTTTTCGCACGGCGCTTGATGAATGGATCAGGCTGAAAGGCCGCCCGGCGCTGGTGCCGCTGCTACAGAACACCTACGCGCTGCAATCCTCGCTCTGGGTCGCACCCGTTCGGGCTGAACCATAAAGATAAGGGCGGGGCCTGATGGCGCCCGCCCTGCTGGCATAGCAATCAATCATAAGAAAGTTTTTGGTGAAGCTTTTTTCAAAAAGCTTCAGGAAAGGCCGCTTTCTTAAAAAGCGGCGCTTCCTATGCCTGTATGCTTTAGTCAAGCCGCACGGAAGGCCGCACGAACACGTCCAGCCAGTCTACCAGGCACGACATTGTGCCGCGGAACACCCCGTAAAGTTCAAACTGATGCTGGCGATACAGCATGAGATGCACCATGCGCGCGGTAATGCCACGCAGCCAGCCACCACCAAACACGCGCCCACCGGGGAAGGTGCCCCAGCCGTTATAATCGCCAAGCGCAACAACCGCGCCCTTGTTGTGGAAGGCAAACGGCGGCAGCGCCTTGCCACCAATCCAAGCCGGCATGTAGCGGGCAAGGTGATGGGCCTGCTGGCGGGCGGCCTGTGCGGTCGGGGCGACAGGTTTTTCAGCAATGAAGGCGCAGTCCCCCATGGCGAAGATGCTGTCATCTTCCATGAGCTGCAGCGTGGGCCGGACTTCAAGCTGGCCCGAGCGCGACAGCTTGAGTTCACCAAACTTGCGCGTGACATCCGGCGCCTTCACGCCAGCCGCCCATACGCGCAGGGTGGCGGGAATACGGGTGCCATCCTTGAGCATGAAGCCCTTTTCATCCGCACCGCTGACCATGGCCGAGGTCTGGACCTTGACGCCAATCGCCTCAAGCTCCTTCTGCGCCGCAGCCGATACCGCCTCGGGGAAGGCGGGCAGGATGCGCGGTCCCGCCTCAAGCAGGGTAATGTTCAGCTTGGGCGGCTTCTTGCCAAAGCTGTAGAGCGAGGCGAGGTCAAGCGCCTTGTGCAGTTCGGCGGCAAGCTGCGTGCCGGTGGCGCCACCGCCCACGATGGCGATGTCAAGCTGCTCGTTATTGCCGAACGCCTTGAGCAGTTCCATGCGGAAACGGTCGTTGAAGCCGTTGGCATCGACGAGGTTGTCAATGAACAGGCAGTGCTCGGCCACGCCGGGGGTGCCGAAATCGTTGGCACGGCTGCCGATCGACAGCACCAGCGCGTCATATTCCAGCTTGCGTTCATCAAGGATCACCTCGCCCGTGGGCTCGACAACCGGGGCAAGCGTAATAGTCTTGGCCTTGCGGTCCATGCCCGCAATCTCACCGGGCCAGAATTCAAAATGATGGCGGCTTGCCTGCGACAGGAAGCTGATGCGGTCATTCTCGTTGGCGGCGGTGCCGGCGGCAAAGCAGTGCAGCATGGGCTTCCACACATGCGCGAAGCTTTTATCGACCAGCGTGATTTCCGCGCGGCCAGATTTACCGATCTTGTCACCCAGCCGGGTTGCCAGCGCCAGGCCAGCCACGCCACCACCTACGATTACGACCCGAAACTTTTGTGCCATCCTATGCCTCTTTTTTACTTCTGCCGCACAGTGTCCCGGTCCCGTGGGAAAAACCCTGTCGCATATCCTGAAATATCGAAACTGCCCTGCCGCGGGCCCAACGCGAATGGCCCGGACAATGGAACGCGGCGGCCGGCCCGCTAAACCAGCCCGACCGCCGCGCCCTGCCTTATGGCCAGGAGGTTTTCACCCCCTCAGCGGATCAAAAGAAGCCGCGCTTCTTTTCGCTGTAGCTGACCAGCATGTTCTTGGTCTGCTGGTAGTGTTCGAGCACCATCTTGTGGGTCTCGCGCCCGATGCCGGACTTCTTGTAGCCACCAAAGGCGGCATGCGCCGGATAGACGTGGTAGCAGTTGACCCACACGCGACCGGCCTCAAGGCCACGGCCCATGCGGTAGCAGGTGTTGGCATCGCGGCTCCACACGCCCGAGCCGAGGCCGAAGGGGGTGTCGTTGGCGATGGCCAGCGCTTCTTCTTCCGTCTTGAAGGTGGTCACGGCCAGAACCGGGCCAAAGATCTCTTCCTGGAAGATGCGCATCTTGTTGTTGCCCTTGAACACGGTCGGCTGCACGTAGCACCCGTTGTTCAGGTCGCCACCAAGGTCGGGGCGGCCGCCACCGGTCAGCAGCTCGGCGCCTTCACCCTTGCCGATGTCGATGTAGGACAGGATCTTTTCCTGGTGGCCGTGCGAGTTCTGCGCGCCCATCATGGTGTTGGGATCAAGCGGGTTGCCCTGGCGGATCGCCTTGATGCGGGGCAGGGCGAGTTCCATGAACTTCTCGTAGATCGATTCATGCACCAGCGCACGGCTGGGGCAGGAGCAGATCTGGCCCTGGTTGAGGGCGAACATGGTGAAGCCTTCGACCGCCTTGTCCAGGTAGTCGTCGTCCTTGTCCATGATGTCGGCGAAGAAGATGTTCGGCGACTTGCCGCCCAGCTCCAGCGTTGCCGGGATCAGGTGCTCGGCGGCGGCATGCGCGATCATCTTGCCGGTGGGGGTGGAACCGGTGAAGGCGATCTTGGCAATGCGGTCGCTGTTGGACAGGGCGGCGCCCACGTCGCGGCCCAGGCCGTTGACGATGTTGAGCGTGCCGGGCGGGAACAGGTCACCGATCAGCTCCATCAGCACCAGCATGGAGGCAGGCGTGCTCTCGGCAGGCTTCATGACCACGCAGTTACCGGCGACCAGAGCTGGCGCCAGCTTCCACGAACCCATGAGCAGCGGGAAGTTCCACGGAATGATCTGGGCCACGACGCCAAGCGGCTCATGGAAGTGGTAGGCGATGGTGGTCGCATCGATCTCGCTCAGCGTGCCTTCCTGGGCGCGGATGCAGCCGGCGAAGTAGCGGAAATGGTCGATCGCCAGCGGGATGTCGGCGGTCAGGGTTTCACGGATGGGCTTGCCGTTGTCCCATGTCTCGGCCCGGGCCAGCAGGTCGAGGTTCTTTTCCATGACATCGGCTGCCTTGAGCAGGATCAGCGCGCGGTCGGCAGGCGCCATCTCGCCCCAGGCTTTCTTTGCCTTGTGGGCCGCATCAAGTGCCAGCTCCACGTCGGCTGCGGTGGAAGCGGGCACTTCGCACAGCACGCGGCCATCAACGGGGGAGGTGTTGGTCAGGTAATGACCATCGACGGGGGCAACCCATTTGCCACCAATGTAGTTACCATAACGGGACTTGAACGGCGGGGCCGCCGTGATGCTGTCTGCTGACACGGTGATTTTCCTTCAGGGTAATGGCGTATTCATCAGGCCAGGGCGCAAACATGCATGACGCACAATGCAAAGAGCCCGGCGCGAAGAAAATACAGTAAAAATATTTCGTTTTTGGTTTGTTTTTACTTTTTATGATGTTCCAGAATGCCAGATATTTGGAAATTCATTCTCATGGTCGTGTAAAGCATAAGTCTATGCCTTTCCTGCAAACCTGACAGTTCCGGATATGCCCCGGTGGAAAGCCGGAGAATCATCTGTATTCATTGATATATAGACGCACCCCCTCACGCAAGGGAGAGGGAGGTAACGTAACCGTGATATATGCATCAAGTGCCATTAGAACCGGAGTGTAAATATATATAAATCAATGTGTTAAACTATTATCAAAAAGGAAATATTTTATGATTTCATACGACTTTCCCCGCATCGGGGGTGCAGGGAGGAGAGGGGATGCATGCCCGGACAGCCACGACGGGCGTGGCTGTCCGGGCGCGAAGGAGGGCGCGTGGGCAGGCGGCCCTGTTTACTTGTCGGCCATTGTGGAGGGCGCGACATCGATCAGGCCCTTGAGGGCGAATTCGCCTCCCACGCCTGACAGGTGCTGGGAGTCTGCATAGAGCGAGGCGGATTCACGGCTGAACCGGCACCCCTGCGGCGTGCAGAAGCGCTCATATAACGAAGCATAGGTTATGCCGCCAATTGTGGTGGCGGCCACGCGCACGGCATTTTCTATGGAAGGGGAGGGGGTGACGACCCAGGGCAGGGGCGCGATCCCGCCGGCGAGTGCGAGAGTAGGGTCAAGCTGGTGTTCGACCCATGCGCGCACGGGCATGAACGCCGTTACCGCCTCACGCGCGGGGTCGAGGCGGAAATGCGGTACGTCGCCCAGCACGATCACTTTTTTGCCCGCCTGCGTCAGGGTGGTTTCGGTGCGGATCAGGGCGTCGCGCATACGGGCGATGCCAGCCACCACGCCGTCATCCACCGGATGTGCGGGGTCGACATAGGCGTCATTGCCCGCATCGGCTTCATAGGGGGCAGACCAGTAGCCGGTCAGTACCACCAGTTGCACTTCAGGGTTGCTGGCCACCAGTGCCATGGCGCGTTCGTTATAGAGCGCGCAGGTGGCGGCATGGCCCGGATGCTGCGGCATGAGGCGCGTGGCCCCCATCAATGGCGGGCAGGATGATTTGGTGAACTGCACAAAATCATACCCGCCTTCATGCGCGATGCGGGCAAGGGCCGGGGCAAGGGCGGCGGCGTGGCTATCACCCAGCAGGGCTATCTGCAGGCGTCCGGTGTCATGCATGCAGGCGAATCTGGTATTGGGCCGGGCATCGCCATAATTGGCCAGGCATGAACCGCCGCGCCCGGCTGCCAGGCTGGCTTCCGTTATCTGGAGGGCGGGATTGAAGCGGGCGGGAAAGCCGTGGCTCATGTAAATGGCTGCCAGGGCGACCCCGCATAAGGCGGTGGCGCTGCCATAGCGCAGCAGGACCGTGCGGCTGGGCAGGCGAACATGGCGGAAAGGCTGTTCGATATAACGCCATGACAGCACGGCCAGACCCAGCGACACAAACGCCACCACCACAAGCTGCGCAGGCCGGGGGGCCTGCGCCATGCACAGCCATGTCAGCGCCATGAGCGGCCAGTGCCACAGATACCACGAATAGGAAATAAGCCCCACCCCCACGAATGGGCGCGCGGACAGGACGAGGCGGTTGAAAACACTGCCCTCCGCCAGCACGAGCGCCAGCGTGCCCCCCACCGGCAGCAGCGCGGCCAAGCCGGGGAAGGGCGTATGTTCGTTAAAAAGACAGACGGACAGCACGACAAGCCCGATACCCGCAAAGCCCAGTATGTTGGCGGGCAGGGCAGGCAGGGGCCTTGTCGCCCCCGAGCGGGCGATGGCCAGGAAGGTTCCCGCCCCGAGTTCCCATGCCCGCGTGGGCAAAAGGTAGAAGACCGCCGTGGGCCAGCGGCCCATGCCGATGATGGCGAGGGCGAGGGAACCAAGGCAGAGCACGCCAATGACCACGAGCACGAAAGAGCGCTGCATGCGCCGCAGCGCCAGTAACAGGAAGGGAAAAAGCAGGTAGAACTGCTCTTCCACCCCGAGCGACCAGGTCATGAGAAACGGATCAAGATGTGCATCGGGCGAGAAATAGTTGACCTGCCGCCAGAACAGGATGTTTGACCACCCGCTCAGGGCTGCCATTGCCCCGATTGCGATCTGCCTGTAGTCCTGCGGGCTTGCCAGCACGACGCCAAGGATCGTGACAAAGGCGATGACGGTCATGAGCGCGGGCAGGATGCGGGCGGCGCGCCGGACATAGAAGGTATCGAAGCGAAAGCGCTTCGTCCCGACATCGCGGTATACGATGCCGCCTATGAGGAAACCGGAAATGACAAAAAATATGTCTACGCCGGTAAAACCCGATTTCAGCGGCGAAAGACCGGCATGGAACAGGACCACGGCGGTTACGGCAATGGCGCGCAGGCCATCAATATCGCGGCGGTATCGGCGGGAGGGATCAGGGGCCATGGGCTGGCTCTTTTCGTGCAGGAGTGAACGGTGCGCAGGCACTGTTCAGGGGAGGGGAATAGCTGCACGCAAACGCCAGTATTATTTAAGAGTTTTTCTTTGTAGTTGCTTCACGTAAATTTTATTTTAGTATATTTTACTGATAAATGAAATAAATCCCTGCATGTCTGTAAAAAGCAACCTGTCGCTGGTCCGGATGCCGCGTGGCAATGCATTCGGTAGGATGAAAAAACCCAAAGAAGCTTTTGATGGGAAAATTCGTGTGTATAGGGTTTTCATAATAAAGTAATATCCATATTATAAAAATATAATAAATAATCTGTTCGGATAATTTTCGTTTTTAAGAGATAATGTAAAGTCTATTTGACAAATTTTCAATAAAATATGTCAAATTATTTCTGTAAAATGACAATAATACTTAATAAAAATTGTAAAATTTTTTGTGAGTGTTTTCTGAACTCCTTGAAATGCATGTAATTTCCATAAAAAGAAAAACCCGATCCAAAATACCAGGCACACCATTGCCATATCCGCGCAGGTCTGCTCAGGATTGTTTTTGGCAGTTCCCCAGCCGGGCTGGCGTGGGTGCGCGTAGGATAAGGCCGTTTCATTCCATGCTTTCGACCATTATTGCCGCGATGTTGCCTCTCATTGTGGTGTTTGTGCTGGGGTACCGCGCCGGGTGGCACCATGATTTTGATGGCACGCATGTCGCTGTCCTGAACCGGCTGGTCATGCTCTATGCGTTTCCGCTCAACCTGTTTGTGGGTATCGCCCGCATGCCGCGCACCATCCTTGCAGGCCAGATGCCGCTGGCGGCTTCGGTCTTCGGGCTCATGTGCGCCAGTTTTGCCGTGGCGTATGGGGTGTCACGCTATGTGGCGCGCCGTGGCGGGGCGGCAGCGGCGTTGCAGGGGCTGGCCATTGGCGCGCCCTCGGTGCCCTTTATCGGTTCCGCCATGCTGCCGGTCCTGATCGGGCATGACAGCACGGCGGTGGCCATATCGGCCGCGGTCTTTGCCATGGTGCTGGTCCAGACCCCGGTGTGCATGATGATGCTGGGCCATGATGCAACGGTGGCGGATGGCGCATCGGTCAGTTTCGTGGGGCAGGTGGGGGCCGCGCTGAAGGAACCGATCGTGTGGGCGCCGCTTCTGGCAACAGCGCTGGTGGCGCTGGACGTGCATATTCCCCGCCCGTTGCTTGGCGCCATGGGCCTGTTGGGCAATACCGCCACGGGTGTCGCGCTGTTTGCATCGGGCGTGGTGCTGTTCCTGCAGCGCGTGCACATTACGCTGCCGGTGGTGATGACGGTGCTCGCGCGCAACATTGTCGTGCCCGCCGGGGCCTGGCTGGTGCTGGTGGCGCTGGGCCTGCCGCATGATGTCATCCGCGCCACCGTGCTCACGCTGTCCATCCCGGTGGGCACGGTCGTGGTCATTCTCGCGGTCCGTTTCAAAACCGATGAGCAGGAGGCGGCGTCAACCCTGTTCCTCAGCGCGGTCGCATCCGTGCTGACCATGGTGCTGTTCATCCTGCTAACCGCGCAGCATTGAGGCTGCCTTCAGCCCCGATCGGGTTCATAGGTCTCGGCCCGCCGCCGGGCCGCGCGGCGTTCCTTCAGCACCAGTTCGCCGTAAAGGATATGCTGGCGGATCCAGTTGATCATGCCCGATAGCGTGACCACGATAATGCCCGCAAACGTCCAGCCATCAAGCGGCTGGTGAAACAGGAAGTAGCTGAACGCCACGGCCCATAGCATCTGGCTGTACTGGGGCAGGGCCACGCGGTTGGCGGGGGCGCGCGCGGTTGCCATCATCATGAATAGCTGGCCAAGGGCTGCAAGAAAGCCGTAGCCGAACAGGAACATCCACGTTTTCAGCCCGTGTGGCCAGTGCGCGTGGGCCAGCATCAGCACGCCGTCGCCCACCAGCGGGCCGAACAGGCTTGAGCCGAACAGCGAGAGCCGGGGCGTGTCATTGCCCGCCAGCCGGTAGGCAATCACGCCCACGGCATTGGCGATGGCGGCAACCAGCGCGCACAGATGCCCCAGGTGCAGCGCCCGCACGCCCGGCCGCAACACGATCAGCACGCCCAGGAAACCCAGAATGACCGAAAGCCACGCCCAGCCTGATACCTTCTCATGCAGCAGGGTCACGGACAGGATGGTAACGAAAAGCGGCATGAGGAACATGAGCGAGAGCGCCTCAGGCATGGGCAGCAGCATGAAGGCTTCAACGCTGGCGGCGGTGGCGGCAAAGGTGGCCACGGCGCGCACCACCCACATGAGCGGATGGGTGGGCGCGAAAATATCGCGGTAGGATTCGTTTTTGTTGCGGATGAAGGGAATGATGAGAAAGCCGAATACGCCACCGGAGAAGGCAACCTCGAACGGGTCAAGCTGGCCTGCGAGCAGCTTGGAATAGGCATCACTGATCGAGAACGAGGAAAATGCGGCAAAGGCCAGCATCATGCCCGAGGTAAGAAAGGCCAAGTTCATCTGTTTCCCCCCGTTTTGCGGCGTGCATTTGGGCATTATAGGGCAGCAGGCGCAAGGCCCGGTTGCCAGCAGATGCCTGAAAAAAAAGGCATGACGGGCATGCTGGCCCGCCAGCCGCCCCGTCTGGCCGTGTGCCGGGATATGCTGTTACACTAAGGCGACCTGTTTGATTTTCTGCCTGGACACCTTGCATGACCGACACGCCCGCCTTGCCCGCAGCCCGCCTTCAGGCCGCCCTGACCACCATCCGCGAAGGCGGCCTCGCGGCACAGGTCAGCACGTCGCCCTCGGTGCTTGAGGCCCATAGCCATGGCGAGGCCATGGAGGCCGCCTGCCTGCCCGGCGCCGTGGTCTTTGCCCGCAAGACAGAGGATGTGGCCACCGTGCTGCGCGCCTGCCATGCCAATGCGGTGCCGCTGGTGGCTTTCGGGGCCGGCACGTCGGTCGAGGGGCATGTGACACCTGCCGAACACGCCATCAGCCTCGACCTGTCAGAGATGACCGCCATTGTCGAGATGAACCCCGAGGACCTGGACTGCCGCGTGCAGGCCGGGCTGACGCGGCAAGCGCTCAATGCCCAGATCCGCGATACGGGGCTGTTCTTTCCGGTTGATCCGGGTGGCGAGGCCACGCTGGGCGGCATGTGCGCCACGCGCGCCTCGGGCACGGCTGCGGTGCGCTATGGCACCATGAAGGAGAACGTGCTGGGCCTGACCGTGGTGCTGGCCACGGGCGAGGTGATCCGCACGGGCGGGCGGGTGCGCAAGTCATCCACCGGCTATGACCTGACATCGCTGTTCATCGGCTCGGAAGGCACGCTGGGCATCATTACCGAGGTGCAGTTGCGCCTGCATGGCCGCCCCGAAACGCTTTCCGCCGCCGTATGCCAGTTTGCCGACCTCAATGACGCGGTGCGGACCGCAATCGAGATCATCCAGTGCGGCATTCCCATCAGCCGGGTTGAACTGCTTGATGACGTGCAGATGGCGGCCTCGATCCGGTACTCGAAGCTGGATGGCTATCAGGACCTCACCACGCTGTTCTTCGAGTTCGGGGGCGCGCCCGCAAGCGTGCAGGAGCAGGTGGCGGCGACCGAGGCCATTGCGCTCTCCAATAACGGGCTGGCCTTCGCCTGGGCTGACACGGCGGAGGACCGCACCCGGTTGTGGAAGGCCCGCCACGATGCCTTCTGGGCCGCCAAGGCCATCGAGCCCACGGCCCGCGTCATTTCAACCGACTGCATCGTGCCGATCTCGAAGCTGGGCGAACTGATTGCGGGCGTGCGCGAAGATATCGCCGCATCCGGCCTGCGCGTGCCGCTTTTGGGGCATGTGGGCGATGGCAATTTTCACTCCCTCATCATCACCGATGATACGCCCGCGGGCCATGCCCGTGCGCTGGAGCTTGACCGCAAGATCGTGCACCGGGCGCTGGCGCTGGGTGGCTCATGCAGCGGTGAACATGGCGTGGGCATGGGCAAGCTCGAATTTCTCGAGACCGAGCACGGCGCGGGCACGCTTGCGGTCATGCGCGCGCTCAAGCACACCATGGACCCGCTCAACATCCTCAACCCCGGCAAGCTGCTGCCGCCGGGGCGTGTCTATCAGGGCTAGGCGCTTTTCAGGAGGCGGGCTGCAGGCGTGATGGCGGCAGGTCGCGCTTGGCCAGCATGCTGCACAGGCGGCGGACCACATCATCCCACTGCCCGGTGCGGATCTGGCGGATGATGCGCAGGGTGGGGTACCACGGGCTGTCGGTGCGGCCCGAGAGCCAGCGCCAGCAATTGTCAAACCGGTCGAGCAGCAGCACCGGGCAGCCCAGCGCGCCAGCAAGATGGGCGACCGAGGTATCAACCGACACCACCACATCAAGGCCCGCGATGAGGGCTGCCGTATCATCCATGTCCCGCACGCTTTCCATGGGGGCGTGCAGGTGCATGCCGGCGGGCATGTCCATCATCTGCGTGGCGTAGGTGCCCATCTGCAGGCTGACCAGCGAGATGCCGGGCACGCCTGCCAGCGGGGCCAGGCTGCGTAGCGGGATGGAGCGCCTGCGGTCCATGGCGTGGGCTGCGGGCACGTCCGGCCTGCTGGCCCCGCCCCATACCAGCCCCACCCGCAAGGTGGGGCGCGGCGGCAGGAAAGGCGCCCAGGCCCGCACGCGGCCCGCATCGGCATGCAGGTAGGGCACCGCAACGCCTGCATGGCCCGGCATGCGGTGCAGCACATGGGGCAGGCTGAGGAAAGGGCAGTGCCAGTCATAAAACGGCACGGGCTGGCGGTCATTGAACACGCGGCGCACGCCATCCATGCGGCGGATCAGGCCGTGCAGCGTATCAGGGGCCTGCACGATCACGCGTGCGCCCAGGGCGGCCAGCACTGGCACGAAGCGCAGCATCATCAGCATGTCGCC
The DNA here is from genome assembly GCF_054182245.1 of Komagataeibacter sp. NFXK3. Classification (NCBI taxonomy): domain Bacteria; kingdom Pseudomonadati; phylum Pseudomonadota; class Alphaproteobacteria; order Acetobacterales; family Acetobacteraceae; genus Komagataeibacter; species Komagataeibacter sp. NFXK3. The sequence continues at coordinate 286,770 of NZ_JAPIVJ010000003.1, forward strand.
CAATCCACCCTCGCGCGTGATGAGGATGGTTTTGCCTCGCAGGTCGGCATCGGGCGCCAGCACGGGCAGGGTGCTGGTAGCGGGCAGGCGCGCGCGGCCGGGGAGCTTGCGCCGCCATTCATATTCGGCCCAGCCCCGGGCCATCTGCCCGTTCTTGAGCAGGGTCAGGGCATGGTTCAGGCGCAGGCTGGCATCATCGGGGCGCAGCGCGAGGGCGCGGGCATGGATTGTGAGCGACTCATCGGTGCGGTTCCAGCCCGCCAGCAGGTGCGCGAGATTGGCATGCGTCATGGCGCTGCGGGGGTGGTGTTCCAGAATGTAAAGCAGCAGGTCGCGCCCGGCAGCGTATTCGCCCTGTTCCATCAGGCACACGGCCATGAGGTTGCCGGTGGTGAGCTGCGCGGGTGACAGGCTCAGCCCGTCAGTCAGCACGGCATGCGCCTCCGCCGTGCGGCCGCGTTGCAGCAGCAGCTCGCCCAGCATGTCATGCGTGCGGATATCCTGCCCCGCGCGCTGGCGCACGGCGCGGAGCACGGCTTCGGCTTCATCCACGCGCTCATGGGGCAGCAGCAGGTCGAGCATGTCGCGTGCGGGGTGGCGGGCACCAGGATTGGCCACGGCCTGCCGGCACAGCAGGCGGGCCGCTTCCTGCACCCTGTTGCACCCTGCATGGGCATGCGCGAGCAGAAGCTCGACATTGGGGGAAGGCGTGCAGCCTTCCAGCACGGCACGGGCCTGGGCAAACTGGCCCTGGCGCAGCAGGCCGAGCGCATCGGCAAGCATGGCATTGGTGGCGTTGGCCATGCGGGGAGCTTTTTTGTTCATGCCACGCCATTGCCTGCGGGTGGACGGTCATGACATGCGACACGACAGGCACGGGCTATGGGCAGGCCTGCCTGCGCGGCATGAAGGAAGGAGAGAGGCATGAAAGGCGGATTTCTTTAATTTCAGTCAGGGGCGTGGGGCGCATAGTGTAGCGCTCCTGCCGCGCACGTCTAGGGCGTGGACAGGCCCAGATGCGTCTCCAGCAGCGCCACGTTGCGCAGGTCGGCCTTGAAGGCGGTATCAAAGATATCGCCCAGCACGGGCACGATGTCAGCCGCCGCCTCGATCAGCACATTGGCCAGCATGCGCGCCAGCACTGTCTGGCTTGCGCCAAGCTTCCAGCTTTTCCAGACGATGTAGAGGGAAGGGACAAGCATGATCGCCGTACCGCCCACGGGCAGCAGACCGATGACCGTATCAAGCCCCCAGCGCGCCTTCGTGCCGGGAATACGGAAGGCGGCGTCAAGCAGGGTCGCCAATTTCCGCAGCCGTGCCACTTCAGCACGGATATCGGCAGGCCGCGCGCGGGCGGCCAAGGAAGCAGAAGCGTTCATGCTGTTATAATGGGGTGTGCCATGGCGCGTTACAATGCGGCCCGATTCAGGATGCGCGCCTTGATGGCTGATGAGGATTGCGGGTGAGGCTTTCCCTAACCGGGCGTGCCTCCATCGCGATCAATATGGCCCATGTCGCGCCCCGGCGCGATCACGTCGCGCACGCGCTGCTTAAGTTCCTTGGGGCCGGGAAAGCCGCCATCACGCTTGCGTTCCCATACAAGCTGGCTGTTGACCGTGACCTCGAACCGGCCGCCACTTGCCGGGATGAGGCTGACGCTGCCCAGCTCCTCCCCAAAGGTGGAAAGCAGTTCCTGCGCCATCCATGCCGCTCGCAGCAGCCAGTTGCAGCGCGTGCAGTACAGGATGGAAATGTCGGGGCGGCCAGTCGTGGGGATCGGGTCGGTCATGGAGCGTTCCTCCTGTCTCATCCAGCCGGACGGCGCCGCCCGGCTGCCTTGGTGGGTATCATGCACCGTGAACGGATATAGCGGCTTTCAGGCCATGAAGCACCGGAAACCTTGCGGGCCAGGAGTGCCAGGCGGGAATTCTACAAGGTGGTTCACAACGTGCAGGGGCAAGTCGAAAACATTCCGGGCCCAGCAACCAGGTTGGCAGCCTTCCGGTTCCACAAGGGGCATCCCGCCTGGCCCGTTTCCTGGGGTTTTGCCTTTGTTTTTACTGGCGAGACATTTGTTACGCGCCTGATCGGGGCGAGTCCGGACTGCCCCGCCCCCATGGCAGGTGGCGGGGCAGTGCAGCGTGTTCAGACCGCGTGGACCTGACCCTCACGCGACCACAGGCGCAGCGCCCTGCAGGTCTGGATGAAGGTCGTGGCATCATCCGCGCTTTCCAGCGCGATCACGCCGCGGTCGCGTGCGCGAGGGTGCAGGCCGGCTGCGGCCAGCAGGATCTCGGCGGCATCATTATGCGCGATGAACTTGGCGTGGGCGAAGGCATCGGCAATGAAGTCGCGCATGGTGGCTTCATGGCGCAGCAGGTTCGCCCCTTCCACCGTGGGCAGCAGGGCCACGGCATCATACAGCACGGACGGGCCGCCATTGATCTTCTGCTGGGCCACGATCTCGTTGCCTGCGCTGTCGGTAATGCCCGCCACGGTGGGGGCGATCAGTTCAACCGTGCCATCCACGGCCTCGGTCGCGGCAATCAGGGCCGAGAGCAGGTCGGCATTCACGCCATTGCTCACCACGATGCCCAGCTTGCGGCCTGCAAAGCTGTCCGGCCCGTTCTTGAGGATGCTCAGCGCGGGCGAGGGGGCCAGTCCCTCCACCACCGGGCGGGCGGCGCGGGCAGGCTCGGGTAGGGGCGAGAGGCCAAGCCCGCTGGCCACCCCTTCAGCCAGCGCCTGATCGACATGCAGCAGGTGGCTGACCATGCGCGCGCGGATGGCGGGGGTCTCGACCTTGCTCAGCTCGAACACGAAGGCATCGCGCATGTGGGTCTGTTCCACCGGCGTCTGGCTGATATAGAACTGCCGGGCCTGGCTGTAATGGTCGGCGAAGGTTTCCGAACGCTGGCGCAGCTTGGGGCCGGATTCGGGCTCGGGGTAGGAGGTATAGCCCGCAGGTGTCTCGCGCGGGCCGGCGGTGGGCTGCGACCAGGAATTGGGCTCGTAATTGGCCCGCCCCTTCGGGTTGTGCATGGCCATGTGCCCATCCTGCTGGAAGTTGGCGAACGGGCATTTGGGCGCGTTTATGGGGATATGCGTGAAGTTGGGGCCGCCGAGGCGCTTGGTCTGGGTGTCGAGGTAGGAGAAATTGCGCCCCTGCAGCAGCGGGTCGTTGGTAAAATCGATGCCGGGGATGATGTTCTGGGTGCAGAACGCCACCTGCTCGGTCTCGGCAAAGAAATTGTCGGGCATGCGGTCAAGCACCAGGCGGCCCACGCGGCGCACGGGCACCAGCTCCTCGGGGATGAGCTTGGTGGGGTCGAGGATGTCAAAGTCGAAGCTGTCGGCAAAGGCATCATCAAACAGCTGCACGCCCAGTTCCCATTCGGGGAAGTTGCCTGTCTTGATGGCCTGCCATAGGTCGCGGCGGTGGAAATCGGGGTCGGCGCCGTTGATCTTGAGCGCCTCGTTCCACACCACCGATTGCAGGCCCAGCTTTGGCTTCCAGTGGAATTTGACGTAGGTGGACTGCCCCTCGGCATCGATCAGGCGGAAGGTATGCACCCCGAACCCCTCCATGAAGCGGAAGGAGCGGGGAATGGCGCGATCCGACATGGCCCAGCAGACCATGTGCGTGGCCTCGGGCGAGAGCGAGACGAAATCCCAGAAATTGTCGTGTGCGGTCTGCGCCTGCGGAAAGTCGCGGTCCGGCTCCTGCTTGGCGGCATGCACGAAATCGGGGAACTTGATGGCATCCTGAATGAAGAAGACCGGGATATTGTTGCCCACCAGATCCCAGTTGCCCTGGCTGGTATAGAGCTTGACGGCAAAGCCGCGCACGTCGCGCACCACATCGGCCGAGCCCTTGTTGCCCGCCACGGTGGAAAACCGCACGAAGGCAGGCGTGCGCTCGCCCACCTTGTTGAAAATATCGGCCTTGCACACATCGGCCAGGCTGTCGGTCAGTTCAAAATAGCCATGTGCGCCATAGCCACGGGCATGGACCACGCGCTCGGGGATGCGCTCATGGTCGAAATGGAAGATCTTTTCCCGGAAATGGAAATCCTCCATCAGGGCCGGACCACGCGCGCCCGCACGCAGGGTATTCTGGTCATCTGACACCGCCAGCCCTTGCTGGGTGGTCATGACCGGCGTATCGCCGCCAGCGGTCTGGTGGGTTTCGCCACCGGCGCCAGTATGGGTCGCCACGGCCTTGAGGGCTTTGGGTGTTTTTGTCATGAGGGGGTGTGTGTCCGTGCTGGAGAGCGGGAGATGTGGCTTTTCCAACGGGTATGGGTGAGCAGGGTTTCATGCATGTGTCGTATGACTGTTGCCAATCGTGCCGCTACAGGGCACAGGAGCGCATGAATCGCTTGTTGCAGGAGAGCCTTGCCATCCATGCGTAACCGTCCGGCCTTTGTTGCCGCATGCAGCCTGCTTGCCGCCCTGTGGTGCGGCCCGGCCGCAGCCAGCCCCGACACGGTCGATTTTACGGACCTGACCTGGACCGAAATCCGCAATGCGGTGCAGGGGGGGGATACAACCATCATCGTGCCGGTTGGCGGCACGGAACAGAGCGGGCCTTACATTGCGGTGGGCAAGCATGACGTGCGCGCCCTGCTGCTCGCCCGCCGCATTGCGCGGGCAGCGGGGCATGCCCTCGTGGCCCCGGTGGTGGCCTACGTGCCCGAAGGTGGCACGGCGCCACGCACATCGCACATGCGCTTTCCCGGCACCATAAGCATAACCCCCGCCACGTTCCGCGCCTTGCTCAGTGATGCGGCCGAGAGCTTTCGCGTGCAGGGCTTTACGCGCGTGGTGCTGATTGGCGACCATGGCGGCTACCAGAAGGATCTGCGCGCCGTAGCCGATACGCTCAACCACCGCTGGCAGGGCACGGGGGCGCATGTTCTGTACGTGCCCGCCTATTACGACGTGGTGCCGGGCGCCTACGCCACCTGGCTGCGCCAGCATGGCCATGCGGCGGAGGTGGGCATGCACGCCGACCTGTCGGACACTTCACTGATGCTGGCCCTCGACCCGGCCCTCGTGCGCACGCAGGCGCTGCGGGCCGCCCCCTTGCCTGGCGCAGCCCAGGGCGTGTATGGTGGCGACCCGCGGCGTGCCGATGCGGCCCTTGGGCAGGTGGGGGCGGACATGCAGGTCAACGCGACGGTGGCGGCCATGCAACACGACCTAACAGGACGGAATTCGCCCTGATTGCGCCGCTGCCACGGCGTGCTATAGGGGCCGCGACGAACAGGATCACACTATGACACACAAGAAAAAACTACCGGTTCTGGGGCTGGGCATGCTGCTGCTGCAAGGCGGGGTGGCGATGGCGCAGGCTGTTGACACCATTCCCGGCATGCCGCCCGTGCTCGACCCCCACAACATCTATACCGAGACCCGGGCCAACAACCTCAACCCCAAGGTGGCCAAGGATCCGCCACGCATTTACGTGCCCAACCTGCGCTCGAACAATGTGTACGTGATCGACCCGCAGACCTATACGGTCATCTCGCGCTTCAAGGTGGGCAAGAGCCCGCAGCACGTCGTGCCCGCATGGGACCTGCGCACCCTGTGGGTGACCAACAATGCCGAGGGTACGACCAACGGCACGCTCACGCCCATCGACCCGCGCACCACCCTGCCGCTGCCTGAAGTGGCGGTGGATGATCCGTACAACATGTATTTCACGCCCGATGGCAAATCCGCCATCACGGTGGCCGAGGCGCGGCAGAGGCTCGATTTCCGTGATCCGCACACCATGGAACTGCAGGGCTCGGTCTCGGTGCCGCAGTGCAAGGGTGTCAATCACGCCGATTTTTCCATCGACGGGCGTTACGCCATCTTTACCTGTGAGTTTGGCGGCTACCTGGCCAAGGTCGATACCGTCAACCGCACGGTCATGGGCTACCTCAAGCTCTCTGGTGGCGGCATGCCGCAGGATATCCTGACCGCGCCCGACGGGCATAAATTCTACGTGGCCGACATGCATGCCGATGGCGTGTTTGTCATTGATGGCGACAGCTTCCGCGAGACGGGCTTCATCCCCACCGGCATTGGCACCCATGGCCTGTACCCCAGCCGTGATGGCACGAAGATGTATGTCGCCAACCGTGGCTCGCACAAGATCCACGGACCGCCGCACAGCAAGGCGGGTGGCGTGAGCGTGATCGATTTCGCGACCGATAGGGTGGTGGCCAACTGGCCCATTCCCGGCGGTGGCAGCCCGGATATGGGCAATGTCAGCAATGACGGCAGGACGCTATGGCTTTCCGGCCGGTTTGATGATGTCGTCTACGCCATCGACACCACCACGGGCGCCATGCGCAAGATTCCCGTGGGGCTGGAACCTCACGGCCTGACCGTCTGGCCGCAGCCGGGTCGTTACTCGGTCGGGCATACCGGAATCCTGCGCTAAAATATTATTATCAAAAGATAAAAATTTTTGAGTGCCGCCTTTTTCCAAAAAGGCGGCCTCTTTTTTTTGAGCCTGAAACAAAACTTTTGCATGATGGCCCGCTCTTTGCTGCAATACACGCCACACGCAATGAGGGTTGCCGGCTCATGACAGCATCCAGACAGGACGCCGAGATCCGTTTCATCATCGGGCCTTCAGGCCTCGGCATGGTCATGGTGGCACTCGGCCCGGAGGGGCTTGCGGCCATCATGCTCGATACGGATGAGCGCGCGCTGCAAAAGGCTGTTCTGGCGTCTTTTCCCGCAGCACAGGTGGGGGGTGCGGATGATGCGGCGCTGGCACATTCCCTTGAGGTCGTGACCGCCTGCATCGAGGCCCCGTGGGCCATGCCCGACCTGCCGCTTGCGCTGCAGGGAACACCCTTCCAGCTTCAGGTATGGCGGGCCTTGCGCGGCATACCGTGCGGCCAGACCGTGACCTATGGCGAACTTGCGGCCAGCATTGGCAGGCCAGGTGCCGTGCGGGCAGTCGCCGGGGCCTGTGCTGCCAACCGGCTGGCCGTGGTGGTGCCCTGCCACCGCGTTATCCGCCACGATGGTAGCCTGTCGGGTTATCGCTGGGGTGTTGAGCGCAAGCAGGCCCTTCTGGCGCGGGAGCGGGCCTGGCGTGCAGGAGAGAAATGATAACGGTTTTTTGGTGAGGTCTTTTTTAAAGCGGTGATCCTTCAAGCTTCACCAAAAAACTTCATTCAAAAAAAACCGCAGGGTGGCCCAAGGCCATCACCTGCGGTTCCAGTTTACGGCCTGTAGCCTGTTTTAGACGTGGGGCAACCCGCCATAATAGGTATCAACCTGCTGGCCATAGGTGCTATTGCTCCAGTCAGGCGACATGTCCTGCGCATAGGCCGGTGCGCCTTCAAGCTGCTCGCGCGTGAGGGACACGATGTAGCCGCCCTGGGCGGGGTCGTAATGCAGGGCTTTCCAGGGTAGGGGATGATAGCTGTTCCCCATGCCCATGAAGCCGCCAAAGCTCATGACAACATAGGCGACATCGCCTGAAATCTTGTCGACCATGAAATACTTGACCGTGCCCAGTTTTTCGCCCGCCGGTGAATACACGGCCGTGCCTTCAACCTGGTCAGACGAAATGAGGTCATGCTTGTTGGTCATTGTGTTGCTTGCCGTAGCAGACATGTAACTTCTCCTTGCCGGTTCTGTTCGTGCCGCGCCGCGCAGGGGCATGCCTGCCTTCTTGTGTCGCTGTGGCGCGGGTTCTGTTACAAAGGGGGGAGGAGGCACGGCACCGCCGTGGCCTCCTGCTGCCCTGGGCCGGTGCGTTCAGGTTTTGGTGTGGCTGTGCTGGCCGCCCTTGCGCCCGGCCTGTGCCGCCCGCTCGGGGTCATCGGCAAAATTGCCGGAATGGTGTTCTGTGCCCTTGTGGCTGGCCTGAGTGGTTTTTCCCGCTTCATGGCCCGTGCCGCCGTGGCTGTGCTGGCCACCCTTGCGGCCCGCCTCGGCAGCACGTTCGGGGTCACGGGCAAAGTTGCCAGAACTGTTCTGGCCCCCCTTATGCCCGGCCTCGGCCGCTTTTGCGCGATCATTGGCGAAATTGCCGGGATTATGCGCGGCACCGCCACCCCCGCGGCTATCGGCAGGAGCCAGGGCGATACGGTTATGCAGGGAGATATGAGAATTCATGATCTTCACCTTTCGCTGGCAGCGGCTACAGGGGACCCTTGTTTTTCCCCCGTTCCCTCAAGGGGTGTGACGGAGGAAGCGATCCCGGGAACGCCCGCTGTGAAGGGATCAACGATGCATCCCTTTCCCGGTTGCGGTCGGGTCGAATAAAATAAAACAGTGCCCATTACAATAAGCGGGCATGCCGGAATGAGTCTGTCCACAATAAAATAAGACCGTATACCTTATAATTTATTCCAGAACGAGGCGGAAAGGGGGCAGTAAGGGGAAAAAATATTGCACAGGGGGCAGGTTCAGGGCATCAATACACCCGGCACCTTGTGTCGCCTGCATTGCGACATGCGACGGGCCCTGTCGTGGTCCGGTTCATGCGGGTGCTGCGGATCCTGCCCGGATCGGGGCGATAAAGCGGGCATACAGGTGGCGAGAGCGGCTTCGTGCCTTACTCGGCTGCCATCTGCGCCAGCATGTCGCCATAGTGCGCCAGCATGGCCACCACTTCCACCAGCACGGATTGCAGGCGCGCGAAGCCTTCATGGGGTTGCAGGCTGTCCTGATCCATATACAGCGCCCGGCTCATTTCCAGTTGCAGGGCCTGCACGCCGCGCCGTGGCCGCCCGTAATGGCGGGTCACATACCCCCCTGCAAAAGGCACGTTACGCGCGACACTGTAGCCGTGGCCTGTCAGTACATGCTCCACCAGCGCCGTCATCTGCTGGGTGCAGGCCGTGCCCCAGGCATTGCCCAGAACAAAATCAGGCTGCTCCCCGCGCCCCTTCACCACGGGCATGGAATGGGCATCGAGCAAAAGGCAGAAGCCATGTCGCGCCACGCTGTCCTGCACCAGATGGGCGAGGGCATCATGATAGGGCTGCCAGCAGGTGCGGACCCGTTTTTCCGCCTCCGCGAAGGGGAGCGGGCGGGCATAGATCGGCCCATCACGCGAGACGATGCGGGCAATGGTGCCAAACCCGGCCCTGACCTTGCGGCTGGTGGTGTTGCACCAGCCGGGCAGGGGCTCGCGGAACATGGTGGGGTCGAGTTCCCATGCCTCACGGTTCACATCGCAATAGGCGCGCGGAAAGGTGGCATGCAGCAGGGTGGCTCCCTGCCTTGGTGCGCCTTCAAACAGCTGCTCCACATAACAGTCCTCGCTGCGCCGCAGCGCAAGGGCGCCCAGCCGGGACAGGCTCAGGAATTCGGGCATGTAGTTGCGCCCCGAATGGGGAGACGCCACGATAACCGGCCGATAGATGCCTTGTGGCTCAATGACGTGAAAGGGCGGCACGGCGCGTTCCATCATGCGGGTTTTCCCATAGGGAACAGCCGCATACGAACCGGTAGCGGGAATGGGAAGGCAGCGCAGCGCATGGCCGCCATAGGGACAGGTGGCAGCGTGAGGGTCAATGCGTTTTTTTTGAAAAGAGGGGTTGCATCCGCCTGAAAGGGCCAGTAAAAGCCATTTCAGCGGACGCCGAGGGCGCATAGCTCAGCGGTAGAGCACTATCTTGACATGGTAGGGGTCACAGGTTCAATCCCTGTTGCGCCCACCACGGCGTCCCGCAGAAAACTCCCAAAAATTAAAGTAATGTGTGATAATTTCCTGTCAGGAAGAGTCCGTTATCGTTTATCCGTGCTTACGGAAAACGACCTAGATTTGTGGAATTTCCGTGGAGCCATTTTGACTCATCTAGAGTGGAATGTCTGGACAGCGCGCCACTCGCCGTCGCCGGTAGCCTCCCCAAAATTAAAATGATGTGTGATGCTTTCCGTTGAAGGGAAATTCATCACCCGTTTCCAGGTAATTCATGGCTCGTGCCGAAGCCATGGGGGAGGGGCCGGTCATATAATATGACCGACCCCGTTCTGCGCTCACGCGGTTTTAGGCGCGCCACCGGCATCAGCCGGGGTCTGGGTATTGACGGCCTCGGGCAGCAGATGGGCCAGAACGGGCAGGATGGTCGCGGCGGGCAGGCCGGTCTTGTCCACCATGGCCTGAACCTGCTGGTTGCTCAGCAGCGTGCGCAGTTCATCGGTCGAAATGGGCAGGTTGTGGCCATTGCCAATCCATGAGCGCACCTTGTCACCCAGCCCGGCCTGTTCCGCCTGGTTCAGCAGGTTGGTGATGGTAGCGGGGGTAAGAAGCTCGGCCAGGTAGGAATGCACCTGCTCCGACAGGCCTGCCGCACCAGCCAGATCGCTCAGCTTGCCCATAACATCATTGAAGATACCGCTCATTCTGCTTTGTTCCTGTCATGTCATTTGGTCTATGCCGCATTATACTACACGACATAGAGTTATAGGAAATTTATATAAAAGCAGGACAAAAAAAAGCGGTGCATATGCACCGCTGAGTTTAGGGAGGAAACGTCCAAGAAGCAGTTGCACAAGGCAGGTCTGCTTCCAGCCGTTATGACAACCCTCACATTGTTGTGTCAACAAAAAAACGTACGTTCATTTTCGTGCCTGGTACATGTGCCATGAAAGCAACGTCTTGGCGTCTGTCATGCCGATATGGGGCAGGTCCGCCATGTCGATCACGCGCAGGCGGATATGTTCGTGCTCGCAGGCAAGCCCGGTCTGCCGGTCCGTAAGGCGCCGGGCCAGGGTCTCGTCTATGCGCAGTTCGGTATAGTACAGGCCAATCGCCTCGTCACATCCGCCCGGCGAGAGCCAGACACGTGTCAGTTCCACCAGATTTTCGGCGCGTACATGCAGGTCGGTTCCCACCTCCTCCGACAGTTCGCGTAGTGCTGTGCTCACAAACGCGCCGCCATCGAGCATGCCCGCGGGCAGGGCCAGCAGGTCGGGTTGGGCGACCGGCACGCGGGCCTCGCGCGTGAGGATGGTGCGGTCAGGGTAGCCGGGGCATTGCAGCACGACCATGACCGACACGGAATCACCCCGCAGCAGGGCGAGGCCCGGCACCGCCTTGCCTTCATGCAGGGCATCGGCCTCCACCAGTATGAAACCCATGCGCTTCGGGCCAAAGGTCACCGCGTCGCGCACCAGCACATGGCGCAACGTGAAGCGGGTGCGCATGGCCTCATGCCACCGGCGGAAATGCGGGGCTGCCAGCACGCGGGCCTGCAGGGCGGCATCAATGCCTGGTGCGAAGGAAATATCGGTCATCGGGCCTCTTCATGATACGGGCCAGCGATGCGACCGGCCTCGGCAACTGTTGAAAAGCCGGTTCAGGATAACACAACCGCAACTTGAACAACGCGATGGCCCCATATCAAAGCGCTAATCCAGGCGCCCTCAGTCTGGCGTGAACAGGCTGTGCATGATTTCGCCAATCCGTTCCTGATAGGCATCCGGGGCGTGTTCGGTAGCAATGCGGCGCAGCGCATTGTCGCGCACCGTATCCCATAGCGTCTGGTCACGATACAGCCGGATGACCTGTGCTGCAAAGGCGGCGGGGTCGGTTATGTCGGCGCAGAGCATGTCATGCCCGTCCTGCCAGCCCGCCTGCTGGCACAGAAGCGGCGAACCGACCACGGGCAGGCCATTGGCCGCCGCCTCGTGCAGTTTATACGCAATGCCCGCGGCAAAACGGGTGGGTGCGACAAAGACGCGATACCGGTCATAGATGGGGGCGGTATCAGCCACCTGGCCCAGCATGCGCACATTGGGGTGCTGGCGCAAAGGGCCAAGGTCCACGCGCGGGTTGACATGGCCACACACGCCAAAGCGGATGTCCGGCCCAAGTTCGGCCACGAGCAGGGGCAGGACTTCAGCGCTGAACCAAGCCAGAGAATCAAGGTTGGGGGCCTGCCGGTCATGCACCGCGCCAAGGAACAGGATATCGCGCCGCGCCTCCCACCCCGGCCCCGTGGCGCGGGGCACCTGCGCATGGCCCAGAACGGAGACATTATCAAATCCTGCCGCACGCAGCAGGTCGGCTTCCGCCCCGTTCACCGCCACGACCCGGCGGGCAAGGAACAGCGGGGCGAGTTCGGCCGCCAGCCGCGCGGCAAAAGGCTGGGGGCTGGCGAGGCCGTGCAGGCGCTCATAGGCCACGTCACGGCAGGTGGCCAGGGCCTCGGTGTCAACCACGATGCGGTCGGTGGGAATGCTGGAAGCCGCCTCGTTGAAGATCGAGGCGAGCCGGGCGGCATTATGGGTCCGGGCGATCCAGATGGCATCGAAGCAACTGCGGCGCTCGTGCAAAAAAGCACTCAGCTCGGGCAGTTCGCGATCGTGGATGACCTCGACCTGATCGGGAAAGGCCGCCCGGATCGTGGCCAGATCCTCAATCGGGCGGAAAATGGGGTAGACCGTGACACGGTAGCCCAGGCCCGCCAGCGCCGTGATGATATCGTTCGAGCGCGTGAAGCCCGAGCCCAGATATCGCAACGGTAGCCTGTCCTCAATGAACAGCACATGTTTGCTTCCCGTATCGGCATGGCGGGCGCGGGCCTGGAGCGGGTCATGCCGCAGGGGCCTGCGGCGCAGTTCCGGGCCATGGCGGCGCGTGAACAGGGCATTGTTGCGCGCGATCAGGCGCGCGGCACTGGTGGCATCCGACGTGCCGCATTCATAATGCACCAGGCACACGGTGGGGTCATACAGGATGCGGTAGCCCTGCGCGCGGATGCGCAGGCACAGATCCGTCTCCTCGAAATAGGCGGGGGCATAGGCTTCATCAAACCCGCCAAGGGCCTGCGCCACATCGGTGCGGACCATGAGGAACACGCCCGAGCAGAAATCAACCGCCCGCACGAAGCCGGCTTCGGGCACGGCGGGGTGGGCATCGCGCATGTAGCCCTGCACCGAGCCGTCGCGCCAGACGATGCTGCCTGCCTCCTGCAACACGCCATGGGTGCGGATGATGCGCCCGCCTACGGCTCCGGTCGTGGCATCGGCCGTGAGGCGGGCCAGCGCGTTGGCAATCGCGCCGTATTGCAGTTCCACGTCGTTGTTGAGGAACAGCACGGCGGGGGCCACCACCCTGGCAAGGCCCGCGTTGCACCCGCGCACGAAGCCGATATTGCCAGCAAAGCGCAGCACCTCGAGGCCTTTTACATGCTGCTCGATATGGGCCACGCCATCACGCGAGCCGGAATCCACCACGATCACCTGAAGCGCGCCCGCGTAATTGGCCCGCAGCGAGGCCAGCGTGGACATGGTCATTTCAAACTGGTCATGCGCGATGATGATGACACTCAGCGCAGGCGGCCCGTCCGCGCTGAAATCGATGCCCGCTGCCAGCAGCAGCGGCAGGCGCACGGCGCACATGTGGCGGAACAGGGCGCGGGCCTGTGCCTCGGTCACGGGGGGCGGGGCGGCAGGCCGCAGGTCGGGGCGGGTGGTAAGGTAGTGGCCAAAGCCATCGCGCGCGCGGCCGGCATTCACGTCGGCCTGAATGGCGGGGTCGCGCATGTATTGTGCCAGATCCAGCCTCGAGCACGGCTTGCGCAGTTCATGCACGCCGTGGCGCAAAAAGTGGGCATAGCCGTTGCGCAGTTCGCCCCGCTCCACCGCCTCGAGCACGTCGGGGTTGACGGCGCAGTAGAAGGATTCGGAAAACAGGGGGCCGGGGTCGAATTCCAGCGGCGTGGCATTGCACAGGTAGTGATGCAGGGCGGATTGCCATAACCCCTGCGCGACTTCCGCCTGCACGTCGGGGTAGGTGTGCGCGTACCATTCGGCGTCGAAATAAGGCGAGAGCGTGCACCATGGCAGGGCCATGGCCCCGCGCAGCAGGTAATCGGCAAAAGGGCGGGCGAGGGGGCCGGCTTCTCCCTCCGGCGCAAGGGCGAGGTAGGTGGCCGGGTCAAAAAAGCATGACCCGGTGCGCATCTGTGCATCGCCCGTGCGCAGGTAATGGTCGTAGCCATTGCGGTAGCCGGCCTGCTCGAGGTCGGCCTGCGTCATGTCGGGGTAGCCAGCGCGGTAGGCGTGCTCGTCAAACAGCCAGTGGGGGTTGTGGTCGTTCAGGCCCACGTTCAGGTAATGGTCGAACCCGCTGCGCCATACGCCCTGCGCCACCAGTGCCGCCACGTCGGGATAGGTGGCGCAGTACCATGCCTCATCAAAAAAGGGGTTGGGGGCGTGGTGCAGGGCCGCGCCATGCTCGTGGTAGAAATCACACGCCTGCGCGGGTGTTATACCCATAAGGTCCAGCACCGCGGCGTAGCGGGCGTGGTACCATGCGGCATCGAAACTGGCCCAGCGGGCAGCCATTTCCGCATGATCGGGGGAAACAGCCATCATCAATCCCTGTCTCGTTCCTGCTCACGGCGTTATGCCCGCAAAAGGTTAAGAGACGGTTTGAAACGCCGGTTTTTGGGGCAAGGTGCCCATCATGCTGTTTCAGCCCGTGCGGCACGCCGCCGTGCCGGGTGGCCCCATGTGTTCATGACCACTACCCCCAGCATGACCACGCCCCCGCCCAGCAGGGTGCGGCCTGCGGGCACTTCCCCCGTCAGGGCAAAGGCCAGCAGCATGGTGACGGGGGGTAGCGTATAGAGCAGTGCGGAACCCCGCGCGGCCCCCATGTGGCTGATTACGAAGGTCCATGCGGCATAGCCCAGCGCTGCGGGGAAAAGGCCCAGCTCGATCACGGCCGCCATGCACGACCACGGCGCATGGACCACGGTCACGCAGGCGCGGGGCAGCCACGGCACGAGCAGCAGCGCCCCCGCAACAAGAATATAGGCAATGGTGGGCAGCGCCCCATAGCGTGGCATGAGCTGGCGCAGCATGATGGTATAGATTGCGGAGCATAGCGCCGCGGCCAGCACCATTGTCGCCCCGGAGCCAAACGCGATACCGCCTGCCTGCCCACCCGCGATCAGGATTACACCCGAGAAGCTGAGTAAAGACCCCGCCCAGCCCCACCCTGTCAGCCGCTCGCCCAGAACGGGCATGGCGATCAGCGCGGTCAGCAGCGGAGAGGAACTGATGAGCAGGCTCGCAGCCCCCGCCGAGACCGTGACCTCACCGATGTTGAACAGTACATTATAAAGTGAAATGCCAATGCCCGCGCAGGCCAGCACGCGCGGCACGTCGCGCCATGCCGGTAGGGGCACGCGCCTGCAGGCCAGCCACAGGGCCGCCACCACCGCCGCCACCGCGTAACGGATGGCGGCCAGCGGCACCGGCGGCATGTCGCGCAGCGCAATGCGCACCACCGGGTAGGCGCTGGCCCACGACAGGATGGCCACTGCCGCGGCAAATGGCAGCATGCGGGCGGTCAGGGTCCTGTTGTTCATGCCCCTGCATAGCAGGGTTTGAACGCAAGGGTAATGGTTTCAGACCCTGCGCCGTGCCAGCCTGCGGCGCAGGCAGATCAGGGGCTGGTGGCGGGAGGCAGGGCAGAAATATCGGCCACTCTGGCGGCAACGGCTTTCTGGGCGTCAGCCGGGGCGAGGGAGACGACAAGCCCCTGGTCGCCTGCATTGATATAGACCGTGGGTTGTGTCATGGCCGCCGCTGACAGCACGACAGGCATGGGGTTGGCCTGCCCGAACGGACTGGTGCCCCCGGAGCGGAAGCCGGTCAGCGCCGCAGATCTGTCAGGCGACATCATGCGGGCGTTGCGCCCGCCGAACAGGGCCGCCACCGCCTTGAAGTTGACCTTGTGGTCGGCTGGCACCACAAGGCAGACGGGTGTTGTGCGGTCCACCTCCACCACCAGCGTCTTGAGCACGCAGGCGGGGTCCGCCCCGATGGAGGATGCGGCTTGCATGCCGATCAGCCCGCCGCCGGGCGCGTATTCATACTGATGCACCGAAAAGGGCACGCCACTGGCGGCGAGAAATTCGGTAGCCTTTGTCTGCTGTGTCATGCTGTGTGTTTTCACCTTTGTGGCGCGGCCCGTGCCGCGTGCTGCAACACCAAGGATAAAATGGCACCCGGTGGCATGCAACAGGCGTTGGCCCTGCTGTTCATGCCCCCTTCCGGCCGCGCACGACAGAAGGCAGTGCAAGCACGATCAGCGCCGCCCCCAGCCCCGTAAGCGACCGCACGCCCCACGACCCGTAGCCCAGCGCGCCCGCGGCCCCTCCCAGCACGAAGGCGGCGATGATCGCGCCATGAAGGCGCAGCCGGGCTGCCACGTCAGGCGAGGGGGCCAGCCGGTTTTCCATCCATTGCGCCAGTTCCAGCCCGAGGTCGGTCAGCATGCCGGTCATGTGCGTGGTGCGCACCCGCGCACCCGAAATATGGGTGACCGTGGCGTTCTGCATGCCCATGAGGAAACCCAGGCCATAGCCAAGCACCCCGGCACCTGGCCCCCTGGGCAGGCAGGGCGCCACAAGCCCCAGCGCCACGAGCGCCATGCCCTCCAGCATGATGATGCGGGCATGCATGCAGGCCACGCCCCGCCTGCATCCGGCCCTGAGGCGCAGCGTTGCCACCACGGCCCCCGCAATAAAGGCCGCGACCAGCCCCAGCCCACATAGCACGGCCATCCGCCCGCCCTGCACCAGCCCTGTCGCCATGGCGGAAAGGTTGCCTGTCATGTTCGCGGCATAGGCGCCAACTGCCAGGAAGCCGGTCGCATTCACGCCGCCTGCCACCGCGGCGAGCGTGCAGCCCAGCCTGAGGTCGATTCTGATACTGCGCGATGGGCCTTCGTGAACCAGCATATCCGTCTTCCGCCTAACGCGGGACAGTCCGCGCCATGTCGGTGGTATCGGCTAAGGAAGGCGGCAAATGCAACCTGCAATACCACAAGTCCCCCCGGCTTGGTCCGGCGGGATCACATCGATGCGAGGATTTGAAGGTACAGCGCAACCGAAGGTAGTATTTTTCTAATAATGTTATAAATATTTCTTATTAAGGCATTGCGTGGATTCACACGCTTGTGCCCTGCCGCCATATCTCGCGCCAGGTGCGCGGGCTGCCTGATTTTTGCCATATTCCTCAAGTCGTTTTTAACCGGGCCATTGCATTACACGATTATGGCAAGTCAGAGGGCTGACGCTTTCATAAATATTGATAGCATATATATGAATATATGTTCATAATATAATATCTTTATCATGCTTATGATGCTGCTGTTCCAGTGCATGACCAGCGAATAGGACAGCGCCATCAAAATTGCAGGAAAATATACCTAAATGCTAATTTCCCTGTCAGAACCTATGCATTCTTGAAGTGAACAGGCGTTTTAAAAGTGATTTTTTTATAGACTGCTGTAAATAAAATCATAAAGCATAAAGTTAATATATATTAACTTAATATTTTGTTTCAACTTATCGCAAAAAAACACGGTTTCCACATTAATTCTATCCCTGCCATACAACCTGAAAGGGAAAGAGACCGGTCTTTAGGGTCTGTTTTTTGCAATCGCGGGTTGTTATTCTCATTTTGCCACATCAATATTCCGATCTATACATATGGACAGGCACGCATGATGATGGCATGTTCCGAAAAAATACCTAATGAATTTACTTAAGTGATGATAAAGCGTTTACGTCTCCAGCCAACCGGGATGAAGCGGGCCTGTGCCGGGCCTGTCCATGCCGGTAACTGGGGCAGCATGGGTAAGTAATGATCGATATCCTGATTTGTGATGCCCACCTCTACATCGACCGTGACTGGGAAATTCCCGATGGCTGGATTGCGATCAGGGAAAACCGCATTCACGCCGTTGGTGCCGCTGGCCAGCCCCGGCCCGAGGCCCGTCGCGTCATAAGCGCGCGCGGGCGGCTGGTCACGCCCGGCCTGGTCAATGCCCATCACCACATGATCCAGAACCTGACGCGCTCGTACGCGCCCGTCACGCGCTGCAAGCTCTTTACGTGGCTGCGCGTGCTGTATCCGCTATGGACCGCGCTGGATGATGAGGCCACCTATCTGGCCACCTACGTGGCCATGGTGGAGCTGCTCATGGGCGGGTGTACCACCTCGATGGACCACATGTATGTCCATCCCCGGCCCGGCCTGATCGATTCGCAGTTCCGCGCGGCGCGTGACATCGGGTTCCGTTTCTATGCAACACGCGGCAGCATGACCCGGTCGGTGGAAGATGGTGGCCTGCCCCCCGCTGGCCTCGTGCAGGATGAAGAGACCATCATGGCCGATTGCGAGCGGCTGGTCGGCCTGTTCCATGACCGCTCGCCGGGCGCCATGGGGCGGGTGGCCCTTGGCCCGGCGTCGCTGTTCTCCGCCTCCGAGCGGATCATGCGGGACTCCGTGACACTGGCCGAGCGCCATGACCTGCGCCTGCACACCCACCTGGCCGAGGACATGGAGGAGGATGATTACAGCCTGAGCATGTATGGCTGCACGCCGACCGAGCATTTCGAGCAGATGGGCTGGGCCAGTCCGCGCTCATGGGTGGCCCATTACATCTATCCGTCTTCATCCGAGATCGACCGTCTCGCACAGGCGGGGGTGAGCGTTGTGCAGTGCCCCGGCTCGAACATGATGATTGGCGGCGGCAGCGCCGACGTGCAGAACCTGCAGGAGCGCGGCATGCGCGTGGGGCTGGGCTGCAACGGCTCTGCCACGACCGACCATGCCTCGATGTGGATGGAAACCCGCAACGCGATGCTGCTTGGCCGCATGCGGGGCGGCCCGGAATCCATGGGCGCGCGTGAGGCGCTGGACATGGCCACGCGGGGCGGCCTGCCTGGGGTGGGAGGACGAGATCGGCCATCTGCGCCCCGGCGCCTGCGCGGATCTTGTTATCTGGCATATGTCCGACGTGGCGCTGGCGGGTGCGCTGACCGATCCGGTCGAGGCCTGGCTGCGCTGTGGCCCCGCCGTGGCGGGCACCACGATCGTCAATGGCCGGGTGCTGGTCGAAAACTGTGAACCCTGCCTGCCGGGGCTGGGTGATATCCTGCGCGACCATGCCCGACAGGCGCGTCGCATCCAGCAGCTCGACTGAGGACGCGCCCCGCATGAGGTGCCTGCCCGTGTGGCCCGGCACCACTGGCAGAACCATATGCCCTTTGGAAAGATCGTTTATTTTACAGCATGAATGAAGATCTTCATGTTTTTTCCACAGGGTTATCTTTCTGACTATCCCCGGAATCTGTGGATAAGGCCGTGCCCCTTTAATTATAGCGGCAGGGCTGGTTCGTAACCGGCGGCGCATCGGACTGGATCACCATGAGCGTGACCGGACCATCGCCTATATTGCCTGCGTCATGGCCTTTCTTGCCGCGAAAGGGGCCGTGGGCCATGGGGCGCACGGCCTGGTCCTCGCCAAACAGGATGTCGCCGGGGCCCATTTCCACCCGCGTGCCATCCATCGCCCGCACATACCACCGCCCCTGTAGCGGAATGATCCATTGTGGCCTGGGGTCGGGGTGCCAGGTGCCATTCCAGTGCGCGGGCTGGACGGTCATCATGATGGTCGCCATCTGCGGGGCCATGGGGTCCTGCCATTGCGGCCCGGCCGGGGGTGACATGCTCTTGAGAAAGAAGGCATGCACCGGACAGGTGGCGATATGGCTCACGCCTCTGTCATCAGCCCAGAGGTGCCGGTAAACCCGCTGCGGCGGGGCCGGCTGGGTCGTATCGGGCAGGATGGCGGGCGCTGGTGTCGTGGGGGGCCTCGCAGCCCGTGCTCCCATGCCGGGCAGAATGAGCAGGGCGGCGAGCATGAGCGTTTTGCGCATGGACATGACATGCCTCCTTGGCTGGACTGGATGGGCCTGCGGCACTCCTCCGCCGGGTTGTGGCGCCGCCGCGTTGCGCAAGGCGCGGAAGCGGCATTCCGTCGGCGGAGGAGGCAGGCTGGTGGTGCGGTTTACGGCGTGGGTGCGGCCCCGCCATAGCTCAGGCGATAGAGCGAGCCGGACAGGTCATCGCTGATCAGCACGCTGCCATCGGGCAGGGGCAGCACGTCCGCAGGCCGCCCCCATGCATGCTGCCCCTGCCGGAACCCGCCCACGAGCACCTTTGGCGCCATGGGCTTGCCATCCGCGCCAAACGCCACGTTCACGACCTGATAGCCCGCAAGCTGGCTGCGGTTCCATGATCCGTGCTCGGCAATGATCAGGTTGCCGTGATAGGCGGCGGGAAACTGGGTGCCTTCATAAAACCGCAGGCCGAGTGCCGCCACATGCGCGCCAAGCAGCAGGGCGGGCGGTGTGAATTCGGAGCAGGCATGCTGCTTGCCGAATTCGGGGTCCGGTACGTTGCCCTGATGGCAGTAGGGGTAGCCAAAGGACTGTCCGGGCGTGTCAAGCCGGTTGAGTTCATCCGATGGCATGTCATCGCCCATATTGTCGCGCCCGTTATCGGTAAACCACATGGTGCCGCTGCCGGGCTGCCATGTGAATCCGACCGTGTTGCGGATGCCGAATGCCACGTCGCGCCGGTCGGTGCCATCAGGGGCCATGCTGATGATCTTGCCAAAGTCGTGCCCCACGTCACAAACGTTGCATGGCGCGCCGATGGGTACGTACAGCCGGTTATCCGGCCCGAAGGCAATGAATTTCCAGGAATGGTCGCCAATGCGGTAGGGCAGGTTGTCTGCCACGGTTTCGGGCCTGGGCGGCTTGTCGAGGTGGTTTTCAATATCACGCAGCACGACAATGCGCTGTGAGTCGGACACATACAGGTCGCCATCATGGTAGGCTACGCCCACAGGCAGGGTCAGGCCCTCGGCGATGGTGCGCACCACCACCGGGCCGCCCCCATCCACGCCGGTAATGGCATAGACCTTGCCCGGCCCCCTTGTGCCCGCGAAGATGGTGCCCCGCGCGCCACGGGCCAGTTCACGCGCGTTTGGCACCTGATCCGTCACCACGCTGATGTGAAACCCCGGCGGCACCTGCAGGGACTCAGGCTGGGGGGCGGCCTCGGCGGGAACGCACAGGCAGAGGGCTGTCATGGAGGCCATGCCGGAGAACGAAGCACGAAGAAGGCCGGAAAGACGTTTCATCAGTGGAGAATCTCCTTGAGGCAAAGAACGTTCGGATCACGATACGATCTGGCGTATTCTTTCGGCAAGGGCACGCGCTGAATAGGGCTTGCGCTCGACCGGCACGTCGCGCAGTTCGGGCGGGATCATGGTGCGGTCGGCATAGCCGGTGGCGAAGATGAAGGGCACGCCGCGCGCGCGCAGGGTGCGCGCGACCTCAAGCGAGTTTTCACCACCAAGGTTTACATCGAGTATCGCCACGTCGGGCACCCGCGTGCTGATGGCGTTCATGGCTTCATAGACGGAGGCGACGGTGCGGACCTGCCCGATGTTGATTTCCTCGATCGCGCTTTCGGCTTCCATGGCGATGAGGAACTGGTCTTCCACCAGAAG
Organism: Komagataeibacter sp. NFXK3; assembly: GCF_054182245.1. NCBI lineage: Bacteria > Pseudomonadati > Pseudomonadota > Alphaproteobacteria > Acetobacterales > Acetobacteraceae > Komagataeibacter > Komagataeibacter sp. NFXK3. The sequence goes on from NZ_JAPIVJ010000003.1 coordinate 308,131, forward strand.
GATGTCAGCATCGAGCACGGGATTCTCCTTTGGGGGCAAGGCGTGGGACGAATCAGGGGGCGCATCCGGGGTTTCCATCTCCGGGGCGGGCCTGACATGGCGGCAGGGCAGGTGCATGATCATTTCCAGCCCGCCGGGATGAAAATGCGCATGCGTAGCCCCGCCAAGTTCATGCGGGAAGCCACGCTCCAGCAGCACCGAGCCAAAACCCCGGCTCCGGGGCGGGGTAACGGCCGGACCGCCGCTCTCGCGCCATGTGATGCGCCACTCATCGCATGCCGCATCATGCGACCACGCCACATCAAGCCGCCCGCGCGGCTGGCCCAGCGCCCCGTATTTGACCGCGTTGGTGGCCAGTTCATGCACCACCAGCGCCAGCACCGACAGCGCCTGGCCCGTGAGCCAGATGCGCGGGCCGGTGCAGGTGATGAAGCAACGCTCGCGGTAGGGTGCAAGTTCCGCGTCAAGCAGGGCGCGCAGCAGGCCGCCGCCATCGCTGCGCACGGCCTGGTCATGCGCCAGCCCCAGCGCGCGGATGCGCCCGCGCAGGCGCGACACGTGCTGGGCGGGAGTCATGTCGGGTTCCACCGGCTGGCTGACCAGCGACTGCACCACGGCCAGGATGTTCTTGACCCGGTGGTTCAGCTCCTCGTTGAGCATGCGCTGGCGCAGGTCGGCGTTCGCGCGTTCACGCAGCTGCAGCTGGTGGTAGGCGCCCATGACCTCGATCAGCGCGGAACGGACCAGCGTTGCCGCCTCCATGTCATCGCCCGACCATGGCAGGCAGGTGCCGGTCACCTGCTGGGTCCAGACCGCAAAACTGCTGCGCGGGCCGAAATAGCCGTCCTCCCCATCGCTCCGGGGCGGGGCTGCGGGGTCGGCGGCCCATTTCATGCTGCGTATTTCCTCGCCACGGAACACCAGCAGGTAATCGCCCGGCTGCGACGAGATCGGCACGATCATCACGCCTGCCGCCTCGTGCACGTACTGCGCGGCATCGGGAATGTAGGCGGCAAGGCAGCTCGTATGCCAGATCTGGGTGCCTGCGCGGGTGCGGGCGAGTTCCAGCACGGCCGCCATGGCTGCGGGCGGCGGGTGCTGGCCGGTATAGGTCCACTGCCCGCCCACCCACAACGCCGCGCCATCGCACTGCACGAAGGTGAGCATGTCGGTCAGGTGCGCCATGAGGTAGGCGGGCATGTCCGCCACGGGGGCGGCGCCCTTGAGAAAGGTCTCGATCAGCCCATGGGTCTGGCGCGTCATGTCCAGCCGCTTGGTGCGCAGCAGGTTGGTGATCTGGAGCGAGACGAACTCGCCAAACATGCGCGCCACGATGCGCTCGCTCATGTTGAGCACATGGGCACTGTAGTGATGGCACACGATCATGCCCCACAGGCGGCCATCCACCATCAGCGAGACTGATGCGCAGGCCGCGACGCCCATGTTGCGCATGTAGCTGTAATGGTTGGGCGTGCCCGCGCGCAGATGGGTGTGCGACAGGTCGGGCGGCAGGGGGTGGCCCGGCGAGATCACGGGCACGGGCACGGCCGCCACGTCGCCGATCACGCGGATGAGGTTGGTGCTGTACAGCCTGCGCGCGGGGGCGGGCATGTCGGAGGCGGGAAAGTGCTGGCCAAGGAAGCTTTCGAGGTTGGGGCCGTGATGTTCGGCCTCGACCTTGCCCGACCCGTCCTCGGCAAAACGGTAGAGCATGACGCGGTCATAGCGCAGCACGCCCGAGAGCAGGCGCACGACCGTGCGGAACAGCCGGTCGAAGTCGGTAATCTCGCGTATGCGGTCGATCATGGTGCGCAGCAGCGACAGGTGCGCCCCGTCGCGTTCGCTCAGGGCCGGCTCCCATTCCAGCATGATGTCGGGGCCTGCGGTATGGATGGCCACGTCATACCGCCCGCCACCGGGCAGGGCCTGGCCAAAGACCAGCGCCGGCCTGCGATGGGCCTCGCCATGCATGGCCAGCGCGTTGCGGATGTTGTGGGTGGCCTCGCGGCCGATCGCGTCGCGCAGCGGCAGGCCGACCTCCAGCCCGTCGCGCCCCAGATGCGCCGGCGCGTTGGCCGACCAGCGCACGATATGCCCCAGCCGCGCATCGCACGCCAGCAGCCAGCCATGGGGCTGGATGCCTTCGTCACCTGCCTTGTGGGATGCCTGTTCAGTCATGCTGCGTCATTTCACTTTTGCCCCGGCGGGTCGCTCGATGGGGGACAGGACCGGGCAGGAGCGCCTGACCGGTAGGGTAACGGAACCTCGATTGTGCCATACAGGCTCCTGCATGCGACGCGGGATGGTATGCTATACCTGCGGCACCGGTTTTTCCAGCAATGCACGCGACCCCACCATTAAGTGACAGCGCGGCGAAAAAAAGCGGGGAACGCTCCAGGCGCCCCATCCGGTCGCGCCTGGATATTCACGCCACCCCTGTGGCGTCCTTCAGGGCTGCATTTACCCTGTTTATTACATGCATGAGGTGTACAATATTTTATACGCCTTTGCATATACTCTTTATTAACACAGTCATGGGTATGAAACATCATGCTGGCTGTCACTTATTACAGTGGCCCGGAACATAAAATCAGGTGTCACGATTTCAGCCTTACCCCCGTTCGCTTTCAGCCAGCCGGAGACCTACAGCCAGATGCCCCGCGACATGATAGACGACATGCAGGTAACCGTCCTGCCCGCGCTGGAACAGACCATTCTTGGCGTTGTCCTGATTGATGAACATAACACCGTCACCTTTTTCAACAAGGCGGCGGAAGGCCTGTGGCACTGTTCGCGGCAGGATGTGATCGGGCGCAACGTCAACGTGCTGGTGCCGCGTAACATCCGTTCCACCCATGATGACCTGATCCGCCACAACCGCGAGACCGGAATCAACAAGATCGTCGGCACCAGCCGCGAGGTCTGTGTCGAGCGCTTCGATGGCACGACCTTCTGGGCCAACCTCTCGCTGTCGCGCATCGCGGTGGATGGCAAGATCGGCTACATGGCGCTGATCCGCGATATTTCGCAGGAAGTCGATGACCGCGAAAAGATCCGCCTGCTCTCGCTCGTGGTGCGCGAGACCGATCGCGGCGTGGCCATTCTCGACCCCGAATTCCGCATCATCTATGTCAACCGCGCCTTCAGCGACATGTTCGGCTTTGGCGCCGAGCGGGTGACGGGGCATGGCCTGTCGGTCATCCTGGCAGGCGATACGACCGATATCGGCATTCTCAACCAGTTGCACGAGGGCGCGCGCAACGCCAAGGGCTTCACGCTCGATATCCGCGCCCGCCACGCCAGCGGGCGCGATATCTGGGTCTCGGCGGCCATGAACCCCGTGTTCAATGACAGCGGCGAGATCGAGAACATCGTGGTGGTGCTGACCGATATTACCGAGCAGCACTTCCTTGACAGCCTGCAGCGTGACACGCTGGAAGCGATTTCAAGCGATCTGGGCCTGCATGAGGTCATGGACTTCATCTGCCGCCGCATCGAGCATTACATTCCCGATGTCATGCCCGCCATCTACCTGGTGGAAAAGGACGACCGGCTGAAATGCAAGGGCCGCGCCAGCCTGCCGCTCTCGCTGGTCAAGCTGTATGACACGCTGCCCATCGGCCCGGACGCCGCCTGCTCGGGCGTTGCCGCCAGCACCGGTTCCATCGCCGAAAGCCCGGACATCGCCCACGACCCGCGCTGGCAGCACATGCGCGAGCAGACCCTGCATAACGGCATCAAGGCCGCGCGTGCCACGCCCATCATCCTGCGCAACAACCGCGTGGCGGGCGTGTTTACCTGCTACTCGCGCACCAGTTCGTTGCCCGATGCCGCCTGCCAGAAAGCCGTGGCCACCAGCCTGCACCTGTGCACGCTGGCCATAGAGCGGCACGAGGCGAAGGAGCACATCAACCGCCTGTCCGACTTTGACCTGCTGACCAGCCTGCCCAACCGCCGCTGGCTGCGCCAGAACATGCCGCGCATGCTGCGCCGCGCCGTGCGGGGCAACCTCATGCTCGTGACCGTGGGCATAGACAACTTCAAGCATATCAACGACGTGTTTGGCCATACGGCGGGTGATGACCTGATCGCCCGCATTGCCGCCCTGCTGCGTGAGGTGCTGAGCATAGACGACACGCTGGTGCGCAGCGGTGGCGACCAGTTCACCATCGTGACCAATGGCGAGCAGCAGCATGCCTCCACGCTCAGCGCCCATATCCTGCGCGTGCTGGCCGTGCCATCGCATATTGGCGATGTGCCGGTCAGCCTTTCGGCCAGCCTTGGCGTGGCGGTTCACCCTGAAAATGGCGAGGACGGCGACACCCTGCTCAAGAATGCCGAGACCGCCATGTTCCAGGCCAAGGCGAATGGCGGCGGGCATTGCTGCTTCTTCAGCCCGCGCATGAACCAGCAGGCCAGCGACCGCCTCATCCTGGCTGCCGCCCTGCGCGATGCCATTGCCCATGACCGGCTGCGCCTGTTCTACCAGCCGCAGGTTCATGCCAGCAGCGGCAGGCTTTATGGCGTGGAGGCGCTTTCGCGCTGGATCGATCCCTCGCTGGGCTTTGTCTCGCCCGCGCGCTTCATTACCGTGGCAGAGGAAACCGGGCAGATCGAGGCCATTGGCAAGTGGTCGCTGCGCGCGGCATGCCACCAGATGGCGCAGTGGATTCGTGATGGCGTGGAGGTGCCGGTGGTCTCGGTCAACCTTTCGCCGCTGCATTTCCGTGATGAAACACTGCCGCAGTTCGTGACCGAACTGCTGGCCGAGACCGGAATCCCGCCCGAGAGCCTGACCATAGAAATTACCGAAAGCACCATGATCGACAATTACGAACGCACCATTCGCGTGGCCCAGAAGCTGCGTGAAATGGGGGTTGGCATGTCGATGGATGATTTTGGCACCGGTTTTTCCAGCCTGTCCAACCTTGCAGGCCTGCCGGTCAATGAGGTGAAGATCGACCGCAGCTTCATGACCGGGCTGGAAAGCATCGAGAAGGTGCGCGCGGTGGTGATGGCCGTGGTGCGCATTGGCCAGAGCCTGGGCATGACCGTGGTGGCCGAAGGCGTGGAACACGAAGAACAGCGCCGCCTGCTGGCTGACATGGATTGTGATGTGCTGCAGGGCTACATGTTCTCCAAGCCGCTGCCAGCGGAGGAACTGGCCGCCTGGTTCTCCGCCTATCAGTCAGGCGGCGTGGTGAGCTGAAGGTGCGCAGCCAGGCCGCGCTGGCCCGGCTGCGCCACGATGGGCAGGGCAGGGGCCAGCGGTTGGTCAGACCCGGCGGGCTCGGCCTCGTGGTGCGTGAAGAATAACCCGGGCCCCGCCTGCATGTGGTTCATGTCCATGCATCAACGGGCGGGACAGGCGGCATTGCACCTGTCACGATGGCACCCCGCATGGGGAGGTGCAGCCCTTCATGGCGCAGGAAATATCAATCCGTCATGTAATGGCCATATTCTTTACAGGCAGGATATTTATTGTATCTGATACATATCTTATTCAAATCTTGATTGCGGGCGTATCACACAGGATATGGCATTTCAGGGTGCGGTGGGTTAACAGGGCCATAATGTCTTCACCCCTTGCCCGATAGGGAACGCCGCACCGTGAATATTGATGGCCACATCGTACTGCCAGACCGGGTCATGCCGGGGCGCGTCGTGTTTGATACGACCATAACCGATGTGCGCCCGCTCTCGCTTGTGCCTGATCGCTACATTCTGCCCGGCTTTATCGATGGCCATGTGCATGGCGGGGGCGGGGCTGACATGATGGATGGGGTGGATGCCATCCGCCATCTGGGCATGTTCCATCTGGCGCATGGCGTGACCACACTGCTGCCCACCACGATCACTGCACCGTGGATTGATGTGATGGCGGCGCTGCATGCCGTGGCCGATGTCATGCACATTGGCATTTATGGCGGCCCCAGCATTCCCGGCGCCCATCTGGAAGGGCCGTTCATCAACCCGCACAAGCGCGGTGCGCAGCCGCCTTTTACCGTGTTGCCCACGCCCGCGCGGGTGAATGCCGTGATCGAGACCGGCGCCATCAAGGTTGTAACGCTGGCCCCGGAACTCGAGCAGGTCGATGCCGCCATCCAGAAATTCGTCAATGCGGGCATACGGGTCAATATCGGCCATACGCTGGCGGGTTACGAGCAGGCGGAGCGGGCCATATGCCGTATCTGCGGCATGGGCGGCACGGCAGGGGGCACACATCTGTTCAACGCCATGCCGCCGGTCATGGCGCGCGCGCCGGGGGCGGCAGCGGCGCTGCTGTGCAGCGACATGGCCTATGCCGAGATGGTGTTTGATACCCATCATGTCCATCCCGCGCTGTTTCGGCTGGCGCATCGGGTCATGGGGAACCGGCTGGTGTTTGTAACCGATGCCATGCGCGCCACCGGCGCGGGCGATGGCCCGAGCGAACTTGGCGGGCAGAACGTGATGGTGGCCGATGGCGTGGCGCGGCTGCCCGATGGCACGCTGGCGGGCAGCGTGCTGACACTGGACCAGGCGTTGCGCAATGCCATGCAGGCGGGTGCCTCGCTGCCACAGGCGGCTGCACTGGTCAGCACGCATGCCGCCAACTGGCTGGGCCTGCATGACCGGGGCGTGCTCATGCCCGGCCGCCGGGCCGATATTGTGGTGATGGGGGCTGACCTGAGCGTGCAGGAAGTGTGGGTGAACGGCCGCCGCTGCGCCTGATGGCGGCGCGAAATGTAGGCGATCAGGCCGGAAAACATTCATAAAAGTTTTGGGCGAAGCTTTTTTCAAAAAGCTTCGGAAAAGGCGAAACAAAAAACTTTTCGTTTTTATCAATGGTCTGTTTTCAGGCACGCTTCAGGACTTCGGGTCCGCAGGCTCACCAGCACCGCCGCAAAGCCGGAGGCCGCCGCCAGCCCCAGCCCCCAGCGCGGGCCCAGATGATTGGCCACCCACCCCACGATGGGCGCGCCAACGGGGGTGCCCCCAAGCGCCACGGCCAGGCGGATGGCCATGACGCGGCCCCGCATCTCAGGGGTGGCTGAAAGCTGCATCAGGCTGTTGGTCGTGGTGGTAAAGGTCAGGGTTGCAAGCCCCACCAGCCCGAGGGCCCCGGCAAACAGCCCGTAGCCGGGGGCAATGGCAGCCAGCAGGCATCCCACGCCAAACAGCAGCGCGCCCGTGCGCAGCGTTGCCATCGAGACCTTTTCACGCCCTGCCGCTAGGACGGCACCCATCATGGTGCCCACCGCCATGCACGCACTGAGCAGCCCATACTGCCCTGCGCCGACATGAAACACGCTGACTGCCATGGTGGAAATGAACAGCGGAAAGTTCAGGCCAAACATGCCAATGAGCAGAAGCATCAGCATGATGGTGCGCAGGTCGGGCTGCCGCCACACATAGCGGAATCCTGCCAGCAGGCCCCGTGCGCCGCGCCTTGCGGGAGGTGCTACGGCCCGTCCGTTCAGGGCCAGCAGCGACATGAGCACGGCAATGAACGAAAGGCCGTTGAGCACGAACGCCCACCCCGTGCCCACCGCGGCAATGCATGCCCCCGCCGCGACCGGCCCCAGCATGCGCCCGGCATTGAAGGAGACCGAGTTGAGCGCCACCGCATTGGGCAGGTCGTCGCGCCCGACGAGCTCCGATACGAAGGTCTGGCGTGCCGGGCCATCAAAGGCGGCCACGCTGCCAAACAGGAAGGCAAAGACATACATCTCCCACAGCCGTGCCATGCCGCTGACCGTCAGGATGCCAAGCCCCAGTGACAGGGTCCCCATCAACCCCTGTGTGAGCATAAGCAGGGCGCGGCGGTCGAAACGGTCGGCGGCATAGCCCGTCCAGGGCAGGAACAGCAGTTGCGGCGCCATCTGGAAAGCCATGGTCATGCCTACTGCCGTCGCGTCATGCGCGGTCAGTTGGGTCAGCACGAGCCAGTCCTGCGCCGTGCGCTGCATCCAGGTGCCAATGTTCGACACGACAGCCCCGCTGGCCCAGATGGCGTAGTGGCGATGGCGCAGCGAGCGCAGGGCGCGGGCGCCAAAGGCGAAGGAAAGCGGCAAGGGAGCTTTTACTCTTAGCTGAAGGGCGATGGGTTGCGCCGTCGTGCCGGTTTTCCCGCGTGTGGGGAAGGGGCAGGGCGGAACATTGGCATGCATGCCAGCATCGCGGTCGGCCATGGCGTCAGGAGTGCAGCGAGGCATCATGCTGCCTGTAACGCCCTGCGTCAGGCGTGGTTCAGCGTAATGGGGGGATTGCCGCGCGTCAGGTCATGTCCATTTTCCGGCCGGAGCACCGGTGCATTTCATTGATGCGCCATGCATTTGTGCTGGCCCGTTTGCAGGGGGCGGCCTAATACTGCCCCACCCATGCACTGCCCTGAAGGAACGCTTTCCTCTCCGATGCGCCCGCCCAAGCCCCCCAAAGGATCCAGCATATCATGTCCCGCACGGTCCTGACCGCGTGCCAGGAGCGTGCGCTGGCTGAAATCCTGGCTGCGCGCGGGGTCTCGGCCACGCATCTGCTGACCGGTTACGCCGGTACGGGCAAGACCACGCTCATGCAGCAGGTGGCCCGCGCGCTGCACAAGCAGGGGGCGGACGTGGTGTTTACCGCCGCCACCCACAAGGCCACCGCCGTGCTCAAGGCGCGGGTGGGCAGGCTTGCGCCGTGTCGCACCATTCATAACGTGCTCTCGCTCCAGCCCGGCGCGCAGGATGGCCGCGAAGTGTTGCAGCGCGCCGATCGGCCCGAGCCGATCACGGCGGATGTCATCATCATTGATGAATGCTCCATGGTCGGCTCCGAACTCATGCGCTGGGTGCGCGACCTCGTGCCTGACCGCTTCGTGCTGTTTGTAGGCGACCCGGCGCAACTGCCGCCGGTGGGCGAGGCGATCAGCCCGTCCTTCGCCATCCGCTCTGCCTCGCATCTCGAAACCGTGGTGCGGCAGGCGGCGGACAACCCGCTGGTGGCCGCCGCCACCGCTATCCGCGAAAGCCAGGGCGGCCCGCTGGACTGGTCATGGTGCCGCGCCAGCCACCATGAGGGTGCCGGCCTGTTCGTGCCACGCACGCCAGATGCCTGGATGCAGCGTGCGTTCACCTCCGATGCCTTCCGGGCCGATAGCGATGCGTTCCGCTACCTGTGCTGGACCAATGCGCGGGTCGATGCCGTCAACCGCGCCGTGCGCCGGTGGGTGCATGGGGGCGAGACACCCATGCCCTTTGTGGTGGGCGAGCGCGTGATTGCCCGCGTTCCGGTCATGGATGTGGAAGGCCGGCGCGTGATGGTGGCCACCAACGAGGAGGCGGAAATTGCCGATATCCGCCCCGGCATGCTGCGCCATGCCTTTCCCGCTACATCAAAGGTGCCCGGATGGACTACCGAACTGCCGGTATATGATGTGGTGCTGCGCACCCTGGCGGGCGATGAAACGCCGGTGGCCATCCTGCGCCCCGGCGCGGATATGGGGGCGGTCGAGCAGCGCCTGAAGCGCGAGGCCGCCCTTGAGCGCGCGCGCTGGCAGCACCGCTTTGTGTTCCGCCGCAACATCGGGCGGCTCCAGGCGGTTTACGCCATGACCGTGCATACCGCGCAGGGCAGTACGTTCGGCCGCGTGTTCGTGGATGTGGGCGATATCAGCCGCCGTGCCGCCACCAATGTGCTTGAAGCGCAGCAACTGCTTTATGTCGCGGCCACCCGCCCCACTACGGCCATGATTCTTACGGGCCTGCCTGCCGGTGCGTCTGGCCGGAAGTGAGTCGCAGGGTGGATAGGGGACTGTTCACGTCCTGTTGTTCAAAAAAAGACCGTTGCGATACGATTTGAAAATTATGGCGGTTTTTCGCGAATTTTAAAAAATACCCGCCTTTTCAGTAAGATGCATATTATATGCCATATATTTTATATTCTAGAAATTTCTGAAAACTTTCATAAAATCTTAAATCATCACCGTGAGATTGAAGGCTCATGGTTGCGCCATGGGGGAGGGGAATGAACCGCCCTGCCGGTCATGGGTCATGTGGCCCGACATCCTGGCATGGCTGTCTGTTTCCCGCCCGCAGGGCGTGACGGCGCGCTGACAGCGCGTATCCGGTCCGTTGCACACTGACCACGCGGGTGTGCACGGCCATGCTCCCGGCCCGACGACAGGCCACACAGGGGGCGGCAGAACGCCACGGGGCACGCGCCCCGCGGCATACAGGCGAGGCAACCCACCAGGTGCCGGATAACGGATTATCTTCCGCCCGGCCCTGACAGGAGAAGGCAAAGGCAACCCCGGTTCCTTCAGGGACGCCACGGGAGGATTTGGGTCTCATCTGCCTGACGGACGGCAGCAGCCCGGTCGCAATGATCGGAATCAATGATAACGCAGCCATGCCCAAGGCATGCCATGCGCGATACGGATCGCGTGCCGCAGGCATGGAAATCGGTGCCGGTCATCGGGGTTGGGCAGGGGGCGTTGTGTCATGCCCCGTGGGGTATCGCGATAGAGAAGGCGAAGTCCCGATCCGTGGTGGACACTTACATTATACGGTCCGGTATACTGTTAATCATTAACTGAAAGTATAAACTGTCAGAAATGGTTAAAAAACCGTATCGTATATTCTGCATCTTTTTTACAAATTAACTTATGGCGAAAATATGTCATTAATGAGATCATACGTAATCGTGTTGAGAACAGGAAAAAATTAACATGTCTCTTGTGCAGCCTTCTCTGTCTTCTGATGGAATGAAACGGACATTTTCCGAACGTCAGGAATTCATGACGGAAGACATGCCCGCCAGCACGCATTTCCATGTGGTGGCCGGAGGCGCTCGCCTTTTCAAATCGCTGCCTGACGGGCGGCGTCAGATTATCGGTTTTGCCCATAAAGGCGACGTGCTCCCCGCCTATCCCTGCACGCGCTACCATTACAGCGCCGAAGCCATGCGCAACCTGCAGGTGGTGTGCGTGCCGGCACCCCATATGAGCCGTCTGCACGAAACATCGCCCGGCGCCTGCGCGGCCTCGCTCAATTCCGCCCGCCAGCTGCTGGTCAGCCTGCATAACCGGCTGCTCATGCTTGGCCGCCAGACCGCGCGCGAGCGCTTGGCCACCTTCCTGCTCGGCCAGGGCACGCGCATGGGGCCGGGTGAACTCTGGCCCGTTGACCCGGCCATTTCACGCGCGGACATGGCCGATTTCCTTGGCCTGACTACCGAGACCGTCAGCCGCCTGCTCAGTGCCTTCCATCGGGAGCAGCTCATCTCCCGGGAACGCCGCGCCATCCATATTCTTGATCCTGACCGCTTGCGGGCGATCGTGGCCCACCCCGAATGACAGAGAAGAAAGACCGCACGACGATGCCCGATATCACAGCCCTCACCACAGAAATCCTTCTTCCCGCCCTTGAGCAGGCCATTGATGCAACCGTCATCATCGGGCAGGAAAACGAGATCATCTTCTATAACCAGGCGGCGGAATCCCTGTGGGGCATCCCCCGGGCCGACGTGATCGGCCGCAATGTGGACTGCCTGGTACCCATCCGCCTGCGCCATGAGCATGACCGCTACATCGATCGCAATCGCGAGACGGGGCATAACCGCATTGTCGGCACATCGCGCGAGGTGGAGTTCACCCGCGCCGATGGGGAATACATCTGTGGCGAGCTTTCGCTCTCCAAGGTGCAGATCGGCCAGGGGGACAAGCGGCTCACCTACTACATGGGCGTGATGAAGAACGTCACGGAGGAGAGCCAGCGGCGCAAGATCCTGATCCTGCAGAACGACGTGCTGCAGGCGCTGGCCAGCGACATGCTGATCCAGGATCTTGGCGAGCTGATCTGCCGCAAGGTTGAAGCCTTCGTGCCCAATTCGGTCGCGGCCCTGCTGGTGCTTGATGACGCGCAGCCCTGGCGGGTGATCTGCACCTCCGCCCTGCCGCCGCGCATCCGCAATGCGCTTGAAACCACCGTGCCGTCACCCTCGGATGTAGAAAAGCTCAAGGCCAATGCCTCCTATACCGGTCGGCTGGTGTGGGATAATTATCAGTCCATGTGCCGCTCGCTGGGGCTGCAGTCATGCTATGCGGCACCCGTCATGGCCGGTGACGGACGGATAACGGGCATCTTCGCGCTGTACCTGCGCGAGTCCAACCAGCTTGGCGCGTGGCCGCAGCGCCTTGTGGGGGCGTGCCTGCCCTTCTGCGCGCTGGCGCTGGAGCAGCACGCCACCAAGACCCACATGACCCAGCTTGCCCGCTATGACAGCCTGACCGGCCTGCTCAACCGTGGCGCGCTGCATCGGGTCATGGAAGACATCATCGCCCAGCCCGGCAACCGGCAGTTCGCCATCTTCATGCTCGATATCGACCGTTTCCGCGATATCAACGATGCGCTTGGCCATGTCTATGCCGACCAGTTCCTGGTCGAGATCGCAGGGCGCATCCGCTCCATCGCCAAGGAGGATTACGTGCTCAGCCGCTCGGGCGGTGATGAATTCGTGGTGGTGGTGCCCGACTGCGAAGGCAAGCAGATCGAGGAGATCGCGCACAAGCTGCTCGAAACCATCGGTCGTCCGCTCCAGATCGGGCAGAACACGCTGTCTATCTCGTGCTCGATCGGCATCAGCACCTTCCCTGCCAACGGGCCGGACAGTGAATCCCTGCTCAGCCATGCCGATACCGCCATGCGCCAGGCGAAGGAAGACGGGCGCGGCATCTTTCGCTTCGCCAACCTGGAAAAGAACCAGGTGGCGCAGGACCGGCTGGTGCTGGGTTCGGCGCTGCGTGATTCGCTGGCGCAGGGCATGCTCAACCTGCACTACCAGCCGCAGGTGCGTACCCATACGCTTGAACTCAGCGGTGTGGAGGCACTGTCGCGCTGGCACCATCCGCATCTTGGCAACATCTTCCCCTCGCGCTTCATCGCCGTGGCGGAGGAGACCGGCCAGATCGAGGCCATTGGCCGCTGGTCGCTGCTCGAGGCCTGCCGCCAGATCGTGAAGTGGGACCGTGACGGCATCCATGTGCCCACCGTGGCCGTGAACCTGTCCGCCGTGCATTTCCGCAACCGTGCGCTGCCCGAGCATATCGCGGCCCTGCTCAAGGACCATAACCTCAAGCCTTCGCGCCTGACGGTGGAAATTACCGAGAGCGTGATGATGGATAACAGCCGCGACACCGAGGAAGTGCTCCAGTCGATCCGCAATATCGGCTGCGGCCTGTCGATGGATGATTTCGGCACCGGCTACTCCTCGCTCTCGCGCCTGACCCGCCTGCCGCTGACCGAGATCAAGATCGACCGCAGCTTCATCAACGATTTCGAGCATGATACCAACGCCCAGGCCGTGACCATGGCGGTGATCGGCATCGGCTCGCGGCTGGGCATGACGGTGGTGACCGAAGGCGTCGAGACCGAGCAGCAGCGCGACCTGCTGGAACAACTCAATTGCGACGTGATGCAGGGCTACCTGTTCGCCAAGCCGCTGGCGCCGCAGGATCTTGAAGCCTGGGTGCGCCGTGGCGGCGCGCCCGCCGTCATTCGTGAAATCGAGGCAGCCCGCGCCAAAAAGGATGGCAAGCCCGGGAATGGCGGCAAAAAAGACGCTGCGCCTACAGCCAAGCCTGCCGCCGCAAGCCCGGCAACCCCTGCAAAGTCCTGATCCGCTAAGGGATAGATGGAGCCATATGCCATGTCACTCAAGCACGATGATCGCCTGCGCGCGCTGACCCACCAGGATTCGGATTTCTGGGCTGATGTTGTGGACAATGTCCTGATCGTGGCCATTACCGATGTGCGCGGTGTGATTACCTATGTGAATGACCGCTTTTGCGAGATCAGCCGCTACCCGCGTGAAGAGCTGCTGGGGGCGACGCATCGCATTGTCAATTCCGGCTATCATGATGCGAGCTTTTTCAGGCAGATGTACCGCACCATTCGGGGCGGCGAGGTATGGCGCGGCAATATCTGCAACCGGGCCAAGGATGGCACGCTGTACTGGGTGGCCACCACCATCATGCCCAAGCACAACTCGCTGGGCGCGGTGGAGGGATATGTCGCAACCCGTTTCGAGATTACCGAACTGATGAACACCCGTGACCGGCTCAAGTCGCTGGCTGCGACCGACCCGCTGACGGGGCTGTTCAACCGTGGTGGCTTCAACAACGTGCTCCAGACCGCGGTGGAAGATAAGTCGCGGAACATTACCCGCGATATCATGCTGGTCATGTTCGATCTCGATGGCTTCAAGCAGATCAACGACATTCATGGCCACCATGCGGGTGATGTGGTGCTGAAGGTGATTTCCAACCGCCTGCTGGCCCTTGTTCACCCTGAAGATGCCGTCTGCCGGCTGGGGGGCGATGAGTTTGCGCTCATCCTCAACCATACGCTGCACAAATATCCGCTTAACCTCATGCTGGAGAAACTGCTGGCCGAGCTCGAAGCGCCGATCGAGGTGGGCAACACCATGGTCAATGTGTCGGGCAGCATCGGGGTCAGCCCCATTGCCAGCCAGGAAAGTGCCGAATCACTCCAGAAGAATGCCGATATCGCGCTTTATGCCGCCAAGCGCGCGGGCGGCCACCAGGCGCGCATGTTCGACATGACCCTGCACCAGCATGCGCTGGAGCGGGCGCAGATCCTCAATGATGCGCGTGAGGGGGTGCAGAAGGACCAGTTCGAGCTTTACTACCAGCCGATCATGAATTTCAGCACCGGCAAGTGCGACCAGATCGAGGCTCTGCTGCGCTGGCACCACCCGCAGCGCGGCCTGCTGGCGGCGGAAAGTTTCCGTGATGTGTTCCTTGATGCCGCCCTGGCGCAGGTCATGAGCACGCGCCTGGTCAAGTCCTTTCAGAATGACATGCGGATGTGGAATACGAGCCTTGATACCTATCCCAACCTGACCATCAATCTCTCGCGGCTGGACCTGCTCAATATCGGATTCCAGAATGACCTTGAGGCTGAAATAAAGCGGCAGGGCGGCAAGGCATCCGATTACGTGCTGGAAGTATCGGAAAACGTTCTGGCTGGCAGGCGCTCCGATCGCGTTCTGCAGCGCCTTCAGGAACTGACCGAAATCGGCTTTCAGCTGACGCTGGATGATTTCGGGCTGGCGACGCTGCCAATCGCGGTTCTGCGCACGATTCCTTTCACGCAGGCCAAAATCTCACGCAGGCTGGTAAAAGACATTGAAACCAGCCAGCAGGCGCGTGGTGTGGTGGCGCATCTGATTGGACTGGCTCATGCGTTCGGGCTGAGCGTGACCGTGAGCGGCGTGGAAACAAAAGGCCAGCTGGAAATGCTGCGCGAGATCGGCGCGGACCGGATTCAGGGTTTTTATATTTCTCCCCCGATTTCCGCTGCAAATCTTGTGCTTGCGGAACACATCATTGCGCCAGATCATACCGAGATCACGCTACAGGCGTCATGACACGCCATGCGCCTTACTCTTTACACCGACTACTCCATTCGCACCCTCATCTACCTTGGGCAGAACCCGGGTAGACGGGTTGCGATTCAGGAGATTGCCCAGACCCACCGCATTTCCCAGAATCATCTGGTCAAGGTGGTGAACCGTCTGTCCAGCAACGGTGTCATTCTGGCGCGGCGCGGGCGCAGTGGCGGCCTGGAACTGGCCGGCGCGCCGCACCAGATCATTATCGGAGATATCATTCGCCTTATGGAGGCGGATATGGGCAGAATTGTGTCCTGTAATCCTGAAAACGGCCAGGCGTGCATATTGGCGGATGCATGCCGCCTGCGCGGGCTGTTTGCCAAATCGCTCAATGCTTTCATGTCGGTGCTCGATCGCATTACGCTGCATGATATCCTGCATGAGCCTAAAAAACTGTAAATCAGGCCCATGCAGGCAAGCTGAAGGCATGTGATTTTCTGGAAATCCGCTCTGCACGGGATTGAGAAAACGCGCGCATCGGCATGACCCATGCCGTGCTATCTATAATTTCTACTTATGCCTATATAAGATTTATATATATGATGAAAAGGCCGTATTTTCCGGTTGCAATAAGGACGGCAGCGGTCTTTTTTGATATGGTATGAGGAAATTGGTCCACACAGTGTAATAACAGGAATACCATGCCCCGCACGCCGTCGCCTTGGCCTATCGCCTGCTGCTGCATCATGCAGGCGGGCTTTACAAGACAGGGAGCCAGAGCCCAGATACCATGCGCCTGACCCTTCATACCGACTATGCCATTCGTGTTCTGGTTTATCTGGGACAAAACCCTGGTCGGCGCGTTTCCGTGCATGAAATTTCCGAAAATCATGGCATTTCCCACAATCATCTCGTCAAGGTGGTCAATCGGCTTTCTACCAACGGGGTCGTTGATACCCGTCGGGGCCGGGCAGGGGGGCTGGAACTGCCGCGCATGCCACATGAGATCATCATCGGCGACATCGTGCGCATGATGGAGGCGGACATGCTCTCCATGAAAGCCTGCCAGCCAGAATATGGTCAGGCCTGCGTTCTGGCCGATATGTGTCGCCTGCGTCATCTGCTGGCCCGCTCGCTTACGGCTTTCCTTGATGTGCTGGACCAGACCACGCTGCACGATCTTCTGCCCCGCCAGGCTGCCTGACATGACAGCGCATGATGAGGGACAGGTGTGTCATCGTCTATATATACGCGTATATAGACGATGCTGATCCCGACCCGCGGGCCGGGTGCGATCCCCCGATGGCCGGCATGGTCTGCGGCTCCATCGGCAGCAGGGTCAGTTGTTGAAGAAAAACACGATCCGCATCCTATCGAGCGAGCCCTGAAGTGCTGCGCGCGATATGCAGCAGAACCGGCACTGTTTCTGCTCAGAAAAAGCCGGTCGCGGCACAGGCGGGGAGATGCCATGCACGCCTGTGCGTACGTGTCTGCATGTTCCGCCAGAAAAGAAACCCGCTTTAGGCCGGGCGAAAGGGCGTGATACTGTTCAAGAAGTTTTTTCATTGCGCCTGTACTGACATGGCGAATGGAGCGACCGATTATGGCGGCGCGATAGTTGTCCGGTGCTTTTGCTTTGTTATTGTCGCTCCATGCCACCCATTCCTTAAAGTTGGGCAAGCCTCCAGGCCGCACGTTGTATGTCCAGTCATAATCCAGCAATTCCCGTGGCGTGAGATAGGAGTGGCTATGCCCATTCGCGCCCCCATTCGGCCACGAACTCACGGTATTGGGGTGTTGCGTCATCAGGTATGCCACGTGCGGGGCTGACAGGCATGATGCCTGCCTTGCTGGCATGGGATGTGCCGCCATAACCCAGGATGGTGCAAAGAGTGCCGTTTCGCCCATCATAATGGGGGGTGTCGCACTTTATATAAGGTCAGTTCTCATTATGCTCGTTTTCAAGGTGGATTTATTTGCGTTATGCCTTTCCGGCGTCATCTGAAAACTCTGCGCTTTATCGCTCCTGATACCCCGGCGAGCGGGCAGCGCAACACTGTTCCGTAACCACAGGTATGATCCATTGATGCGGCCAATGGCGCACGACGGTTTTACGGTAAAACCGTAATGGTTTCACCAGAAGGCGCTCCGAAGTAAAAAATATTTCTCCACTACGCTCCGCTTGCAGGGCAGGTTGCCGAAAGGGGCATGAGTCTACCGTTTTTTTGGCGGATTACTGTGACTATTGATACAATTATAATAAATCCGTTACCAACCTCACGATTAAGTTTTTTCATGCCCGATATTAGGGGTCACGACACGAAAGTGTACTTTACGTACGCTTAGAGTGAACCCGACAAGAACATTGAGGCTGTTCTGCTGAGAGCTCGATAGACTGTCGGACGAGAGATGGAAAAGACTTCGGCTAGATCGCTGATGGAGTAATCGCCGGTATCATACATCCGGCGAAGCTCCTTCTGCTGCCGGTCAGAGAGCTTAGGTTTTTTCCCGCGTAGCTTGCCTTTGGCGCGGGCGACCGCCATGCCTTCGCGGGTGCGCATCCGGATCAGATCGGCTTCAAACTCCGCGAAAGTCGCCAAGATGTTGAAAAACAGTCTACCCATCGGATCTGACGGATCGTGAATGCTGCTCCCAAGTTGAAGCTTCACACCACGGGCTGTCAGACTATCGCCAATGGCTCGCGCGTCAGGGACAGATCGGGCCAGCCGATCAAGCTTTGGCACGACCAAAGTATCGCCACTGCGAACAGCCGCAAGGGCTTGATCAAGGCCGGGTCGCTCCCGGTTCGTGCCAGTAAAGCCTTTGTCCGTGTAGATGCGATCGGCAGCAACACCGAGTTTGAGAAGTTCCTGCTGCTGGACCGCGAGGTCCTGTTTGTCCGTCGAGCATCGGGCATAGCCGATCAATGTGTGCGTCATGCGGGAAAGTGTAACGTATAACGCCCCATCAATGCAAAAAATATGGTACCATCTATATGAGACTCGGCTTTCGGCTGTTTTTCTGCCTTGGCAGGTGAACCAGTGATCGTCCGTTCAATGATCCCCTTCCGGACACATGAAGGAGACATCCGATCATGGCGCGGCGCCGTCTTCTGACCCGTGAAGCTCTCGCCCGACATTACGAGCCTTCTGTCGATGATCGCGAGATCACGAGACATTTTACACTCAGCCAGGATGACTTCGATCTGATCGCAACCCGCCGCGGAGAAACCTCCCGATTGGGTTTTGCGATGGTCATGCTCTACATGCGCTGGCCGGGACGGGTGCTGGAATCTGGTGAAACACCACCGGCTCCCATTCTGTCA
This sequence comes from Komagataeibacter sp. NFXK3, assembly GCF_054182245.1. Taxonomy (NCBI): domain Bacteria; kingdom Pseudomonadati; phylum Pseudomonadota; class Alphaproteobacteria; order Acetobacterales; family Acetobacteraceae; genus Komagataeibacter; species Komagataeibacter sp. NFXK3. The sequence continues at coordinate 326,834 of NZ_JAPIVJ010000003.1, forward strand.
TTTGTTGCGCGGCAGCTCGACCTGTCCCCTGGGCTCTGGTCCCATTACGGACGTCGTGACGAAACCCGTCGATCCCATCTGGCCCACCTGATGAAGCGTTATGGCTACCGAACCTTCGATCGGTCGGCATTTCATGACATGACCGGTTTCGCGATGCCAATTGCACATCATGTGACCCAGCCATCCCGCATGGCTGCGATCCTGATTGACGAGATGCGTCGCCGAAGCATTCTCCTGCCGTCGGTCACTGTCATTGAAGCCTTGGTGCGCCGTGCTCGCCAGCAGGCCGATCACCTTGTCCATGACGTCCTTGCAGGGGATCTGCCGCCGGAAACCCGTTGTCGTTTGGACAAAATGCTGGAGCGTCGTGGCGATCGCAGTGCCTCCTCGCTCTCGTGGCTGCGTAACCCGCCCCTGTCACCAGCCGCGCGCAATATCCTGCGATTGCTGGAACGCCTGGAGTATGTACGATCCCTGAACCTCGACAGCGCTCGCGCCACGACCATACCGCGTGTGGCCTTTGACCGTTTGAGCGAAGAAGCTGCCCGGATTACGCCCCAGCATCTGGCCGAGC